>CAYNVY010000082.1:0-17121 GCA_964400745.1 uncultured Enterobacteriaceae bacterium | reverse complement strand
CCACGATCGGCATGAAGCCGTGGTCCTTGCCGCACAGCTCGGCGCACTGGCCGCGGTAAGTGCCTTCCTTGTCGGCCCTGAACCAGGTATCGCGCACGAAGCCGGGAATGGCGTCCTGCTTGACGCCGAACGCCGGCACCCAGAAGGAGTGGATGACGTCGTTGGCAGTGGTAAGGATGCGGATCTTCTTGCCCACCGGCACCACCAGCGGATTGTCCACTTCCAGCAGGTAATTTTCGCCCTTGGGCTGCTGGTTGCGGATCTGATCCTGCGGCGTGGACGAGATGGAAAGGAAGGCGATGCCCTCGCCTTCGCCCTTCAGGTAGTCGTAGCCCCATTTCCACTGGTAGCCCGTGGCCTTAATCGTGATGTCCGGGTTGGAAGTGTCCTTGAAGGCGATCAGGGTCTTGGTCGCGGGCCAGGCCATACCGATCAGGATCACGAAGGGGATGACGGTCCAGATGATTTCCACGGTGGTGTTCTCGTGGAACTGCGCGGCCTTGTGCCCGACGGACTTGCGGTGCGCGTAGATGGAGTAGAACATCACCCCGAACACCACGCAGAACACGACCAGGATGACGTACATCATCAGCATGTGCAGATCGTAGATCTCGCCGGCGATGCGGGTCACCGGCGGCTGAAAATTGAGTTGGTAGGCCGCGGATGCGACCACCGAATTCAAGGCCAGCAGCAATCCCGCAATTATTCGTCCAAGCACGCTATTCATCGTTCCCTCGTCACAGGCAGATGGACAAAGCCCAAAAGATAGACTGAGCCAAAAAAAGTTCGCTACGCTAGCATAGGCACCCGCCTTAATCAAGCGCGGCAGGGGTAAACCACTATCGATTCAAGCGCGTCTCGCAAGCGGCGGCGGCATTTTCACGATCGCGCGTCCGTCTTCATTGGTTCTCGGCTCGGGCTTCCATGCGTGTCCATAGACGATTTCGAAACTCGCCGGCAACCTCCCTTCGCGGCGCAGTTTCTCGTACTCGGCGCGCATTCCGCCGAAAACGCCCTTTCCGGTGAGTCCGCGGCGGCGCCCCGCCGCCGCATTCTGCTGCCCGGTCAGACGCAGGTCGGCAAACAGCGCATCGACATCCGCGTAGGTCAGGGTGATGACTTCCATATCCATCACCGGCGCGGCGAAGCCGCAAACCGACAGCATGTCGCCCAGGTCGTGCATGTCGATGAAGTCGTGCACGTGCCGCGAGGCGTCATGTGAGGCGAATGCGGCCTTGAGCTCTTTCAGGGTGTCCGGTCCATAGCAGCTGAACATCAGCAGGCCACCGACTTTCAGCACCCGGCGCAACTCTTTCATCGCCGGCTGTGGATCTCCGACGCAGTGCAGGGCCAGATTGCACCAGACCAGGTCCAGACTCGCCGGGGGCAGAGGCAGGTGGGCGAAATCGGCGCACAGATAATCGATGTGCGAGCGCTTGAAGGCGCGCCGCAACCAGCTTTCACCCCCTCCGGCCCGCAGCATCGGGTAGGCGCTGTCCAGGCCCAGGATTTGTGCATTCGCGAAAATTTCGGCAAGGCGCTTGGCGCCATGACCGTCGCCGCAACCCGCGTCGAGTATGCGGCCGGGCACGAGCTTGATGTACTGCAGGCGCTCCAGCATGCGCGACTCGACCTCGCGCGCAAGCACGGCGGCATCGGCATAGCTCGCCGCCGCGCGCGAACTGGCGCGGCGTACGGCGCCGAGGTCGATGGCCGGCGCGCTCAGCGCGAGCCCTGGCGCCAAAGCCGAATCCTTGCCAGCCGCGCCCTCACAATCGCAGCGCCGCCTCCAGCGCCAGGCCGACGGCGAGCAATCGCCTGTCCTCGCCGCTTTGCCCGACCACCATCATTCCCACCGGACCCTGGCCCGGCTGATGACAGGGTATGGACAGGGCGCAGCCGTCGAGGAAATTCACCACGCTGGGATTGCGCAATATGGCCATATTGGTCCTGGCGTAGAGTTGATCGTCGGCTTCCAGCGGCGCGATCGCGGGGGCCAGCATGACCACGGTAGGCATCAGCAGCGCATCGTAGGGCGCGGCCAGGCGCGCACTCTCTTCGATCATGGCGGCGCGCTGCGCCAGCACGTCGATGTAATCGGCGGCGCACATCTCGGCGCCGCGCAGAATGCGGGACGAGACGCGCGGATCGTATCCCGACTGGCGCCGCGCGATCGGTTCGCGATGCAGCGCGTGCGCCTCGGCCACCACCAGACCGCCCTTCTGGTTGATCTGCGGCAACCGCGCCAGCGCTTCGAAACGCACGTCGCTCACGCTCGCGCCGGCCTGCGAAAACCTGGCGAGCGCCCTGGCGAACGCGTCGGCCACGGCGGCGTCCAGGCCATCCAGAACGTAGTCCTGCACCACGCCCAGACGCAGGCCCTTCAGCGGCAGCGCCACCGGCACCTGCGGCTTGTCACCCGCGAGTATGCTGTCCACCAGCGCGCAGCAGGCGACGCTGGACGCGATCGGCCCGACCGAATCCAGCGTGGTCGACAAGGGGAAGGTGCCGTCTTTGGGTATGCGCCTTGCAGTCGGCTTGAACCCGGTCAGACCGCAAAGCGCGGCCGGTATGCGCACCGAGCCGCCGGTGTCGGTGCCCAAACCCATGGCAGCCATGCCGTCTGACACCGACACAGCAGCGCCGGAGGACGAACCGCCCGGAATCCGGCCCGTCGCCCGATCCCAGGGATTCTTGGGCGTGCCGTAGTGGGGATTGAGACCCAGCCCCGAGAAAGCGAACTCCACCATATTGGTGCGGCCGACGATGATCGCGCCGGCCTGGCGCAAGCGCCGGATGACGGTGGCGTCGGCCGCGGCGGGTGCGGCATCGGCCAGCACTTTCGAGCCGGCGCGCGTGATGTCGCCGGCGACGTCGAACAGGTCCTTGACCGACACCGGAATGCCGGCGAGCGGCGAGGGCACGACGCCGTGGGCGCGCAAGGCGTCGCTCGCCTTGGCTTCGGCCAGCGCCGATTCGCGATGCGTGCGCATGAACACGCGCTCGCCCTCGCCCGACGCGATGGCGATGCGCATCAGCGCATCCTCGACCAGGGCCTGGCTGGTGGTGTTGCGATTGGCGAGTTCTGCTGCGAGCGTCAATAGGGGTTTCATGTCGGTCTGATGCGCCTGTGTGAGTGATCGATGCGCGACTGTGGGCTGCCGCTCGTTCCGTCCGACTCGAATTTGACCGCGGTCGGGTTCGTGGTTACTCTCTTTTTTGCGTGGGTGCCGTGTTGGGCATTGATACCCGACGCATCTTCATGGAAGCTCTTCCTCTTGTCAATTTCGCCGCACCCGCTGTATCGACTGGGCGCCCGCATCCGAGGGGCCCTGCTGGCACAGGACTGCGTGCTGTGCCAGGGCGCAAGCGGCGACCGGCTCGTGTGCGCGGCGTGCGAGCGCGAACTCCCGTCACCGGCGGCGGCCTGCCCGCGTTGCGCTCTGGCCGGAAACGGCGATCTGGAATGCGGTGCCTGCCTTTCCGATCCGCCGCATTTTGACGCCAGCTGCGCCGCTTTCAGCTACGCCCATCCGGTGGACGCACTGGTGCAGGCGCTCAAGTACGGCGGGCAGCTCGCGCTGGCCGGATGGTTCGCGCACAGACTGCTGCAGCGCTTGGGCCGACCGCGCGGCGTCGATCTGATCGTGCCGCTGCCTTTGCACCCGGCGCGCATGGCCGAGCGCGGGTTCAACCAGGCGGCCGAGATCGCCAAAGCGCTCGCGCGCGCGAGCGGCATAGCCATGGACGCGCAGCTTGCCAGACGATTGCGCAATACCGCGGCCCAGACCGGGCTGCCGTGGCGCGAGCGTGCGGCGAACATGCGGCATGCATTCGGTTGCGAGCGCGACCTGTCCGGACTGAGCATCGCCGTGGTCGACGACGTGATGACCACGGGCGCAACCCTGAACGAATTCGCGCGCACGCTGAAAAAGAGCGGCGCCGCGCGGGTGCAGAATTGGGTCGTCGCGAGGACGCCGCCCGGTGTTTAACATCGTCCTCTACCAGCCGGAGATTCCGCCCAACACCGGCAACATCATCCGCCTCGCCGCCAATACCGGCGCCACCCTCCATCTGGTGGAACCACTGGGGTTCAATCTGGAAGACCGTGAGCTGAAGCGCGCCGGGCTCGACTACCATGAATACGCCGGGCTAGTCGTGCACAAAGATTGGCCCGCGTGCTGCGCCCACCTGCAAGGCGCGCGCATGTTCGCCTTTTCCACGCGCGCCACGCAAAGGCACACTGGTCCCGAATACCGCGCGGGCGATGCCCTCGTGTTCGGGCCGGAGACCCGGGGTCTGCCGCAGGAACTGCTCGAGAGCTTTCCGGTCGCGCAGCGCCTGCGCCTGCCGCTGCGGCCCAACAACCGCAGCCTCAATCTGTCCAACGCGGTCGCGGTGGCAGTGTATGAAGCCTGGCGGCAACTGAACTTTGCCGGCTGCGCCTGAGGTTTAGCGCTTGAGGTCCAAGGCCTGAGGTCTGACGCCAGGGGTCTGACGTCAGGGGTCTTGCAACCAGGGGTTAGTGTTTCTCAGGCTTCGCCCCTGGGGTCGCGCGCCAACAGCTGCTCCACCGCTACGCGCGGGGAAACCCGGCCGAAAAGAACCGCACATACGGCGCGGGTAATGGGCATCTCGACGCCAAGCTGCAGCGCGCGCGCCTCGACTGCGGCAGCGGTATGCACGCCCTCGGCCACGTGGCCCAGATCGCGCAGTATGTCCTCCAGCTTCTCGCCCCGCGCCAGCGCGAGCCCGACCTGGCGGTTGCGCGACAAGTCGCCGGTGCAGGTCAGGATCAGATCGCCCGCCCCGGTCAATCCGGTGAAGGTTTCCGGCCGGCCTCCCAGCTTCACTCCCAAGCGCGTAATTTCCGCCAGTCCGCGCGTGATCAGCGCCGCGCGGGCGTTGGCGCCCAGCCCCAGGCCGTCGGCGATGCCGGTGGCGATCGCCATGACGTTCTTGACCGCGCCGCCGATCTCCACGCCGGCGATGTCGGTGCTGAAATACACGCGCAAGCGCGGTCCGTTCAACTCGCGCGCGACGGCCTCGCAAAAAACCGCGTCGGCTGAGGCGAGCGTGAGCGCAGCGGGCAGGCCGCGCGCGACCTCGAGCGCGAAACTCGGCCCGGACAAGGCGCCGCAGGCGCTGCCGGCGGGCAGCACTTCGGACGCGATCTGATGCGGCAGTTCGGCTTTCTCAGACTCGAAGCCCTTGCACAGCCACACGACCGGCTTTCGCGTCGGCGCGATCCGGACCAGCATCTCGCGCAGCGCCGCAGTCGGCGTGGCCACCAGCACAAGCTCGGCGGCGGCGACCGCGGTGCCGAAGTCGGCCTCGATGCCGATCTGCGCAGGCAGTTCGACTTCGGGCAGAAAACGCCGATTGCGCCGTTCTGCCGCCATCAGGCGGCAATGTTCGGGCTCGTTTCCCCAGAGGCTTGTCGGGTGCCGTGCGCTCAGGCTGACCGCTATCGCCGTGCCCCATGCGCCCGCACCGAGTACGGTGATCTTCATGCTGTTGCGCCGCGGATAGAAACGCGGCGCCTAGAGGCCCCAGACCTGGTTCGCGCGCACGAAACCGGTCTGGCCGTCTCGGTGGCGCACCTTCACCCAGGCGCCCGCCGCGAGTTCTGCGATCTCGAGCGCCACGCCCTTGCGCGCCTGGAACACTGCGGGTGCGCCGTCGTCCGCGCTTTGCAGCACGTTAGCCAGGTTTGCCGTCACCACCACCGTGCGCGCATCGGACAGGGCCTTCTTCTCCACCCAGGCGAGATCTCCCGCCTGGTCGCGCACCTTGACCCAGTTGTCGACCTGGACAATGACCTCTACCGGATAGAGCGCGCTCGCCACGAACACTTTATTCGCCTTCACCGAGGGCGCGTCGTACATCGTCGCGGCGTTCTCGCCGATGGAGCGAAACTCCCCTGCCGTGGCCAACTGGGCCGCGCACAAGAGTAGCAGGGGGAGGCAGCGGCGCATGCTCCGGGTCGCCTGCGCTTAGTGCGCGATCTCGATCTTGGGCGCGGCCTGCTCCTGGGCCTGCTGCAGGCGCTGCATGTATATCGCTTCGAAATTCACCGGCGCCAGATACACCGGCGGGAATCCGGCGCGGTTGACGATGTCCGATACGGTCTCGCGCGCATACGGGAAAATGATGTTCGGGCAGGCGGTGGCGAGCAAAGGCTCCAGATCCGCATCCGGCACATTGCGTATCTGGAAGATGCCGGCCTGCGCCACCTCCACCAGAAACATCGTCTTCTCGCCCGCCTTGGCCGTCACTGTCACGGTCAGCACGACCTGATACAGTCCTTCGCCTATCGCCGACCCTTCGTTGTGCAACTGCACGTCCACCTGCGGCTGGTCGCCCGCAAGAAAGACCTCCGGCGCGTGCGGGATTTCCAGGGACAGATCCTTCACATAAAGCTTCTCTATGCCGAAAATCGGCTGCTGCTGCGGTTCGTTCATTTGGATTCCACTCGTTTAGGAAAGGGGGTTGTGCTCAGGCGCCGCCGCTCAGCAAGTGCTCGAGTTTGCCGGACCGGTCCAGGTCGACGAGATCGTCGCAGCCGCCGACGTGAACCTCGCCGATGTAGATCTGCGGCACGGTGCGCCGGCCGGTCTTCGCCATCATCTCGTTGCGCCGCCCCGGATCGAGGTCGATGCGGATCTTGTCGATCTCGGCCACCCCTTTGGACTTGAGCAGCGCCTCTGCGCGATGGCAAAAAGGGCAGGCGTCCGTGCAGTACATCGTGATCCGGCTCATAGGCTATCTGTATATGAGGGGGTATTTCCCCTCATGCTCCTCTGAATTGGCCAGTTGCAAAATCCGTTTTGCGGCTGCTTGAAGCACGTCTACTTCTGCACCGGAAGGCCGGCCTGCTGCCAGGCGGCAAAGCCGCCGCTCAGGTTTGCCACATTGGAAAAACCCGACTTGCGCAGAATCGCCGCGGCCGAACTCGAGCGGCTTCCGCTCGCACAGTAGACGATGACCGGCTTGTCCTTGAATTTTTCGATGTCGCCCATGCGCGCCTCGAGCTGGGACAAAGGCAGCAAGCGCGAGTTGAGGATGTGCGACTGCGCATATTCGGCCTGCTCGCGCACGTCCACCACCAGCGCATCCTGGCGGTTGATCAGCTGTGTCGCCTCCAGCGTGGTGACCGAGGGGCCGCCCGCGCCGCGCCGCACCATGGGCCACACCAGCATCGCGCCGCTGACGAAAGCGACCGCGATCAGAAAAATATTGTCCATTACAAATTTCACGCGCGCCCCCGAAGTTTTGGCCGGTACAGCAAAGGAATATTATAAAATATTCGCCAGCTCATCGTACGGCTAAAAGGAATTGCAATGAAAAAAGTCATTCTGCTCAGGCACGGCGAGTCCATCTGGAACAAGGAAAACCGCTTCACCGGCTGGACCGACGTCGATTTGACCGAAAAAGGCGTCGAGGAAGCGAAAAAGGCGGGCGAACTGCTGCGCGACGCCGGTTTCGTGTTCGACCTGGCCCACACCTCGGTACTCAAGCGCGCGATCAAGACGCTGTGGCTGGCGCTGGAACAGCTCGACCTGATGTGGATACCCGTAACGCACTCCTGGCGCCTGAACGAGCGTCACTACGGGGCGCTGCAGGGCTTGAACAAGGCCGAAACCGCGGCCAAATTCGGCGACGAGCAGGTGCTCGCCTGGCGCCGCAGCTACGACACCCCTCCGCCCGAACTTACGCAGAGCGATGCGCGCTACGCCGGCAACGATCCGCGCTATCGCGGGCTGGCTTCCAACCAGGTGCCCCTGACCGAATGCCTGAAGGACACGGTGGCGCGCGTAATGCCTTACTGGAACCAGTCGATCGCACCGGACATCCGGGCCGGAAAGCGCGTGCTCATCACCGCCCACGGCAACTCGCTGCGAGCGCTGGTGAAGTACCTCGACAAGGTGAGCGATCAGGACATCGTCGGCCTCAATATTCCGACCGGCGTGCCGCTGGTGTACGAGCTGGACGACGTGCTCAAGCCAATACGCCACTACTATCTGGGCGATCAGGCCGAAGTCGAGAAAGCCATGCAAGCCGTGGCCAGCCAGGGGAAGGCGAAGACTTGAGCCTGCCCTGCGGGCGGCCGGGCGCGCAGGGGATCGGCTCGATTTCCGGCTGCGTCCGCAAGGCCCTCCGCAGGATTGCGCCGCTGGTTCTGGCGCTGTGCGCCGCTGGGTCGGCGCATTGCGCGGACCGGGCGGAACTGGAGGCCCTGCACAGCCGCATCGAAGCCTTGAAGAAAAACCTGGCCGGCACGGAAGAAAACCGGTCCGAGGCGAGCGACGGGCTGCGCGCCTCCGAGCAGGGCGTGTCGGAAGCCAATCGGATGCTGCATAACATCGGCTTGCAGCAGCGCTCGGTTCAGTCCGACCTGTTACGCGTGGGGGAGCAGACAAAGGCGCTGGAAGCGAGCATCGCCGCGCAGCAGGGCCAGCTCGGCCGGCTGTTGGCCATGCGCTACGCCTCCGGACAGCAGGACTACCTGAAGCTGCTCCTGTCCGGCCACGACCCGAATCAGACCGCGCGCGACCTGCACTATTACAGCTACATCTCGCGCGCCCAGGCGGATTTCATCCGCTCCCTGCGCAACAATCTCGCCGGACTGGCGCAACTCGGGCGCGACGCGCGCGACAAGAGCGCCGAATTGGCCGAATTGGTGGCGAAGCAACTCGAAGGCCGCAAGGAACTGGAGGCGCAGCGGGCCGAGCGAAAGAAAGTCCTCGCCCGCCTGGCCTCGCAGATCCGTGCCCAGCACCGCGAAATCAAGTCCTTGCAGCGGGACGAAGCGCGCCTGTCGCGCCTGGTCGAGGAACTGGCGAAGGCGATCGTCCCCAGGGCCGGCGGGAAGCGCAACGAGAAGCTGCCCGAGGCGGGCCGCGGCGACGGCATGTTCGCCGCGCTCAAGGGCAAGCTCAGACTGCCGACGCGCGGGGAACTAATCAACCGTTTCGGCACTCCACGTAGTGACAGCGGTCCGAGTTGGAAGGGACTGTTCATCCGCGGCGCGAACGGCCAGGAGGTGCGCGCGGTCGCAAGCGGGCAGGTGGTGTTTGCCGAGTGGATGCGCGGATTCGGGAATCTGCTGATCATCGACCACGGCCAGAGCTATCTCACCATCTACGGCAACAACGAGGCGCTGCTGAAGCAGGTGGGTGATACAGTGGGCGCGGGTGATGCGGTGGCTACGGTGGGCAATAGCGGCGGCAACCCGGATTCGGGTTTATACTTCGAAATCAGGCATCAAGGCAAAGCGTTCGATCCGTTACGCTGGGTAACTTTGAAGTAAATGGGGTGGAGCAGTTCATGAAAAACAAGTTGCAAAAGGTCGGTCTGCTCCTGCTGGGCGCCGTTGCGGGGGTGTTGCTGTCCCTCAATTTTTCGGCGATTGCCCAGAAAGAGGGGGCACGCTCGCCGCTCCCGGTCGAGGAACTGCGCTCCTTCGCCGAGGTGTTCGGCGCGATCAAGAGCAATTACGTCGAACCGGTCGAGGACAAGAAACTCATTTCGGAAGCGATCAACGGCATGCTCACCGGGCTGGATCCGCATTCGGCCTACCTCGACAACGACGCCTACCGCGAATTGCAGGTGGGCACACAGGGGGAATTCGGCGGCCTGGGCATCGAAGTGGGCATGGAAGACGGCTTCGTCAAAGTCGTGTCCCCGATCGAGGATACCCCCGCTTACCGCGCCGGCATCAAGTCAGGCGACCTGATCATCAAGCTGGACGAAACGCCGGTGAAGGGCATGAGCCTGAACGACGCGGTGAAACGCATGCGCGGCAAGCCCAAGACCTCGATCAAGCTCACCGTGCTGCGCAAGGGCGAAACCAAACCGCTGGAATTCACCCTGATACGCGACGTGATCAAGGTGCAAAGCGTCAAGTCCAAAGTGATCGAGCCCGGCTACGGCTACCTGCGCGTGGTGCAGTTCCAGGAACAGTCCGGCGAAAACGTGGTGAAGCACATCAACACCCTCTACAAGGAAGGCCAGCTCAAAGGCCTGGTGCTGGACCTCAGAAACGACCCGGGCGGATTGCTGCACGGCGCGGTCGGCATCTCGGCCGCCTTTCTCCCGCCGAAATCGATCGTGGTGACCACCGACGGCCGCACCGAAGACGCGAAGCGCAAGTATCTCGCCATCACCGACGACTATCTGCGCGGCGGCCGCGACGACTACCTGAAGAGCCTGCCGGCCGCGATCAAGACCGTGCCCATGGTGGTGCTGGTCAACGGCGGCTCGGCCTCGGCCTCCGAGATCGTCGCGGGCGCGCTGCAGGACCACAAGCGCGCCGTGATCATGGGCACGCAGACCTTCGGCAAGGGCTCGGTGCAGACCATCATGCCGCTGGGCAACAATACGGCGATCAAGTTGACCACCGCGCGCTATTACACGCCCAGCGGACGTTCGATCCAGGCCAAGGGCATCACCCCGGACATCATCGTCGAGGAACCCGGGAATGAAAATCGCGCATGGCTGCGCGAAGCCGACCTGGTAAAGCACCTGGCCAACGACAAGGAAATCGACAAAGCCAAGGGCAAGGCGGCCGATGCCGAATTGGCCGCGCCCGCAGCGCAGACAGGCGCCAAACCCAAGAACGGGAACTCCGAAGAGCCGCTCAAGCCGATAGAATTCGGCTCGGACAAGGACTTCCAGCTCGCGCAGGCCATCAACTCGCTCAAAGGCCTGCCCCTGGCTGTCGTCAAGAAGAACTAGCCGGGGGGCGCGGCAAGGAGCCTATCGTTTCGGCCCCGCTGCGCTGAGCCCCTCTCCCGCATGAACGATAACCAGCTGCTGCGCTACAGCAGGCATATCCTGCTGCAGGAAATCGGCATCGACGGCCAGGCCAAGCTGCTGGCGGCGCACGCGCTGGTGATCGGCGCCGGCGGGCTGGGCTCGCCCGCGGCCATGTATCTCGCCTCGGGCGGTGTCGGCCGCATCACCCTGGTCGACGGCGATTCGGTCGACCTGACCAATCTGCAGCGCCAGATTCTGCATACCACGGCCGCGGTGGGCCGCGCGAAGGCCTACTCGGGCAAAGACACCCTGACTGAGCTCAATCCGGAGATCGAGGTCGAGGCGGTGTGCGAACGCGTCGAGGGCGAAAGGCTGGAGGCCTTGGTCGCGAGCGCCGACGTAGTGCTCGATTGTTCGGATAATTTCGCCACGCGGCACGCGGTCAATCGCGCCTGCGTAAAGCACCGCAAGCCGCTGGTGTCGGGTGCCGGCGTGCGTTTCGACGGCCAGGTCAGCGTGTTCGACCAGCGCCTCGACGGCGCGCCCTGCTACAACTGCCTGTTCCCGGAAGATACCGAACCCGAGGAGACGCGCTGCGCCACGATGGGCGTATTCGCGCCCCTCACCGGCATCATCGGCGCAGTGCAGGCGGCGGAGGCCTTGAAACTGCTCGCCGGAGCGGGAGATTCACTCAACGGCCGCCTGCTGCTGCTCGAATGCCTGGGCATGGAGTGGCGCTCGGTCAGGCTGTCGCGGGATCCGGCGTGCAAGGTCTGCTCGGTCTAGCGGCAAGGCTTCCTTGCTTTTCTTCCTAACCGTGCTTTCTGTACGGATACGCTTTTCATCCGTACAGAAAGCACGGTTGGCGCGCAGAGCGCGCAATGATCGCGCATCGCCCCTGACGGACGACGGTGCACAGCTCGAACTGGACCTTTCGAACTTGCGCGGCCGGCGATCCGTCCGCGCGGATCGTCGATGGCGCGCGGATGAAAAGCACATCCGCGCGCCATCGACGATCTTGGAGAAGACCCTTACGCGGTATTCGTTGCTAACCTTAGCCTAACAGCATCGGCCCCTGCGCCTGCCACAGTTCAGTCGGCAAGCGCTTGAAGCCGCTCTTTGCGTATTGATGCCAGCGGCCGGTGATATAAGCCAGCATCAGGTTGGCCTGCGCGGCGACGTCGGCGTCCTTGTCGATGTCTCCCTGCGTGGCCGCAAGGCGCAGCGATTGCTTCAGCGTCGCCTCCAGCCGGTCGTGCAGCTGGTTGATGCGTAATTGCAGGCGCTCGTTTTCGTTCACCAGCGCATCGCCGATGAGCACGCGGGTCATGCCCGGATTTTTTTCGGCGAATGAAAGCAGCATGGCGGCGATGGCGTGGGCCTGCTTCAGGCCGCTTTCCTGTTCCGCGCTGATCTGGTTGATCAGGCCGAACACCGATTCCTCGACGAAACCGATGAGGCCCTCGTACATCTGCGCCTTGCTGGCGAAGTGGCGGTACAGGGCGGCTTCGGAGACGTCCAACCGCGCCGCGAGCGCGGCAGTCGTGATTTTCTCGCCCTTCGGCGCTTCGAGCATCTCCGCCAATACCTGCAGAATCTGATTCTTGCGTTCGCCGGGACGGGTCGCCATGATGACCTCAAGGAATATGCCGATGTGCGCGGATTCTAGCCTATGCGGTTGGTAAGCGCTAACCTTTTCAGAGTGCCAATCGTCCCAGCAGGCGCGGCAGGGCGAGCACCGAAGCCGTCTTGACGTCGACGTAGGCCGGGGCGCGCGACTCCCGCGTCACCCACACCGTTTTCATGCCCAGGCGCTTGGCCGGGCGCAGATTGTCGCGGCTGTCTTCGACCATGACGCAGCGCGAGGCGATCAGGCCGTGCGCGCGCAGCAGGCTGTGAAACGCGGCGAGCGAGGGCTTGGGTTGGTAGCCGGTGGACTCGATGCAGTGCACCGCGTCGAAATGCCCCTCGATGCCCATGAGCTGCAGCACGGCGCGCGCGTACTCGCGCGGCGCGTTGGACAGCACCAGCTTGCGTCCGGGCAGCCGGCGCAGCATCGCGCCGAGTCCGCGCTCGAACACCACCATGTTCGACAGGTCGGGAAACGCGTGCGTCTCGCGCAGGAAATGGTCCGGATCGGTGCCGTGATGCCGCATCAGCCCGAGCAGCGTGGCGCCGTAGCGGTGCCAATAATGCGCGCGCAGAGTTCCCGCGTCCTCTTCGCTCAAGCGCAGGTGCTCCTGCAGATAGGCGGTCATGCTGCGGTTGATGTGCGGGAAGATATGCGGCGAGGCGTTGTGCAGCGTATTGTCGAGGTCGAACACCCAGGTCGCTCGGGTTGGCATTATGGCGCGCCCATCTTAGAATTGCCGCATGCGGCTGACACCGAATTTCTCACTCGACGAGCTGATCTATTCCGAAACCGCGAAGCGCGAGCGCATCGACAACACGCCAGCGCCGGAAATCGTCAACAATCTGCGGCGGCTGGCCGAGGGGCTGGAACAAGTGCGCGCGCTCATCGGCTTGCCGCTCGCCATCTCCAGCGGCTACCGCTCTACCCGGCTCAATTCGCGCGTCGGCGGCGCGAAAACCTCGCAGCACACGCGGGGGCAGGCTGCGGACTTTACCTGCGCCGAATTCGGCCCGCCGCTCGCCATCATCAAGGCCATCCGCGACTCCGATATCGAGTTCGATCAGTGCATCCTGGAGTACGCGCGCTGGGTGCATATTTCGTTCAGTGCGGCGCCGCGCGGCAAAGTGCTGACGATCTACAACGCGAAGCAGGGCTACCTCGACGGGCTGTGGGATCAGGGCGGGAATCAGATCGCATAGACGCGAGGAATCGGCTCCACGGCACGGCGCTTCGGGGGACAGTGTAGCCGCGCGCGCCCCGGCAAGCTCATTTGCCGCGGATCAGCGTGCCCACGCCCTCGTCGGTGAGAATTTCCAGCAGCAGCGCGTGCTCGACACGGCCGTCGATGATGTGCACGCTCTTCACTCCACTGCGCGCCGCATCCAGCGCGGAGCTGATCTTGGGCAGCATGCCGCCGGAGAGCGTGCCGTCGGCGAACAGGGCGTCGATGCGCTTGGGCGTCAGGCCGGTGAGCAGCTTGCCGTCCTTGTCCAGAACCCCCGGCGTGTTGGTGAGCAGCACCAGCTTCTCCGCCTTGAGGATTTCGGCCAGCTTGCCCGCCACCAGGTCGGCGTTGATGTTGAACGATTCGCCGTTCGAACCCACTCCGATGGGCGCGACCACGGGGATGAAGCCGCCCTGTTCCAGCGCGAAGATCACCTTCGGATCGATGGCGTCGATCTCGCCCACCTGGCCGATGTCGAGCATCTGCTCCGGCCGGTCCTTGTCCGTGAGCAGCAGCTTCTTCGCGTGGATGAACGCGCCGTCCTGACCGGTCAGCCCGACCGCCTTGCCGCCGGCCTGGTTGATGAGGGTGACGATATCCTTGTTCACCGCGCCGCCGAGCACCATCTCGACCACGTCCATGGTTTCCGCGTCGGTGACGCGCATGCCCTGGACGAACTCGCCTTTCTTCCCGATCCGCTTCAGCAACGCCTCGATCTGCGGACCGCCGCCGTGCACCACCACCGGATTCATGCCCACCAGCTTCAGCAGCACCACGTCGTGGGCGAAGCTCTTCTGCAGCGCCGGCTCGGTCATGGCGTTGCCGCCGTACTTGACGACGATGGTCTTGCCGTGAAAGCGCTTGATGTAGGGCAGCGCCTCGGCGAGGATCTGCGCCTTGAGCGCGGGTTCGGTAGCGTTCGACATGGGGCCAGCCCTGGTGGAGTGATGGACTTATTTTACCGCCGCCAAAGCGAAAAAAGGCGGCCCCGGGGGCCGCCTTCCTCCGAACCTGCACTGGCGCTTACTGGATGGCCAACTGGCGCCCGGCCGATTCGAGCTTCTTCGGCAGCGTCAGTTCGAGCACGCCGTCGACGAATTTCGCATTGGCGGCCGCCTGGTCGATCTCGGTTCCGAGGCGGAACACGCGCGCGACCTTGCCGAAATAACGCTCGCGGTGCAGCACGCGCTCGTCTTCCTTCACTTCCTTTTCAGACCTGGACTCGGCACTGATCGACACCTGGTCGCCTTCGATATTGACCTGAATTTCTTCCTTCTTCACCCCCGGGATCTCCGCGTGCACCACATAGGCGTTGCCCTTTTCGCTCACGTCGATCTTGATCTGCGCTGCAACAGGGGACCGGCCCTCGTAGGCCACCGGCCGCACCAAAAACCCCTTCAGAAGATCGTCGAATACGTCCCCGAAAGGTTCATAACGCGAAATATTCGCCATGGTCATTCTCCTTTCAAATTTGTTGGCGGCCCTGCGGCCTGTACCACAAATATGGGGAGCGTCCGGCCGGTTTCAAGCCCCTTTTTTGGTCGTCTTCGGCAGTCGCGTCAGTGCCAGTGTTCTCAGTGTTTGTGTTCGCCCTGCTGCGCAGCGGCTCCGAGCTCGCGTACCTGCGCCTTGATCTCGATGGTCTTGAAGGTCTTGTCCTTGGCCTCGAAGCGCAGGCTGATGGGCACCGCCTCGCCCTTTTTCAGCGGCTGCTTCAGGTCCATCAGCATGACGTGATAGCCGCCGGGCTTCAGCTCCACCGCCTTGCCCGCGGGCAGGTCCAGCCTGGAAATGGCGCGCATTTTCATGACGTCGTTTTCCATTTTCATTTCGTGGATCTGCACCGTTCCCGCGACCGGGCTCTCGACCGAGACCAGCGTTGCCGATTCGGTGGCGGTGAGCTGCATGAACGCGCCGGTCGCCTTCTGCCCGCGCACCGTGCCGCGCACCCAGGGTTCGCGGATGGTCACTTCCTGCGCGTGAACCACGCTGGTGGCCAGCCCGCCGCCCAGCACCAGTCCGATAGAACCGAACAGGACCGCTCGTGTTGAAGGTTTCATCTTGTTCCCCATTGCAATTTACAGGACGTAGCGCGCCAGGTCTTCGGACTGCGCCAGCTCTTTCAGCCGCGCGTCGACGTAGGCCGCGTCGATGCTGATACTCTCGTCGTCGCGCTTGCCCGCGTCGAAGGAAATTTCTTCCAGCAGTTTTTCCATCACCGTGTACAGGCGCCGCGCGCCTATGTTCTCGGTCTTCTCGTTGACCGCGTAGGCGATCTCGGCCAGGCGCTTGATGCCCTCGGGCTGGAACGCGAGCTTCACGCCCTCGGTCGCGAGCAAGGCCTGATACTGGCGCGTCAGGCAGGCGTCGGTCTGCGTCAGAATCTTCTCGAAATCGGCGACCGAGAGCGAGTCGAGTTCGACCCGTATCGGCAGGCGGCCCTGCAACTCCGGAATCAGGTCCGAGGGCTTGGCCATGTGAAACGCGCCGCTGGCGATGAACAGGATGTGGTCGGTCTTGACCATGCCGTACTTGGTCGACACCGTGGTGCCCTCCACCAGCGGCAGCAGGTCGCGCTGCACGCCTTGGCGCGACACGTCCGCGCCCGACATCTCGGAGCGGCTGGCAATCTTGTCGATCTCGTCGATGAACACGATGCCGTTCTGTTCGGCGTTGGCGAGCGCGTGCGTCTTCAGGTCCTCGTCGTTGACCAGCTTTGCCGCCTCTTCTTCGGTCACGAGCTTCAGCGCCTCGCGAATCTTCAGCTTGCGCGTTTTCTTCCGGCTGCCCGACATATTCTGGAACATGCCCTGGATCTGCGAAGTCAGCTCCTCCATCCCCGGTGGCGCGAAAATCTCCATCTGCGCCTGCGACGCAGCCAGCTCGAGCTCGATTTCCTTGTCGTCCAGCTCGCCTTCGCGCAACTTCTTCCTGAATTTCTGCCGCGTCGCCGACGCTTCCGTGCCTTCGGTCGCGGGCGCGGGGCTGGCGTCGAACGCGTCCAGGGGCACCACGCGGCGCGCCGGCGGCAGCAGCGCGTCGAGGATGCGTTCTTCGGCTGCGTCTTCGGCCCGGGCCCTGACCTTGCGCGTCGCCTGCTCGCGCGTCTGCTTGACGCTGATCTCGACCAGATCGCGCACGATGGTGTCGACGTCGCGGCCGACATAGCCGACTTCGGTAAATTTGGTCGCCTCCACCTTGATGAACGGCGCATCCGCGAGTTTGGCCAGGCGGCGCGCGATCTCCGTCTTGCCCACGCCGGTCGGCCCGATCATGAGGATATTCTTCGGTGTGATCTCGTGGCGCAGGGGTTCGGCCACCTGCTGCCGGCGCCAGCGATTCCTGAGCGCGATCGCGACCGCGCGCTTGGCGCGGTCCTGGCCGATGATGTGCTTGTCCAGTTCGTGGACGATTTCCTGCGGCGTCATATGCGACATAGCTGTCATGGTGGATTTCCGGTGGGTGCGTGGCCAGCCGGAATCACGCCTTGTGCCTCATTCGA
>CAYNVY010000081.1:0-17169 GCA_964400745.1 uncultured Enterobacteriaceae bacterium | reverse complement strand
CCGTTCACGCATTTCCGCGAAGCCTCCTGGGAGGAGGCGCTGGACATCGCCGCCAAAGGCCTCGTCAAGATTCGCGACGAGAAGGGCGTTAAGGCGCTGGCCGGCTTCGGCTCGGCCAAGGGCTCGAACGAGGAGGCCTACCTGTTCCAGAAGCTGGTGCGCACCGGCTTCGGCACGAACAACGTCGATCACTGCACGCGGCTGTGCCACGCATCATCGGTGGCGGCGCTGCTCGAAGGCGTCGGTTCGGGCGCGGTATCCAACCAGGTGAGCGACGTGCAATATGCAGACGTGGTGTGGGTCATCGGTTTCAACCCGACGGCCAACCATCCGGTGGCGGCGACCTGGATCAAAAACGCCGTCAAGAACGGCACCAAGCTCATCATCGCCGATCCGCGCCGCACCGAACTCGCGTGCCACGCGGCTCATGTGCTGCAATTCAAGCCCGATACCGACGTAGCCATGCTGAACGCCATCATGCACACGATCGTCACCGAGGGCCTGGTGGACGAGGACTTCGTCCGCGACCGCACTTCGGGCTATGCGGCGCTGGCGGAGAACGTGAAGAAATACAGCCCGGAGAAGATGGCGCCGATTTGCGGCATTCCGGCAAAGACCCTGCGCGAAGTCGCCCGGCTGTACGCCACGTCCAAGGGCTCGATGATCCTCTGGGGCATGGGCATCTCGCAGCACGTGCACGGCACCGACAACGCGCGCTGCCTGATCGCGCTCGCGCTCATGACGGGTCAGATCGGCCGCCGTGGCACCGGCCTGCATCCCCTGCGCGGACAGAACAACGTGCAGGGCGCCTCCGATTCGGGTCTCATTCCGATGATGTATCCGAACTACCAGCGCGTCGACAATCCCGAAGCGAAGGCGCGTTTCGCCAAGCTCTGGGGCGCGCCCGACCTCGATCCCGAGCCCGGGCTCACCGTGGTCGAGATCATGCACGCGGCGACGAAAAAGGAAATTCGCGGCATGTACGTGATGGGCGAGAATCCCGCCATGTCGGACCCCGACGCGGATCACGCGCGCGAAGCGCTGGCCGCGCTCGACCACCTGGTGGTACAGGACATCTTCCTCACCGAGACGGCTTACCTGGCGGACGTGGTGCTGCCGGCGACCGCATGGCCGGAAAAGGACGGCACAGTCACGAATACCGATCGCATGGTGCAGCTCGGGCGCAAAGCCGTAGAGCCGCCGGGCGAAGCCAAAGAAGATCTGTGGATTATTCAGGAAATCGCCAAGCGCATGGGCCTGGGCTGGAACTACGGCCATGTTTCCGAGGTGTTCGCCGAAATGCGTGCCGGCATGGATACCATAGCCGGCATTACCTGGGAGCGTCTGGAACGCGATTCGGCGGTGACTTACCCCTGCGTGCAGGAGGGCGATCCGGGGCAGTCGGTGGTGTTCACCGAGGATTTCCCCACGGCCACGGGCCGTGCCAGGTTCGTCCCCGCCGACCTGATATTCGCGGCGGAGCAGCCCGATGCGAGTTATCCCATGGTGCTGATCACCGGGCGCCAGTTGGAGCATTGGCATACCGGCGCGATGACGCGCCGCGCGGGCGTTCTCGACGCGATCGAGCCCGAACCGATGGCGTCCTTCCATCCGCTGGATCTCGACGGCTTCGGCGTAGAGTCGGGCGAGGTGGTAACGGTGGCTTCGCGCCGCGGCTCGATCTCGCTCTATGCGCGCGCCGATGCCGGCACTCCGAGAGGCGCGGTGTTCATTCCCTTCTGCTACTACGAAGCGGCGGCGAACAAGCTCACCAACCCGGTGCTCGATCCGTTCGGCAAGATTCCGGAGTTCAAGTACTGCGCGGTCAGGGTGGAGAAAGGCGGGCCGGCGCCGGTGCACTCCAGCTTCGGCGGCGGCACAATGTTGGCGACAGGGGACTAGCTCGCGCCCCTGCCGCAGGTGCGAATCGGGGACGCGACTCAACGCGAAGCGGGTTGCCGTGCGGCATTCACCGCCGCTATCAATGCACCGTGATCGGGCAGGGACTGCGCCAGCGCCAGATTCCGGACTTTTATCTCCTGCAGGATCCGCCACGCCTTTTCTGTGTCGACCTGATCCGCCATCGGATGGTGGGTGCGCGGCAGCCGGTCGAATCCGGTGGCGATGGAGTAGAAACTGGGCTCGCGAAACAAGGAATGGCGCTGCCAGTCGACAATGCCGGTCTGGTCGTAATAATCGAGGGTCTGCGCCAGTGAGGCGGGCGGGTCCGCGTTGCGGTTTGCCCTCCAGAATTCGCTGTCTTCGCGCCGGTTGAGCAGGTAGTGCAGGATGATGAAGTCGCGCGCCTGATCGAATTCACCGCCTACTTGCGCGTTGTAGCTGCCGATCAGGGCGGGATTGAAATCCATGTCCGGAAAATGATCGAGCAGCGTTTCGACCCCTTTCTGGATCAGGTAGATTCCCGTGGATTCGAGTGGTTCGAGAAAACCCGCCGCGAGGCCGATGGCGACGCAGTTTTTCACCCAGAAATTCACCCGGCGGCCGACGCGCATCTGAAGATGCCCCGGGTTGCATGTGTCGGGGTCCTGGCCGGCGTGGACGATCAATTCATGCGTGGCCCGGTCCTGCGAAACGAAGCGGCTGGAATAGACGTAGCCGCTGCCCACGCGCTGGCTGAGCGGTATGTTCCATACCCACCCTGCGCTGAGCGCGGTCGCCTGCGTATAGCTCGGCATCGTCGCGCGGCTGGCCAGCGGCAGCACGACTGCGCGATCGCAGAACAGGTGATCGGACCAGTCGATACGCGGGTCGCCCAGGGCTTGCTCGATCAGCAGTCCGGCAAAGCCGCTGCAGTCGATGTACAGGTCCGCTGCGAGCGCGCCGTTGTCTCTGGTTTCCAGTCCCTTGATATAGCCGCGCTCGTCCAGTGCGACCTTGCGAATCTCGTCGACGACATGGCGCACGCCGCGTTGAACCGCGATTTTGGCAAGAAACAACGCGAACGCCTTCGCGTCGAGGTGATAGGCGTAGGCGCCCTGATGCATGATCACGGACGGATCGCGCAGCGTGCGCGGCGCGCGGTTCATGTCGCCGAGCAGCGCCTGCAGCGAGTAGGAGGTGTAGGCGCCGGCTTCGCGCCCGGCCCGTCTGTTGCGCAGCCAATGATGGAACGGCGGCAGGCCTTCTATGGCCGGGGCGCCGACGTGTCCGAAGGGATGCCAGACGGAATCGTCGACGCCATCCGGATTACCGCCGGGGCGATTCCAGCCGATGAATTTGATGCCGAGCTTGTAGCTGGCGTGGCATTCGCGCAGGAATTCATCCTCGGCGATGCCCAGCAGTCGCAGCAATGCGACCAATGGCGGAACGGTCGCCTCGCCCACGCCTATGGTGCCCAGCACCGCCGATTCGACCAGGGTGATGCTGCATTTCGCAGGATCGAGAAATCGGTTGAGAAAGGCGGCCGCGATCCAGCCGCTGGTGCCGCCGCCGACGATGAGGATCTGCTTGATCGAATCTGCCATGGACACAATAATAGCAACGCTCGCGGGATCCCGTTTTGCAGAATATAGAGGAAGCAATGAGCCGTCCTGAGCGTAGCGGAGCATTCGATTACCTTTGCGTGGACGATTTCATCCGCGATGTGGCGGGCGCTCGCTCGCTCGCCAGCGCGTTCGAGCTGGGCATCGTCGATTTCCTGCTGCAGCGCCGGGGCTGCGCGCTTACCGACCTGGGCGCGCTGGCGAAACTCGATGTACGCGGGCTGGGCCTGCTGCTCGGCCTGCTCGAGCTCAACCGCGTCGTCGAGCGGGTCGACGGGCAGGTGAGGCTGACGGCGCCCTTCTCGGAGGCGGCGCAATATCGGGATCTGCTCGAAGCCAAGCTCGATTTCTGCCGCATCGCGGCGCCGGATTTTATCGAGATGTTCAGCCAACTGCTGCTCGATCCGGAACGGTTTTACAGCGAGGCGCGGGTATTCGAGCTGTTTTCCTACCAGCGTTGTTTCGAACCGAGCCCGGAGAACTACGCCAGCACGGCACGCTGGATGCGCATCACCACGGCGCTGACAAAGTACGAGGCGGCGGCGTGCATGGCATTGCACGATTTTTCGCGCCACTCCCGCATGCTGGACGTCGGCGGCAACAGCGGCGAATTCGCGCTGAGGGTATGCAAGAGCCACCCGGGCATGCGCGCCACCGTCTATGATCTGCCTCTGGTATGCGATATCGGCGCGAAGCACCTCGCGGCCGAGGCCGAATCCGAAAGAATCGCGTTCGCACGGACGGACGGTTCCGGCGGCGCCCTGCCGCAGGGGCACGATCTGGTGACGTTCAAGTCCATGCTGCACGATTGGCCGGAGGCAGAGATGAGGCAGTTTCTCGCGCGCGCCTACGAGGCGCTGAATCCTGGCGGGACCGCGCTCATTTTCGAGCGCAGCCTGATGGAGGCGGGGAAGAAGCAGGTGCCGTATTCGTCGATACCGTTCCTGCTGTTTTTCCGCTCCTATCGTTCGCGCGAGGACTATGCAAGCGCGCTGGAGCAGGCAGGGTTTTGCGACGTCCGGTTTGAGCAGGTCGATCTGGACATGCGCTTCATGCTGGTCAGCGCCAGAAAATGAGCGGCGGCGATTCCGGGAGGCGGAGGTGAGCGCAATAGAGCACGCAACGGCGCAGGATCGGCTGTACGATTTCTGCCTTTGGGAATATGCGCCGGCGGCGCCGTGCGCAGGCAAGCTGCGCTCGGCCAGCCTGCTGTGGCGCTCGTTCGAACTGCACGACGTCGGACAGCGCGGCACCGACCTGGTGCAGGCAATACGCAGCGGATTCGGCGATTCGCGCACCGTCTGGGGGATCAAGCAGGAAGGCGGGCGCATCAGCTGGGAATTCTACTTCTACGACTACGCGCGGGAGCAACGTGCGCGTTCGATTACCGGACTGCTGCAGATCGTCAAACCGTGGATTGCATGCGAGGTCGAGGCCAACGAGGGGCGCCCCTATTTCATGTTTTCGATCGACCTGGATCGCGAACTCATCGCGGGGAGCAAGCCGCTCGATGAGGTCCAGATGTACATCGGCAATATCGGTAGCAGCGTGTCTTCCGGGATCTGCTATGCGCTGACGCGATCGCAGACGCGGATGAAGAACCTCTACTTTTTCTTCGACCCTGGGACCGAAATGGAAGATATCGTGGGCAAGGCCACCTCTTCGGCCTATCTCGATCCGGCCAGCCTAGACATCGACTGCGTACTCTGGCCCGAACTGCTCGACTGCCAGACGATAGTGGTCGCAAACAAGCAGGACCGCGACGGCGTGTATTTTTCCAGGATCAAGATTGACCAGTTGCTGCTCTTCCTGGAACGCATGCGCTACCCTGCCGAGCAAATCTTGTTCGTGCGGCAAAACAGGAGTAGCTTGGATCACATGCTGTACGACGTGGGCCTGGACTACCGGATGGAAGGCGGGAAATTGAATATCGTGAAGAGCGCTTACTATGGCGTCTTCTGATCCGGCGGCGCAGCCGGTCAGGTTCGTCCGCCGCCGGCAGTTGCCCGCGCGCGCGCCGATTGCGGGCACCATGGGCTGTTTCGACCACCGCCAGTACGTCTCGATGACCATGGAATTCCGCTGCAACCTCAGATGCGTGCACTGCATGATCGAGGGCACGATGGAGCGCCTGGCGCCGCAGACATTCGATCAGTTCACGCAGCTGCTGCGCCACAACGCGCAACGCCGCGAGTGGAAGGGGCTGATCCTGACCGGCTCCGAAATCACCCTGCACCGCGACCTGCCGCAATGGGCGCGCATGGCGCGGCAGCACGGGTTCGAGCATGTGCGCATTCAGACGCACGGCATGCGTCTGGCCAACCGCAATTTCTGCGAAGAGCTGATAGGGGCCGGGGTGGACGAATTCTTCATCAGCATCGCCGCATCCGATGCCGCGAGCCACGACGCCATCACCCAGGTGCCCGGCTCGTTCGACAAGACCCTGCGCGGACTGGAACTGCTGGAGGAGTTCGAAAACGTGACCAGCATCACCAATACGGTGGTCACGACGCAAAGCTACCGCCACCTTCCGGCTCTGGCGGACCGCCTGCAGGGACTGAGGCGCTTGGCGCAGATGGAATTCTGGTTTTATTTTCCGATGAGCGAGAAGGACGACAAGAATCTCATCGCCTCGCACGTCGAGGCGCTGCCCTACCTGCGCGACGCGATCGATCGTGCGCGCAATCTGGGCCGCGGCGTGGAGGTCAAAAACTTCCCCGAGTGCCTGCTGGGCGAGGACCGTGGCGCCCTATACAACGATCAACCGAAATTGTTCATCGATCCGGCATTCTGGGACGAGTTCATGCGCAACGGCTTTCACCAATGCGTCTATCGCCAAAGCTGCGCTTCCGAAAAGTGCCTCGGGCTGAACAGCGCCTACGTCGGGAAGTTCGGCGACCACGCGCAGGTGCTCGCCCCGTTTGCGCGCCTGGCGCAGGTATGAGCGCGAAGGATTCCTCTCCGCGACTGGTGCTGCGCCTGCTCGGCGAGTTCACGCTCGAGCAGAGCGGGCGGCGCTGCGAACTGTCCTACGAAAGAGGGCGGGCGCTACTTGCGTATATCGCGGCGGAACCCGGGCAGGAGCATTCGCGCGCGAGCCTGGCCGCCATGTTCTGGCCTGAACTGGACCGCGGGGCGGCGCTGGCCAATCTGCGACTGGTTCTGCATGACCTGCGCCGGTCGCTTGGCAGGGCGAATCCGGAAATCTCGCCGCTGCGAGTCGACCGCGCGTCGATCCGGCTGGACGCGGCAGCCGGTCTGGAGATCGATGCGGTTGAATTCTCCGCACCCACAACTTCGGCCGAATGCTCCGGGACGCCAGGCGCGGCGCGCTGCGGCACCTGTCTTTCGCAAATGGAAATTCTCGCCGCAGGCTATCGGGGCGAGTTCATGGCGGGGTTCTCGCTGCCTAATTGTCCGGATTTCGAAGAGTGGCTGCAGGTTCAGCGGCAGGCGTTCCACATACGCGCGCTGGGCCGCCTGGCGCGTCTCACGGATTGCCATGAGCGGATGGGCGCTCTGGGAAAATCCTTGCCGTTCGCATCGAAGTCCTTGGAACTCGAGCCTTGGAACGAGGAAGCCCTGCGGCGAACGATGCGGCTGCTTGCATTGAACGGGCAGCGCGCAGCTGCGCTTGCGCGCTACGAGGTGTGCTGCCGGGAATTGAAGCGGGAGTTGGGCGTCCCCCCCTCCGGCGAGACGCGCGCATTGGCGGAACGCATTCGCCGAGAGGAACTGACAATCGAGCGGCCTCGCGCGAAGGATGCCTTGCCCGAGGTGATTCTCCCGGCCCCAGGTCCGGAGCGGCGACAAGTTACGGTGCTTTACTGCGAGCTGGTGCCGGTCGGTGCGGAGAATCTGGACGATGCATTGGCGCTCATGCGCGGGCCGCAAGCCCGCTGCCGCGAGATCGTCGGCAACTATTCCGGATATCCGGCGCAAGTCCACGGCGCAGGGCTTTTGGCTTATTTCGGCTACCCGAAGGCGAGCGAGAATGCCGCCCGCCTGGCGGTGCAGGCGGCTTTGGCGATGAGCCACATCGGGTTCACCGGCATCAAGGTGCGCGTGGGCGTCCACACCGGCCTGGTGGTCAGCGGCGGCGACGCGCAACTGCCGGATATCGTCGGCATCACCACCGGGGTGGCGATGCACTTGCACCAGTCATCGGATCACGGCGAAGTGGTAATCAGCGGGGCGACGCAGCGTCTGGTGGCAGGCTATTTCGAGTGCAGGAGTCTGGGGGTGCGGCAGTTGCCTGGGATCGAGCGCGCGCTGGAGGCATTTTGGATCGACCGGGGAATCGATGCGAGGTACCGCCGCGAAGCCGCGGCGAAGCTGACGCCGCTGCTTGGTCGCCAGGAGGAACTCGCGATTCTGCTCGCAGCTTGGCAAGATGTACGCCGAGGCGCGCAGCGCACGGTGCTGTTGCGCGGCGATGCCGGAATCGGCAAGTCGCGCCTGGTGCTCGCCCTCAAGGACGCATTG
The DNA here is from genome assembly GCA_964400745.1 of uncultured Enterobacteriaceae bacterium. Classification (GTDB taxonomy): domain Bacteria; phylum Pseudomonadota; class Gammaproteobacteria; order Burkholderiales; family SG8-39; genus 2-12-FULL-64-23. The sequence continues at coordinate 9,181 of CAYNVY010000081.1, read as the reverse complement.
CACGGACAGACCCATGTGGCGCGGGAACTGCGGTGTTTTCCGGAATTCAGCCAATCGCCCTTGCATCCGCTCGCCGCATGGTTCGGGTCCGTGCTCGCATTTGCCCCGGACGATAGCGCTGAAGCGAGGTTACGCAAGCTCGCGGCCTATGTCGACGCGCACTACGCGAGAGCCGACCGGGACGTGGTGCCCCTGCTCGCCAGGATGCTCTCGCTGCCCTTGCGCTCGCCGTACCAGGCGCCGGTTTCTTCGCCGCGACAACAGCGCGATCAGACGCTGGCGATTCTGCGCAATCGCCTGTGCGCGCCGCCGACGAGGCAGCCGATACTGCTGGTCGTGGAGGACTTGCACTGGGCCGATCCCTCGACGCTTGAATTTCTGCAGTTGCTGTTCACGCGCAGACACTCCGGGCCGATGCTGGCGATCTTCACCGCCAGGCCCGAGTTCCGACCGCCCTGGCGTGAAAGCGCTGCCAAGACGCTGGACCTCGGTCCACTGAGCGATGTTCAGACGGCAGCGCTGATCGGTTCGGTGGTGCCGGAAATCGCGCCGGCCGTGGTCCGGCGTCTAGTCGAACGGGCCGACGGCGTACCGCTGTTTGCCGAGGAGCTGGCTAGAGAGGCGCACGCCGATGACGGCTCGGCGATTCCGCCCACCCTGCAGGACCTGCTCGCGGCGCGGCTCGACGGCCTGGGGGATGCGAAAATTGCAGCACAGCTGGCGGCCACCATAGGCCGCGAGTTCAGTTTCGACCTGCTCTCAACGGTCTCCCGTCTCGATGGCGCCGCGCTGGCGCAGCAACTGCGCCGATTGCAGGAAGCCGGAATCGTCGGGGGTGGGCCGGAGTTCCATTTCAGGCATGCCCTGAGCCGGGAAGCGGCGTATCAATCGCAAACGCGGACCGAACGGGAGGCGGCGCATCGGCGCATCGCCGTCGGACTGAAGGAGTCCGCATCCGACATCCGGCCCGAACTCATGGCGCAGCATTGGGCGGCCGGGGGCAGAATTCCGGAGGCGATTGCCTGCTGGACCGAGGCCGGAAAACTTGCCAGCCAACACTCTGCCAGCCAGGAAGCCGTCAGCCATTTCAAGTCGGGCCTGGCCCTGATCGAGGCATTGCCGGCCGATCCGGGGCGGGAGCGGTTGGAACTCGACCTGCAGATAGGTCTTGGTACCGCGGCGTGTGCCGCGCAAGGCTATGCGTCGCGGGATGGGGCCGCAGCCTATGCGCGCGCGATCGAGTTGTGCCGTCGGTACGAAAGCGGGCCAGAAATGTTCCCGGCAGTGTGGGGATTGTGGGCGAGCGCCAGTTCCCGCGTCGGCTATGCTCATGCGCTGGCACTCGCGTGGCAACTGCTGCGCATGGCCGGGAAAAGCGCCGACCCGTTGCATCAACAACAAGCCCATTTCGCCATCGCCGATACGCGGTATTGGCAAGGCGAGTTCACGTCGGCGCGCCGGCATCTGGAACGCATAGGCGCGCTGTACCAGACCGGTCATCATGAACGTCATGTCGCCGTTTTCGGCGAGGACGCGGCAGTTACGGGAGGCGCCTATCTTTCCTGGGTGCTTTGGTTCCTCGGATTCCCCGACCAGGCGCGCAAGGCCAGCACGCAAGCCGTGGCGCTGGCGCGGCAGCTTGAGCACCCCTTCGGCCTGGCCTACGCGCTGACCTTCGCCGCGATCCTGCGCTGCCGCCTGAGAAGGTCCGGCGAAGCCCTGGTTCTGGCGGAAGAGGCGCGGTGCCTGGCGAGCCGCCACGGGTTCCCGCTGTGGGAGGTCGGCGCGACACTGTCGCGCGGCTGGGCACTGGGCATGCAGAACCAGGGCGAAGGCGTCGCGCTAATGCAGCAATGCGTCGAGACGACGCGCGCGGCCATGGGCGGTGTGACGCTCGTCGTCCTGGAACCGATGGCCGAGGCGTGCGTTGCGCTGGGACTGTTCGAGACCGCGCTCGGCGCAATCGGCGAGGCGTTCAAGGTGGGTGAGTCCATTGGTGACAAGCACGTCGAGTCCGAGTTGCATCGCCTCAAAGGCGAGTCCTTGCTCGGGCTGGCGCAAGGCGGCGAAGCGCAGGCCGAGGCTTGCTTTTCAAAGGCGCTGGTCGTCAGTCGCCAGCAAGCAGCGAAATCCCTGGAGTTGCGTGCGGCCACAAGCATGGCACGGCTGTGGCAGAGGCAGGGGAGGCGGGAGGACGCGCAGAGCCTGCTCGAGACGGTCTATCGCTGGTTCGGCGAGGGTTTCGACCTACCTGATCTGCAGGACGCGCGCAGGCTCCTGGACGCGCTGGCCAGCACGGGGCATTGTTAATCGTTCCGCGGCTGACAAATGGCGCTGCCGGTGACATCGATGCGCCGCTTCGAACCACCGACCGGGGTGGAGCGAAAGGCTGCGCGTTTGTCAAGTGCATAAGCCGAGTTTCCGCGCTAATTATATTCTGCAGCAACTAACGATCTGGAGTCGACTTTCTAACGCTGCCCTTGTATTGTGCTCGATGCGTACTGCACGGCCCCCTTGGCCTTGCCGAGACGGGTGAGGACTGTGATTGCGGCAATTGGCTCTAAGGGATTGGAAATTTGGGCTAGAGGCGGCTCAGCCAGCACGAATTGCTTGATCGTTGGGCATGCGCTTTGTCGCATGTGTTTCGGGTGCGGTGTTACCGCCCGGACAGGTGGCTTCAAGCGGCGCATGAACAGCGGCGACAAGGCAATCGAAATTGTTTTGGATCAACAGCCTCGAAGAAGGAAACCAAATGGCGACATTGCTGTTTTATCAAAAACCGGTACCGCTGAACGCGGGCGTGCATCTGCAAACCCGCCTTGGCGGCTTGGCGGGCGACTTCAGTTTTTCGACACAGACCAATTCGATCCCGCTGGCGGCGGTGGAGTTTTTCGATACGGCGCGCGAGTACCCGATCGCGTTTACGGGGCAGGAGGGCGGCGCGCTGTTCCCCATCGCCTTGCTCGGGGTGCGCCAGAACGAGAACCTGTTTGTGGGCGCCGACGGTCGCTGGGAAGGGCGCTATATTCCGGCGTTTGTGCGCCGCTACCCGTTCGTGCTGGCGGAAAAGCAGGACGCGGATGACTTCAACGTGTATCTGGACGAAGCCTACGCGGGATTTGGCGCGGTCGACGGCGAGCGCCTGTTCACCGACGCGGGTGAACAGACGCCGTTTCTGAAGCAGGCGCTGGAGTTCTTGAGCAACTATCAGGGGGAAATCAGACGCACGCGGCTGTTCGTCGAGCGTTTGCAGGCGCTCGAATTGCTGATTCCGAGGGTGCTGGAGGTGGTGCGCAACAGCCAGCCGCCGATGGTGCTGCAGGGTTTCAGCGTGGTGGACGAGCAGCGCCTGATGGCGCTCAGCGATGCGCAGCTGATCGAACTCGCGCGCAGCGGTTTCTTGGCCTGGATTTATGCGCACCTGATGTCGCTTGGAAACGTCTCCGGCCTGGCCGAGCGGCTGGATAGGCGCATCAATGCCGTGGCTGCGGACCCCGCCGAGGCGGCATTGCCTGCTGCGCCCGAGGTGGCTGCGCCGGCAGGTTCGACGACGACGGCAAAGAGAAAGCGCTGATAGAGGATTGGACATAGTCTGATGGCGCAGGCGAGGGCATGACCCGGGCAAATCCGCCCGGTCGGTGCCCCGGATTGAGGGTAGAACAAGAAGCAGGGCAAAGCGGAGCGGGCAATGCGTATGGGAACTGAATCCAGGCATCGCGGCGGAAGGGCGTTCTTGCTCGTGTTCGCCTGCATAGTCGCATCACCGGCGCATGCCGAGGACCTCGCCGACGTCTACGTCGCCGCCCGCGACAGCGACCCCAAGTACCGGGCGGCACGCTTCGACTTCGAAGCCGCCGCGTACGCGGAGCCGCAGGCAGTCGCAGCGCTGATGCCGAACGTAACGTTTGAAGTCACCAACGCCAACACGAATCAGAAGATTCTGAGCAGTCAGAATGCCGTGTTCGCGTCCGGCCAGTCCAAGTATCCCACCGACAACCAGACGCTCAACCTCACGCAACCGATTTTCAAGCTCTCGGCCTGGCTCGGGTACTGGCAGGCGAAGTCGAAGGTGAAGCAGGCGGCCGCCACCTTCGGCGCGGCCGAGCAGGATCTGATGCTGCGCGCGGCGACCGCATACCTTAATGTGCTGGCGGCGCGCGATACGCTCGGTTTTGCGCAAGCCGAGCGAGACGCGATCAAGCGTCAACTGGATCTTGTGCAGCAGCGTTTCGCGAGCGGCCTGGTCGCGATCGCCAACCTGCACGACGCGCGGGCGCGCCATGCGATAAAGGACGCGGACGTGGTGGCGGCGCAAAACGACCTCGACGACAAGCTGCAAGCCTTGCGCGAGCTTACCGGCAAGGTGTACGCACGCCTGAAGCCCCTGCCCGAGAGCATTCCGCTGGAGCAGCCGGTTCCGCTGGACATGAATCACTGGGTCGAGGCGGCGCTGCGGCAGAACCTGCTGCTCGAAGCGCGGCGCCAGGGGGTCGATATCGCGCAACAGGAAGTGAGCCGTCAGCGCTCGGCGCACGCGCCGGTGCTCGACATGGTCGCGACGCAGAACCGGAAGGATACCGGAGGCAGCCTGTTCGGCGGCGGCAGCAATGTGGCGACCATCGATGTGATGCTGCGCCTGAACATACCGCTGTACTCGGGCGGCATGACCTCGGCCCTCACCGGTGAGGCGGTAAAGCGCCACCAGAGCACGATCGAAGACCTGGAGCGCGACTCGCGCCAGGTAGAACGCCAGACGCGGGCGGCCTTTCAAGGCCTGACCGGAGGCATTGTCCGCGTCAAGGCTCTGGCACAGGGGGTCATTTCTTCCGAGAGCGCGCGCGAACTCAAGGTCGAAGGGTACAAGTCCGGACTCGAAACGATATTGCAGGTGCTCGACGCCGAGCGGGATCTGTACGCGGCAAAGCGCGATTCGGCCAAGGCGCGCTATGAGTTCCTGCTGAACCGGTTGCGCTTGAAGCAGGCAGCGGGGACGCTGAGCGATGCGGACCTGATGGTCATCAATCGGCTGATGCAGTAGCGGAGGACCGGTCTTTGGCTCGCACTTCGGTAAGGGCGGCGATTTCGAACCTGGCGGCGCGCCTGGCCAAAGGCCTGCGCGCGTCCGCAAGGATGCAGCCGCCGATGCGCCGCAAAGCGCTGTTCGAAGCGATGGAGCAGCGGTTTCTGCTTTCTGCGGAAGTGGTGATTCCGCCGCCGCCTCCAGCGGCGCAGCCGCCCGCGGTGCTGGAGGCGCCATTGGATTCCGATGCGGCCGCCAGGCTGACCGCGTCTTCCACACCGGTTGAATACACGCTGCAGGGCGCATCGGTCGAAGCGGCGCTCGAGCAGGCCGCCGAGGGCGCGTCACTGGAGTACGATCCGAGCGGCGTAGAGCAGACCATCCCGTCCATCGTCGAGATCGACCCTGCATTGGCCAACGCAGGCGATGCGAGCCCCAACAGCGCGGGCGGTACTACGGCCGCAACCGACGCGAGCACGCAGGCCACCGGCACGCAGACGGCTGCTACGGCGGAGGCCGGCCTTGCGGCTGCGAAGCCGGAGACGCAGAACTCGACGCAGATTCTGGCGAATACGACCGTGGCAGCGCCGAAGCAGTTGTCGCTGGCTGCCTATGCGGCGTATGTGCAGAGCCGGCCCGCGCCCAGCCAGCTGATCATCGTCGATTCGGCGGTGGCCAATTACCGCACGCTGGTCGATAGCATCGTCAATTACGGGGCGACGCAATCGGCAGACAGCGTGCCGGAGACCGGCGAAGCCCTGGCGAAAACGGTCGACGCCACGGCAATCCAACAGTCCGCTCTGCCGGGGACGCTGACGCCGCAGTCGGCGGTCTCTGCCAGTGTCGACGAGACCGAAGCCGCAGTATCCGGCCCGCAGCTTCAGGTAACGCGCTACGGCGAGACCGAAGTGGTGGTGATCGACGCGCGCTACGACGGCGTCGATCAGGTTACGGAAATATTGTCACCGTACCGCGGATTGGCAGCGGTTCAGGTGTTGTCGCACGGCGCGAGCGGGACCCTGCGCCTGGGAACTTCACAAATCAACGACGGCAAGCTCGACCAGGACAAAGAGCGTGTCGCGAACTGGGGCGGGGCGCTGCGCCCCGGCGGGGACATCCTGCTCTATGGCTGCGACTTGGCCAAGGGCGCAGAGGGGATGGATTTCGTCCGGAATCTCGCGCAGCTTACCGGCGCCGACGTCGCGGCCTCCACGAGCGCGACCGGAAGCGCTGCGCTCGGCGGCGACTGGACTCTGGAATACAGCACCGGCCTGATCGAGAGCGCGCCGCTGTTTCAGGCCGCTACCCTGGCGAGCTACGGCGGTCTGCTCGCAGGCTCTGCGCCGGTAATAAGCGGCAACACCGTAACCTTCACCGGCTCAGCCGGAGCGGACACGTTGCATCTGCGCGTCAGCGGCGGATCGCTGGAGTACGAATGGGACGGCGCCAGCTCGTACACGACGCTGGGGGCATTTACCCTGGCCACGGGAACGATCACCGTGAATCTGGGCGCCGGCGACGACACGTTTATTTTCGACAACAATGCGTCGGCCAGCCTTACCGCGGCAGCGATGTCCGTCGACGGTGAAGGCGGCGCGGATACCATCAACGTATTCGAGGATGTGTATTTTACCGGAGGGCTTGGCCTCACCTCCGAAATCATTGCCGTCAACTCCACGGTCGACGCCGGCGCCGCTGCCATTGCGCTCGTCGCCACGGCGGTGGACAACAGAGCACTGGTGGGCAATGCGCAGGCGAAAATCACCCTGGACGGCGCCGACCTTCGCGCCGGCAGCATATCCGTTACGGCGACATCGAGTGTCACGGCATCGAGTTCCCTGAATTTCGGCTCGGTCGGGGCGGCGCTGATCAACGTCACCTCCAACGCCGAAGTCCTCATCAAGAACGCGGCAAAACTGACGACGACCGGCAACCTGACGGTGCGAGCGGATTCGACGACGAGCACGAGCGCGACATCAAACGCCGAAGCGGGGGGCGCGACCAGCGCCGATGCCGCAGTGGCGACATCGATTGTCAGCGGCACGTCAAAAGTCAATATCACGGGCACGACCATACTGAGCATAGGCGGCGCGCTTGAACTGTCGGCCATCAACAACAGGTCGGTCATCACCACCGCCGACGGCACGGCGAACGGGAACACTGCCGTGGGTGCCAGCGTCGCCGTGGCTACGGTCACGGGGGATACCCAGGCTTACATCGATGATCATGTCACGATCACCGCCGGCAGCATGAAAGTGGCGGCGAGCAAGGTCGACAACATCGCCACGACTGCCAAGTCCACCTCCGGCGGCGCCACTTCCGGCGGCGGTACGACGCAAACCGAAACCGCCTTGACCAGCAACAAGGCGGAAACCAGTTCCGGTTCAATTACCTTCGCGGGCGCGGTGGCGGTAACCAATCTCACCAGCAATACGCTTGCCTACGTCAATACCACCGGCACGGTGACCAGCACCGGGACCCTGCAGGTGCAGGCCTTGAACAATTCGGACGCAGCGGCGACAGCCGATGGCAGCGGAGTTGGCTCGGGCGCGACAGGTGTCGGCGTGGCGGTCGCCATCAACCATGCCCATGCCCATAACGATGCGTACCTGGGCGGCACCGGCGCGGGTTTGATAACCGCCGGTGCAGTGGTCATAGAGGCCAAGATGGCGGCCGAAACGGTGGTTCCGGCGGCGACCCCGATTCAAACCTTCGGTGCCAAGGCAACGTCGGGAGCGGGCGGTGGCGTTGCCGTAGCCGGATCATTGGCGTTGAACGTGGCGGACACCGCGAGCACGGCTCTGATAAAAAGCGGAACGACGGTTGCGCCTGCGGGTGGCAACGTTACCTTGACTGCCGAGAACGCCACCAGCAGCAGCGCCCTGGCGCTGCCCACAGGCATAGGCGCGGTGGCGACGAGCGTCGGCGTGGGTGCCTCCGTTGCCCTGAATATCGCGAATAACACCACGGTGGCTGAAATTGCCGATACGGCCACCGTTACCAGTGCAGGCAACCTGACTCTCGCCGCTACCTCGGACAACACGGCCACCACCACCGCGAAGGCGGGCGGCACTGCGGGGGGCGGCGGGGTAGGCGTCGGCGGGGCGCTCAGCACGGCCGTCGTGAACAACACCACCACGGCGGACATCGGCACGGGCGGCACGCTCACCTTGAGTGGTGCGCTGAGCGCCACCGCCACGCATCACGGCGCGACTATCACCAGCGCGGATGGGACTGCAGGCGGGGATAAAGCCGGCGTCGGTATCGTTCTGGGTCTGAACGTCGTAAGTGACGTCACCACGGCAACGACGGCACGGGATCTGGGCGCGGGTGGTGCGATCACGTTTGCTGCGCACAATTCGGGGTCGAGCACGGTCGAGACGAAGGCGAGCGCGGCGGGTGCGGCCGAAGAGGCGGCGGCGGGGACTGAATACAAGAAGACGTTTGACGCCACGAGTGCGGTGAATACCACCGACGAGACGATCAATCTGGGTGGGGCGCATAACTTTACCGCGGGCCAGGCAGTGGTGTACCACAAGGGCGCCGATACCGACACCGCGATAGGCGGGCTGACGGACAAGACGACGTACTACGTGATTCTGTCCGGCACGGACAAGGTCAAGCTTGCCAGCTCTGCGGAGAACGCCAAAGCGGGTAAGGCGATCAATCTTGGCACTGGCGCCACAGGCGCCACGCATGACCTGACCGTGGACAAGGCGCACGGTGTGGACAACGCGGTGACTTCGCAGCGCAATCTGGCGGACAAGAAGGCGACTGAAGGCGGGACGCAGGACACCGGTAGCAAAGCGGTGTTCGACGCTGCGAGCAAAGTAAGCGCTACAGCCGACACAATTGATGTGGGCGCGGGGCACGGGTTGAGCACGGGCCAGGAGGTGGTGTACCGCCAAGGCACGGGCGGAACGGCGATCGGCGGCCTGGCTGATGGTTCGACGTATTACGTGATTCTCTCTGGGACGAGCAAAGTCAAGCTCGCGACCTCTGCGGATAACGCCAAAGCGGGCGCGGCGATCGACCTGACTGGAACGGGCACGGGCAACGCGCAGGAACTGACGGGGATCGCTGCGGCGGCCACGGCCGAGACCTCCAAGGGTGGGGTGAGTGTAGCGGCGGCGATCGGGGTGAACATTAGCCGTTCGGAGG
>CAYNVY010000080.1:0-17202 GCA_964400745.1 uncultured Enterobacteriaceae bacterium | reverse complement strand
TTCCACCAGCCGTAGAAGAACAGCGACGCCAGCGCGAGAAAGCCGATCGCGGCGGTAGCCGAGCGCCTGCCTAGCAGAAAATAGAGCAGCAGAACGACGGGCAGGAAGCCGAACAGGAATTCGTAGGAATTGAACAGCATGGCTCAGAGCTTATTACAAAATCCGAATTCCATATAACATTGCCCTTTCCGCGTCTGCACCAATGCCGTCCGACGGACTTCAATGGCCATCGCTCCACCTTCCAGCATACTGATCATCCGACGCGACAACATCGGCGACCTGGTCTGTACCACGCCTTTGATCAGCGCCTTGCGCCGCCGCTATCCGCAGGCGCATATCGCCGCCTTGGTGAATACCTACAATCAGCAGGTGCTCGAAGGGCATCCGGATCTGGATGCCCTGTACGCCTATTCCAAGGCCAAGCACCGCCTCCCGGGCCAGAGCCTTGCGTCGGTCTACTGGGATCGGCTGAAGCTGATGCTGCATCTGCGCGCGCGGCAATTCGACACGGTGCTGCTCGCTTCGTCGCAGCCGGGCGCCAGCGCGCTGCGGTTGGCGCGCTGGATCGCACCGGCGCATGTCGCGGGATTTGCCGAGCCGTCTGGATTGGTGGACCTGGCCCTGCCCTATGACGCCCCCTATGACAACTTAGGTCCGATGCACGAAGTGGAAGACGTATTTCGGCTGGCGCGGCTGTTCGGTATCGAGTGTGGACCGGGCAAGGCGAGCATGGCGGTGGCCGCGGATGCACGTGAGCGCGCGCGTGCGGCGCTAATCGCGCGCGATCCGGGGCGCAAGCTGATCGCATTGCACATCAGCGCGCGTAAACCCAGCCAGCGCTGGCCGGTCGAGCGCTACGCCGGCTTGATGCGGGCGCTAGGCAACGAGGCGGATTTCCTCCTGCTCTGGTCCCCCGGCGCCGCGGATCATGCGCAGCATCCGGGCGACGACGCCAAGGCGCAGGCAGTCATGGAAGCGGCGGGCGATGTGCCGCTGACGGCCTATCCGACGCAGGAACTCAGGGATCTGGCGGCGGCCCTGTCGCTTGCAGACAGCGTGATCTGCAGCGACGGCGGCGCCATGCATATAGCGGCCGCGCTAGGCAAGCCCATACTGTGTCTTTTCGGCGATTCGGATGCCGAACGCTGGCATCCCTGGGGCGTGCCCTACCGGCTGTTGCAGCCGGAGAGCCGCGAAGTCGCGGATGTCAGTCTGGACGCGGCGCTGCAGGCGTTTCAGGACTTGAAGCAGACGGCTTAGCCTGCGGCGTGTACTCGGGCACACGCGCGGCGAGTTCTGCCCGGACCTGCTCGGCGCTGTCCTTGCCTTGTCGCAGCCACTCGAACAGCGCCTGCATCCACGCGGCGTCGGCGGGCGGGCGCGACTTGGCGATGCGCAGCTTGGGGTGGGGCGTGGCCTGGGTCAATTCATCGTCGGCGAGCAGTTCTTCGTACAGCTTTTCGCCCGGCCTAAGGCCGGTGAATTCGATGCCGATATCGGCTTCGCCGTAGCCGGAGAGCCGTATGAGTTCGCGCGCGAGATCGACGATTTTCACCGGCTCGCCCATGTCTAGCACGAAAATCTCTCCGCCCGACCCCATGAGGCCGGCTTGCAGCACCAACTGCGCCGCCTCGGGAATCGACATGAAATAGCGGTTGATCTCCGGATGGGTGACGGTGATGGGGCCGCCGCGCGCGATCTGCTCGCGAAACTTCGGGATGACGCTGCCCGTGCTGCCGAGCACGTTGCCAAAGCGCACGATGACGAAGCGGGTGGCGTCCTTTGCCTGCAGCCCCTGGCACACGATCTCGGCCAGGCGCTTGCTCGCGCCCATCACATTGGTGGGATTGACCGCCTTGTCGGTGGATACCATGACGAACTTCTCCACGCCGTGGGCGATGGCGGCTTGCGCCACGCGCCAGGTGCCTAGCGCATTGTTCTGGATCGCCTCCCAGGCGTTCTCCTGCTCCATCAGCGGCACGTGCTTGTAGGCGGCGGCATGGAACACCGCCTGCGGGTGGTGCGCCGCCATCGCCTCGGCCACGCGCGCGGCGTTCTTCACGTCGCCGATGACGCATTTCAGACCGATGCCGGGGTGCTGTTCGACGAATTCCTGCTCCATGCGGTAGAGCGCGAATTCGTTGTGTTCGAACAGCACCAGCTGCGCCGGTTCGAAGCGCGCGATCTGCCGGCAAAGTTCGGAGCCGATCGATCCGCCGGCGCCGGTGATCATGATGCTGCGACCGCGGATCCATTGTTTCAGATGGCCCGTGTCGAGCAGTACCGGATCGCGGCCCAGGAGGTCGTCCAGTTCTATGGTCCGCACCTGCGATACCGTGACCTTGCCGCTTACCAGATCCTGATACGAGGGCACCGTCAGAGCCTCGACCCCGGCGCGGCGGCAGATTTCCAGCGCCCGCCGGCGCGACTGGTGCGAGGCCGAAGGCATGGCGATGATCGCCCGCTCTATGCCCAGCTTAGGCGCAAGCTCGACCAGCTTCTCCAGCGGACCGAGGACGTTCACGCCCTGGATCTCGCGGCCGTGCTTGGCCGCGTTGTCATCCAGCAGACCCAGCACGCGCCAGTCGCCGGCGCGCGCGAGATTCTTCAGCAAATCGGCCGCGGCGTCGCCCGCCCCCAGGATCAGCACCGGTTTTGCGGTCGAGCCGAGCACATTGCGCACGCGGCGCTCTTTCCACATGCGGTAGCCCAGCCGACTGCCGCCGAGAAGCAGAAGCAGCAGTATCGGATCGAGCAGCATCACCGACCGCGGCACCGGCGGCTGCTGCTGCGGCAGCAATGCCAGCATCAGGCCGATCGCGAGCGTCGATACCGCCACCGCCGCCGCGATGCGCTGCAGGTCGGGCAGGCTCGCGTAGCGCCAGATGGCCCGATACATGCCGGCGCCGAAGAACACCAGGGTCTGCAGCGGCACCACCCAGAGCATCGTTCCCAGCATGTTGGGTACGTTGTACTGCGGAATGTCGGTATTGAAGCGCAGCCAGTAGGCGAGATACCACGCAAGCGTCGCCGCGGCCACATCGTGAACGATCGTGATCCAGATGCGGATATGCATCGTCAGGACGCGGCTGCGCGCATGACTTTCGCGAGCGCCGCGCAGGTGTCGCGCATATCCCGCGCGCTGAGTCCGGGGTGCAGCATGAACATCAAGCTGGAATTGGTAAGCTGATTCGCCACAGGCAGCGGGTGTTTCGGACCCAGCTTCGCTTCCACGAAAGCCTTTTCGCGATAGATTTCACTGCATGCTCCGACGCTGCTCGGTATGCCTTCGGCATTGAGCGCCTCCAGGATGCGCTCCAGACCCCATCCAGGGCGCAGCCTGTCCTCGCGCACGAAGGCGTAGTACTTGTAATAGGCGTGTTCGCAATGCGCGGGCGCCAGGGCGAGGCGCAGACCGGGGATGTTCGCCAGGCCTTTGTTCAGAAGCGCTGCGTTGCGGCGCCGGTGAGTCAGCCACTGCGGCAATTTTTGCAGTTGCAGCCTGCCGATGACAGCCTGCATTTCGGTAATGCGCCAGTTGGTGCCGAAGCTCTCGTGCAGCCAGCGAAAACCCAGCGGGTGTTCGTGCTCGAACACCGCTGCGTAACTCTTGCCGTGGTCCTTGTACGACCAGGCCTTTTCCCAGAGTTCGCGCGAATCGGTGACCAGCATGCCGCCTTCGCCGCCGGTGGTGATGATCTTGTCCTGGCAAAACGAAAACGCGCCGACGTGGCCCAAAGAACCGGTCTGGCGGCCTTTGTAGCGCGCCCCCACGCTTTGCGCGCAATCCTCTACCACGAACAGACCGCGTTTCTTTGCCAGGGCGAGAATTGCATCCATTTCGCAGGGCCAGCCCGCGAGGTGCACCGCGATGACCGCCTTGGTTCGTGCGGTCAGCACAGCCGCTATGCTCGCTGCGGTGATGTTCTGGCTGTCCGGGTCGACGTCGGCGATCACCGGCGTCGCGCCCACTCTCACGACGCAACTCGCCGAGGCGATGAAAGTCTTGCTCGTCACCACCACTTCGTCCCCCGGGCCTATGCCCAGGGCATACAGCGCGAGTTCCAACGCCGCAGTGCCGTTGGCCAACGCTATCGCATACTTGACACCGACGAACTGGGCGAACTCGCGCTCGAATTCTTCAATTTGCACGCCGGTCCAGTAGTTGACCTTGCCCGAGCGCAGCACCGCGGCTGCGGCCTCGATCTCGTCTTCGGCGAAAACCGGCCAGGGCGCAAAGGATCTTTTGCGCACGGGTGCGCCGCCATCCACTGCCAGGCGCGGCGCCTTGTTCGCCGGGTTCGCCGGTTTTTCTCTAGCGGTCAATTTTTCCTGCCGTGTTGCGACCCGGTGAATCTGCTCATCGTGGCCTGCCCCGGCTGCGAGATGCCCTGCGGCCGCAGCACCCGCCATGCCGTCATGGCCAGGATCTTCAGATCGAGCCAGAACGAAAGGTGCTCGACATACCAGACGTCGAGTTCGAATCGATCCTCCCAGGCCAGCGCATTGCGGCCGTTCACCTGCGCCCAGCCGGTAATCCCGGGCCGCACCGCGTGGCGCTTTGCCTGGCGTTCGCTATACAAGGGAAGGTACTCCATCAACAACGGCCGCGGTCCGACCAGGCTCATGTCGCCTTTGACGACGTTGACCAGCTGCGGCAGTTCATCCAGGCTCAATTTTCGCATCAAACCGCCGAAAGGTGTAAGCCTCGCCGCGTCAGGCAGCAGTTCTCCCGCTGCGTTTCGCGCATCGGTCATGCTGCGGAATTTGTAGAACGCAAACGGCGCTCCGTGCAATCCAGGCCTGGTTTGGGAGAACAGGACCGGGCGGCCCAGCTTCAGGCGCACCGCCAGCGCGAGCAGCGCGAGCAGGGGCGAGATCGCGACGAGCAGGGCGAGAGCCACCGAAAAGTCAAAACAGCGCTTCAGCATCTATCCGGGATTCCTCAATCGACGCGATTGGCCAACAGATCTTCATAGTATTCCAGGAGCGCGGCGGTCACGCCTGCGGCGGAAAAATCGCGTATCGCGCGTTCCCGTCCGTTCTGTCCCATGCGCCGGCGCAATGCCGCGTCGCGGGCAAGCGCATGCATGCACTGCTCCAGTTGCCGCGTATTCCCTGCCTCGAACAGCAGGCCGGTTTCGCCTTCGACAATGGCGTCGGTGAGGCCGTAGATCCTCGATCCTATCGCCGGTATGCCCGCTGCTGCGGCCTCGATGACGGTGCTGCCGAATCCTTCGCGATAGCTCGGCAGGCAGAAGACATCGGCGGCGGCGAAATAGTCCTGCGGCCGGTCGGTGAAATCGACGCGGTGCAGTCGGTCGGAGCAGGCGGCCGCCGCGGCGGTAAGCGACGCTCCCAGTTTGTCTTCGTCCGGACCCACCAGTACGAGATGCGCATCTGCGCGTATCTTTCCGAGCGCCGAGAACGCTTGCGCAAGATCGAGCAGACCCTTGTCGCGATTCACGCGCCCGAGGTAGATGAAGACTGTGGCGTCCGAGGAAATGCCCAGGTCGCGCCGTACGCGCTCGCGCGCTGTCCTATCCGGACGAAAGCGCATCGTATCCACGCCGCAGATCGAGCCCTTTGCAATCACGGTCGCGGCATCGGCCGCGACCACGCCCTGGTCAATCAGAAACTCGCGCTGTGAGCGGCTATCGACCAATACATGGTTCGCCAGCCCGGCGATAAGTCTATCCAGGTTTTTCAGCAGAGCGCGCATTGCACCGGTTCGGGTAACCCAGACCTGCCCGGTGAAACTGTGCAGGCGCAAGGGAACCCCGGCGAGCGCGCCGGCGAGCATGGCCAGCAATCCGGCCTTGGGCGTGATCGAGTGCACCAGGTCGAAGCGGCGCGCCCGGAACAGCCGGTACAGCGCGAGCAGCGCGCGCAGGTCGGCCCAGGGCGAAATGGGACGCGCGATTCCGATCGCCACGCGCGATATTGCCGCGGGCCAGCCAGGCGCCGCACCGGTCGACGTGAAGTCGGCCACCGCGGTGACTTCGCCGATTCCGGTCATGCCGATCAGGTGGCCGAGCATGAACACGTCGAGCGTAGCCGGTGCCGCGGCGACGACGCAAATGCGCGGACGTCGGCGTGGATCAAGGCGCATGCGTTGTGGCCTTCGGTCGGCGCCCCGCTTCGAGTCCGCGCGGCAGACCGAGTTCATCCAGCCGCCGGGTCAGGGTGAGGAGCCATTCGTTCCATTTCCGGTCGATCTCTGGGGGAACATTCGGGCGGCGATGTTCCTGCCAGCGGCGCCCGGGCGCGCTCGCCAACAACAAATCGCGCAGCAGCTTGAGCCCCGTCACCAGCGTTGCGAGCAAGACATAGCTCCATTGCCGGCGATTGGAAAAACAGTCGATTTGTGCGGCCAGGATATAGCGGCGCGCCGACCACACCTTGTCCAGCGCGACCGGACCCACGCGATATCCGAGGAGAATTTCGTCCAGCGCGGCGAAGCGGCTGTGCGGATAGGCGCGCAGCAGCAGTTCCTGATCCTGGGCGCGCACCATTTCCGGGGCTCGATAGCGATAGCGGCGGAACCACTCGGCGCGCGCCATCCAGCTCGGGTGCCCCAGATAAATGCCGCTCCAGGGTCGCGCGCATAGCACTTCGTGGCTCAAGCGGCTGGGCCTAAGGCCGTTGGCCGAACCGCTTTCGTCGAAATCCAGCATCTTGCAGCCGACGAGGTCCAGCGTGCTTTCGCTGTCCAGCCGTTCCACCTGGCGCGCAAATCGCTCCTGCAAGCACACGTCATCGGCATCCATGCGTGCAATATAGCGTCCCTTCGCCGCGTCTATGCCCTGGTTCAGCCGGGCGGCCAGGCCGCGCTTTGCGCCGTCGCGCAACAGGCGCACGCGCGGATCGCCAAAGCCGAGCGCGATATCCGGCGACGCATCGACCGAACCGTCGTCGATCACCAATAGCTCGAAGTCGCGAAAACTCTGCTCGAGTACCGACACTATGGCCAGGGCCAGGGTACGCGCGCCGTCGCGCACCGGAAGCAGGACCGAGATTTCAGGCATGCCGGCGAATGCAAACCAGGTTCAGCATGGCGTCCTGTCAGACCCGATCGATGTACTGCCAGCGCGCGACCTCGAGATCGCGTGCGTCCAGCTTTGCGCTCGCATACCAGGGCCTGGGTGCGACGACCCTCTGCTCCGGGCTGTATCCCAGCCAGGCCGCCCACCAGCTGAAGCTGCTGTTGGCGATGATGTGATGTTTGCATGCGCGCATCAATGCCAGATCCTGTTCCGGCTGGCGTTCGTTCCCCGCCACGAATAGCGCGGATGCATCCAGCGGCAGTTCGGCGCGGGCCCATTGCGGATCGTCGGAGAACACCAGAAAACGGCATTCCGGGCGGCTTTCCCTGACGAGGCCGATCGCACGCCGATAATAGTCGATGGAACACAGTCCGTGCACCTGCGCCGCGTCGCTGAGACTCACGAAATCCCCTCGGCGCACATGCAGCCCGACGCACTGTCCGGACTGCGCCAGTTCGAGCAGCTGCGCGTTATCGCCGCCCATGGGCTGCGCCAGCGCGAAGTCAGCCCGAATCCGGTCGGCGATATCGATGAAATAGCGCTCGGACTGCCAGTAGCCGACCAGGCAAACCGGTGCGCGCAGGGTCAGCAGCGCCGGGTCGTAGTTGATGCCCGATTCGAAATGCCAGCGCCGAAAAAATGGGCGAACCACGCGCAGCCGCATCCCGATTTCCACCGGCCACACCGGCCAGTGTTTCAGATCCTGAGCCGTCGCCAGCTTCGCGCGCAGCTTGAATGCGGCAAGCGCATAGGCGCGGCGGGTGTAGTCCTGGAACGCCAGAGGGTTGCCGAAGGCGCGCGTGTCCAGCAGCAGTTCAGCGCCCAGCCGGTCGGCCAGCGCGCGGCCGGCCGCGTACTGGAACATCTGGGTTCCCAGACCGCCGGTCAGGCGAACGATGACCATGTCACCTGCTCCCGCCGCAGAAATGCGCGCAAATCTTCGCGCGCCTCATGGGTTCTTCACGGCCGTCACGTGATAACCGATGGTGAAGCGCTGTTCCCGGTCGTAACGATCGAGGAAGCGGCAGACGAGCGGGATCGCCAGAGCCAGCACCGGCGCCAAGAGTATCCATAGCGGCAGCCACAGCAATTCGAGCGGCAGCGGCATGCCCAGTCTGAACGGGCGCGTCGTCTGGACGAAGCGCAGCGCCTCCTGCGCGAAAAAACTGAATGAACCCGCGTTCGCCTCCACCTTGATCAGGGAAAACCCCGCCTCGCCGAGGAAGTCCTGGAACCAATAGGGCGTATAGCCGCCGTAGTAGTGGTAGGGCTCCTGGTGGATGCCCGATCCCAGCGGTGCGGTCAGCATCAGGCGCCCGCCGGGCTTGAGGATGCGCGCCATCTCGCGCACGGCCTTGACCGGCTCGCGCACATGCTCCAGCACCTCGGTGCACAAGATGGCGTCGAATTCTCCGTCCGCCACCGGCACGGCGGCGATGTCGCAGCGGTAGTCTATGCGGCCGTAGCTGCCGTGGCGCAGCTGATCGTCCTCCAGGCCGGCGAAATCCTGAGTCTGGTAGCGGCAGTGCGCAAACAAGGGCCGGTAAGGGCAGGAGCCGGCACCCATGTCGAGCACCCGCGCGCCCGAGGGCAAGCTCGCCGCCTGCTGCGCGACCCAGCGGTCGCGGTTGACCAGGTTGAAGGCGAACAGGGGACTGGTCTTGAGCCAGGATTTCAAGGTCACCGGGGAATCCTTTGCCACAGGAAGCGTGATTCATGCCAAAGAAACAGGCTCAGAACGGTGAGCGAGAGCCTCGAACGCAGCCACAGCCGCTCGCGCAGGCTCATGCCGGCGCCGGCGATCAGTTCGGATACCGAGCGGAAGAAATTGAGGTAATCCAGGCCCAGGAAGCGCTGCCGGCGCGCTGATTTCACCTCGTAAGCCGGCGCGTCGACGCCGGCGGTATAAAGCACGGGATCGAGGATCGAGATGCTGCCGCGGCTGAGCAGGCGCAGCACGAAATAGCAGTCGTAGAAGTCGAACCATTTCGGTTCGGTGACGAAGAACATGATCCGTTCGCGCCGGTGCAGACCGTAGAACAGGCTGGGCGTCAGGCAGCGCAGGAAAGCGGCCATGCGCTGCGCGGTGGATTGCGCCGGAACAAACCGCGGGAATCTGCCGGGGCGAAATACGCCCTGCACGCGATACAGGGTGCGCATCTGCGGCATCACCGACACCACGCCGACCGCGCTGAACCCGCTTACGCACTGGCGCACGAAATCCGGATCCCATTCGTCGTCGTCGGCAGCCCACATGAAGAACTCGCCGCCCGCCTGCCTCAGCACGAAACGGAAGTTTCCGCTCACGCCCAACCCTTCCGGCTGGCGGAAATAGCGGATGCGCGGGTCACGAGCCATGAATTCGCGCGTCACCTGTTCGGTTTCCGCTGTGGGTGAGCAATTGTCGGAAACCAGAATTTCCAGATTGCCGTAGGTTTGCGCAGTGATGCATTGCAGTGTCCGGCGCAGACCTTCCGGACGGTTGTAGGTGGGAATGCCCACGCTCACCAGTGCCTGCCCCGAGTTCATTTTGCGGCGCTTCCCAGCGTGCGCCAGCTGCTCTCGGCGACGTAAATGGAGTTGATGTAGGTATCGGCATACAGCCTGTAGCCGGCATCGATCATCAGCGCATGGATCTCGGGAATCTTGGCGCCGCTGCCATCCCCCGTCGCATAGCTGATGGTCTCGACGCAGAAGGCATGCGGACGGTACCTGGAAAAGTCGATGGAGCGCAGAATGTCCAGATCCAGGCCTTCGACGTCCAGCGACACCAGATCCGGGGTGCGCCCCAAATACGCGTCCACCGCCTGCGCAAAGGTTTCCACGCGGATGCGCCGGGTATCGACGATGCGCAGGCCGTGCTGTTCGACGTATTTGCGCGCTTCGCGCTCGGAGAAGGTATTGAGGGTGCGCTGCGACATGACATAGAAATCCAGTTCCGCCTCGGCGGGGCCGATGCCGATATTGAGATTGACGTCGCCCGGGCGGCCGCGGCGCAGGCGCGCGTGCAATGCGGGGTCGGGTTCGACGTTGACCCCGCGGGCGCCCTGGCGGTAGAACAGGTAGGTGTTGTTGTAATACCAGGGGTGGTGCGCGCCTATGTCGATATAGCTGGGGCGGGCGATGTGCAACAGGTCGAACAGGTAGCGCAGGATCAGATCCTCGCCGCACTGGGACCACGACTTGCGGTAGTAGATGCCCGAGCGCAGGCGCAGGTAGGCGCCTATCCTGGGCCAGCCAGCCTCACGGTCTCCCAGCGCCAGCAACAACTTTTTCAGTAGTTCCACCGTAACTCCGTCAATTCGCCCAGGCCCGGCTCTATGTTGCAGCCGCAACCGCGCCCGACAGGCGCGCGCGCACAAGCGGCGCCGCGAGCGCAGCGGCGCCTGCCGTCAGCAGGCCAGCCGCGGCCAGGCAGGCGAGCACGCCCAGTCGCGGCAGGTCCTGCGCATCCAGATGATCGAACAGCCACTTGGAGCTGCCGGCGGCGGCAAGCGCAGCGGCGAGCGGCAGGCCGACGTCGATCCCGTACCAGCGCCACTGCTCGCCGCGCAGAATCCGGCGATGCATCAGCGGCAGCGCAAGCAGCACGTAAGCGCCGTTGAGCAGCAACCAGGCCGCCGCCCCCCCTGCCGCACCGAAACGGGAAGTCAGCACAAACATCAAGGGCACCAGAGCGGCGACCGCGACAAGGTTAGTGGCGATGCCCAGGCTTGTCCAGCCGTAAGCGAGCTGCAAGGCCGAGGGCAGGCTCATCAGCCCGTTCAGCGCAGTGCCCGCAATCAGCAGGCTCAGCAACACGTGGCTGTGTCGCGCAAGCGAGGCATCCCCGGTCCACAGCTGCATCAATTCGGTGGAAAACAGTGCGATCACCACCGCCACCGGCAGCAGGATCACCGACATCCACTGGCAGCCTTCGTGATACAGCCGGCGCAGACCGGGCTCGTCGTCTTGCGCCACCAGCTGCGTGAAGCGCGGAAACAGCGCGGAGAACAGCGGGCCGATCAGAAAGTACAGGCCGGTGGCGACCGTCCAGGCGAGGCTGTAATAGCCGAACTCGGCCAAGGGCAGGAGCTTCACCAGGATAAGTTTGTCGAGCTGCGTCAGGACCACGCCCAGTGCGGAAATGGCGGCCATGCCGGCGGCCAGACGCCACAGCGCCGACAGGATGCGCAGGCGAAAGCGCGGTGCCCCGTCGCCGGGCGGCAGCGCGAACCGGAGTGCGGCGCCGGTAGCCGCCGTCTGCACCACGCTCGCCGCGGCCTGCCACCAGAAGAAGGCTTCGATGGTGGCCGAAAAGTTGGCCAGTACCAGGACGGCGCCTGCCGCGCGCAGCGTCGCCACACCGGCGTTGATGCCGCCCAGCAGTACCTGCCGCTGCAGGCCCATGAGTCCGCCGGCGTAGAGCGAGGCCGGCCACTGAAGCCCTATGGTCAGACCCATCAGGATGACGGCATGTTCGACTTTCGCCAGCGCCAGGTGCCCGCCCCGGATCCAATCGCCTGCGATGAAGGGCGCCGCGAGCGCGATGACCATGCCGATGAGGAGCGCGGCCGGCCAGTACAGCGTCTCCAGCGTGCGCAGCAGATCGCGCGCCTCGCGGCCGGCACCGGCTTCGGTGGCGGAACGGGCCGAGAGTTTCGCCATTTCGCGATTGAGCGTCGCACTGAGGCCCAGGTCGAGCAGGGCGAACAGCGCCAGCAGCGACGTGAACACGCCTATCAGTCCGTAGGCTTCGATCCCGAGATAGCGCACATAGAGCGGAACGAAGGCCAGATGCACCACGGCCGTCCACACCCGCGCAGACAGGTTGGCGGCGGTGTTCAGCTTTACCGAGGGCACGCGGTGTTCCCGGCCGGGCTCGACGATCTGATGGCCAAGGGTGTTTGCACCGCTCTCAAACGGTCCGTTTGAGATAGCCGTCCGGCGCCACGGTAAGCAGCAGCTTGTTCTGCATCGCCTTGTCGATCTCGAACACTAGCGGCGAGCCGTCGGCGGCCTTGCGGCCTTCGTTCGCGATGCGGCGCAGGTATTCGCGCATCGCGGTTTTCGGATTGTCGCGCTGATTCCAGGGGCGATCCGCAAACATGGCGTCGGGCAGGTCCTCGACCACGGTGTCGAACACGACGCAGTAACTGCCTTTGCTGACCAGGGGCGCGTAGGCTTCGAGTTCGGCCAGCACGTGCTCGTGGGTGTGGTTCGAGTCCAGGCAGACCAGGATGCGCTCGTAGCCTTTCGCCGCTTCATGCACTCTTGCGATCGTATCTTTTGCGACGGAAGAACCCTGGATCATGTCGATGCGGTGCGCCATCGGGTGCTGTTCGATCGCAGCGCGATTGTGCGCCCGGATGTCGATGTCGATGCCGAGCACGCGCCGCCGCGTCGCCTTCGGGTCCAGCGTCTGCCCGGATTCGACCGCGTCGCAATAGTCGAGCAGCGCCAGCATGGAGGCGGAGAGTATGAGCGAGCCGCCGTGGGCGATGCCGGTCTCGACGATCAGGTCCGGCCGCACCTGCCAGACGAGTTCCTGCATCGCCACCATGTCCTGCGGATACTGGATCACCGGGCGCGAGAGCCAGGTGAAGTTGTAGGAATACTTCGCCGCGATCGAGGACAGGAGAAACGCGCGGGCGTCGGCCTGCAATTGCGCGTCGGCGGCGTTGGCGTCGATGCGGTGCTTCATTTCCTGCGTAAAGTCATTCATGATCCGCTTTGCAGTAGTGATATTGGTTGCCCGATTGGGCGACGATTTCGTCCAGATAATTCGAATTCATCACGAAAATATTGTCTCCCGGCTGCAGGCGCCGCATCGCCGCTTCGGGACCCAGCACCTGCAGGCCGCTGAGCGCCAGGTACCTGCCCTGCTTGACCGGATTGATGTCGATCACGAATTCCAGCCGGACGCCGGCGCGTTGCAGGTACACGGCGCAGACCACGCCCTTGGAGGCCGCGCCCCAGACGGCATTGCGCCCGCTGTTCTTCGCGATCGAGGCGAGGCGGTGTATGCCGCCGAGAAAGTCTTCGGGAAAAGACAGCTCGCAGCTTGAATCGAAACGCGGGCTGCGCAAGCTGGACAAATCGGCGACCACGTAGAGATATTGCCCGCCGAACGCGCGGCCGCTCTCCAGGACGGTGCCGAACATGCGCTCGAAATCCGTCATGCGAAAATAATTGACGTGCTCGTAGAAGATATCGAACCAGGCGCGGCGTTCGCAGATCCAGTCGAAACAGGGGACTTCGATATAGATCCGGCCCTTGCCGCCGTTCGCGTCGGCGATGCTGGCCAGGAAGGCGAGCGGATCGGGCATGTGCTCCAGCACGTGGCGCAGCACGATCGCGTCGGCGGACAGGCCCAGGCCGCGCTCGAAGCGCGCCTTGACCACGCCTGGGTTGTCGCCTTCGTAGGCCGGGTCGATGCCGGTGACCGCATAGCCCCGCGCCTGGAGGTGGTCGAGGAAATAGCCTTTGCCGCAGCCGACCTCGATCAGGGTGCGGCCGCCGAAATGGCGGCGGATGATGGCCTCGACCGCGTTCAGGTGATCCTTGAACACGCCGGAGCAGGCTTGTTCGTTCTGATAGTTTTGGTCGTATTCGAGCCGGTCCGGGTCGAACGCGGCGTTGAATATCAGGCCGGTATCCATGTCCTGCACCAGGACCACGTCGCCGGCTGCGCTCGCGCGCGCTTCTGCTTCGGTCGCGAAGACCCGGTTCTGCAGCACCGGGAGGCTTTCCGCCCTGAAGATTTCGCGCAAGCTCATGGTTGTCGAAGTATCGCGGCGAGGCGGCGCGCATCGCCCCAGAACGCCATCGGCTCGTCGCTGGCGTAGGGGTAGTGGCCCAGATTCAAGCGGATATCGGCTCGGCGCTCGGACAGGCGGCGCTCTGCCAGGCGGCGCACGGAGATCGGCTCGCCGCTGCAGATATTGATCACGCCGTCCCAGGCGCTGTGCTCGATCAGGGCCACGGCGCGCGCGGCGACCTCGCCCACCGGCAGGTAGTCGCGCAGCTGTTCCCCGCCTGACATGTTGAATACGGCTTCCCCATTGTCGATGGCGCAATCGAGTTGCGCCAGCAGACTGTTGGCGTTCTGCCCTTCGCCGTGCATGTAGAACAGACGCGCCCATTGCAGGGTAAAGGGATGTTGCTGCTGCAGGGCCTGCAATTGCTTGCGCAGCGTGTCCTTGGCCAGCGCGTAGGGGCTGGCTGGCGCGGTGGGCATGTCTTCGGCCAGGGCGCCGCTTTGCATGCCGTACTCGACGCAGGTTCCGGTCACCAGCAGTTGTCCGACGCCGTCCTGCACCAGCGATTTGAGGAAGCGGTAATCGGCCGGCAGCGTCTCCTCGACATGAAACAGGGCGTCGTAGTTCGGCAGGCCGGGCCAGGCGAGGTGCATGACCGCGTCCGGCTGGCCGAAAACTCTGCCCGGGCGTTCGATCGCCGAGTGCACGTCGCAGGCGATGAAACGCACCTGCCCGAACCAGGAAAGCTGCCGCGCCTTGGCCTCGTCGCGGCCAACTGCGGTCACTTCGTGCCCGCGCGCGAGCAATTGCGTGACGGCATGGCGGCCGATGAAGCCGGACGCGCCGGTGACCAGTACCTTCACGCGATCTCCCGCAGTTCCGGCACCGCCACCACGAAGCGTCCGCCCCAGTCGCGCACATAAGCGTGTTGCGACACCACCTCCTCGGCGATGTTCCAGGGCAGGATCAGCACCACGTCGGGCCGATGCTCGCGCAGCGCAGCCGGGGGCAGGATGGGGATGTGCACGCCGGGCAGGAATTTTCCCTGCTTGGAGGGCGCCGCGTCGCAGACGAAGGGCAGCAGGTCGGGCTTGACCCCGGCGTAATTGAGCAGGGTATTGCCCTTGGCCGCGGCGCCGTAAGCGGCGACGCGCTTGCCCTCGCGCTTTTGTTCCAGGAGAAAAGCTAGCAAGGCGTTCTTCACGCGATCGGCGCGCGGCTGGAATGCCCGGTAGATTTCGACACTATCCAGGCCGCGCCGCGTCTCCTCCGCCAGTACCGCGGCGACGTTCGCGCCGGTGGCGCGCGCGTCGTCCGCATGACAGCCATAGACGCGCAGGCTCCCGCCCTGGGTGGGCAGTTCTTCCACGTCGAGCACGCGCAGCCCGGCGCTGTCCAGGATGCGGCGCACGCTGTGCAGCGAGTAGTACGAAAAATGCTCGTGATACACGGTGTCGAACAGCGTGTGCTCGATCAGGCGCATGAGATGGGTGAATTCGAGCGTGATCGTGCCGCCGGGCTTGAGCAGGGTCTTGAGCCCGGCGGTGAAATCGTTGATATCGGGCACGTGCGCATAGACGTTGTTGCCGGTGATGAGGTCGGCCCGTTTGCCCACGGCGGCAAGGCGTTCGGCCAGGGCTTTGCCGAAAAACTCGCGCAGGATGGGAACGCCGATCCTTTCCGCAGCGGCGGCCGTGCTCGCTGTGGGTTCGATGCCGAGGCAGGGAATGCCCGCCGCGACGAAATTTTTCAGCAGGTAGCCGTCGTTCGCCGCGACCTCGACGACAAAGCTCGCCTTGCCCAGACCGAGGCGCGCGCCGATCATTTTCGCGTAACGCTCGGCATGATCCACCCAGCTCTGCGACACCGAAGAAAAGTAGGCGTAGTCGTGGCCGAAGAGTTCGCTCGCCTGCGCGTAGTCTTCGGTTTGCACCAGCCAGCACTCTTTGCAGACGTAGAGCTTGAGCGGGTAGTAGCGCTCCGCCGCGCGCAGATCGGCTGCGCCGAGGTAGGCGTTGGAGGGCGGCGCAAAGCCCAGATCCAGGAAGATCTCGGTGAGCGGCGTGTAGCAGTGACGGCAATTCATACTGCGATCCCCAAAAAATTTTCGGCCAGCGGCGCGAAGCCGCTGTCCCGACGCGACAGCCCTTCTACCGGCAAGGGCCAGGCGATGCCCAGCCGCGGGTCTTTGCAGAAAACGCCGCCTTCGGCCTGCGGCGTGTAGAGGGCGGTGTGAAGGTACAACAGTTCACTCTCGGCTTCCAGTACCTGAAAGCCGTGGGCGCAACCTTCGGGAACGACCAGCATGCGCGCCTTGTCCGGCGCCAATTCCTCCGCGTGCCAGCGGAGGAAGGTGGACGATCCGGCGCGCAGATCGACCGCGACGTCCCACACCCGCCCTCTGAGGCAGCGCACCAGCTTCATCTCGGCTTGCGGCGGATGCTGAAAATGCATGCCGCGCACCGTTCCGACTACGCTGGTGCGCGAATGGTTGATTTGAACGATGCGCCGCCCGGCGATCACCTGAATCAGGTCGGGCTCGCTGTACAGGCAGGCGAAAGCGCCGCGATGGTCGGCGAAAGGCGTGGTTTCGACGACGACGACGCCGGGCAGGGCGGTTTGCGTGATTTTCATTGGCAGGTTTGGGACCGCAGGGTTCACAGATTAAGCGGCTTTGCACTCTTCGGCAACACTCCTTTCACTCGTTTCCCCGAGCACAAGCCCATTGCGCAGGGTTCTGCGGAAATACTTGACCGGCAACGCTTCGACAGAGTAAAAATCCCATAAGCGTGCGCAGCCGCCTTTGATCGTCAGGAACTCGTCCCATGCGTTTATACGGAATAGTCGGTGCCGGAGGATTCGGCCGGGAAGTCATGCCTCTCGTCGAGGACATGCTGGCGTCGGAAGACCCGGCGGGCTGCGAAATCGTTTTTGTCGACGAGAACCGGGAATTGAGCATGGTCAACGGACACCGAGTGCTTCATCCCGACGCATTCCTCGCGAGCAAAGCGGACAGGTATTTCAACATCACGATTACCGACTCTGCCGTGCGCGAACGCTTCGCCCGGCAGTTCGCGGCGGCGAATGCGCAGCCGCTTTCGATCGCCGCTTCGAATAGCGTATGCCTGTACGGAAACGACATAGGCGAGGGCGCGATCCGCTGCGCGTATTCCACGATCACGTCCAACGCGAAAATCGGGAAGTTCTTCCACGCGAACATCTATTCCTACGTCGCGCATGATTGCGTGATCGGCGATTTCGTCACTTTCGCGCCGGATGTGCATTGCAACGGCGGTGTGATCGTCGAGGACTACGCCTATATCGGCACCGGGGCCATTCTGCGGCAGGGAACCAGCGCCAAGCCGCTGGTGATCGGGCGCGGCGCCGTAGTCGGCATGGGCGCGGTGGTCACCAAG
>CAYNVY010000079.1:0-17335 GCA_964400745.1 uncultured Enterobacteriaceae bacterium | reverse complement strand
GTGGTGAACGTGCAGCGCGGCGGGCCCAGCACCGGCCAGCCGACCAAGATGGAGCAGGGCGATCTGATGACGGCGATCTTCGGCAGCCACGGCGACGCGCCGAAAGTGGTGCTGGCGCCGGGCACCATCGAAGAGTGTTTCTACTCCATCATCACCGCGCGCAAGATCGCGGAAACCTTCAATATGGTGGTGGTGGTGCTGACCGACGCCGGCCTCGCCACTTCGCAGCAACCCTTCCCGCGCCCGCAGTTCAGCGAAACCTGGATGGCGCCGCCGATCGACCAGAGCCCGGTACCCGAGGGCGCGAAGCCTTACGACTGGGACGACACCACCGGCCTCGCGCGCCGCTTCATTCCCGGCCAGCCCGGCGGCATGCACACGCTCACCGGCCTCGCGCACGACCGCGACAGCCATGTCGCCTACGATGCCGAAATCAACGAGCAGACCATGCGCTTTCGCAGCCTTAAACTCGCTGCGCTGCAAAAGACGCTGAAGGCGCCTAGCGTATTCGGCGACGCCAGGGGCGAGCTGCTGGTGGTCGGCTGGGGCAGCACCAAGGGCGCGATCGAAGAGGCGGTGGCGATGCTGCGCGCCGAAGGCAGGAAAGTGTCCTCGCTGCACCTGCAGTTCCTGCAGCCCATGGCTCCGGGAATCAAGGAAATCATGCAGGGCTTCAAGAAAGTCATGACCATAGAGAACAACTGGAGCGACAAGCCGGAAGACAAGATCATCGACGCGTCCAACCGGCGCTATTCGTCCATGGCCATCCTGCTGCGCTCGCGCTTCCTGATCGACATCGACTGCTGGAGCGAAGTGAAGGGTCAGCCGATCAAACCCGGCACCATACGCCGCGTGATGCTGGAACAACTGAAGAAGTAGAAGCAGAAGCAATAGCAACAGCCAAGAAAGGTGAAGCAACGATGAACATGATGTCCGACATGAACTCCGCCCACGCCTGCCTGCTGCAGATGAGCGACGAGCACTTCGCGCTGGAAGACTATCAGAGCGGCGTGCCGCGCTGGTGCACCGGCTGCGGCGACAACGCCATACTCGCCGCGGTGCAGCGCCTGTGCCGCGACGAAAACCTGCGGCCGGAGAAGACGGTGTTCGTATCCGGCATCGGCTGCTCCAGCCGCTTCCCGCACTACATGAAGACCTACGGCTTCCACGGCATACACGGGCGCGCGCTGCCGGTGGCCGAGGGCGTGAAAATGTCGCGCCCGGACCTGACCGTGTTCGTGAACACCGGCGACGGCGACTGCACCAGCATAGGCGCGGCGCACTGGATCCACGCCATACGCTACAACATGAACCTCACGGTGTTCCTGCACGACAACCAGATCTACGGCCTGACCAAGAAACAGGCTTCGCCCACCTCGCCCATAGGCACCAAGAGCAATACCACCCCTAGCGGCAGCACCCTCGAAGCGCTGAATCCGCTGACGGTGACCCTGGGCGTGCAGAACGTCTCCTTCGTCGCGCAGGCGGCCGACTGGATTCCGGAAGTCCTGTTCGACATCGTCAAGGCGGCCTACCACCACCGCGGCCTGTCCTTCGTGCGCATCATCCAGCGCTGCCCCGAGTGGCTGCCGAAGGCGCTGGATCCGTGGATGCACGATCCGAGCAAGGTGCAGCTGCTGCAGCATGCGGACGGACTGCAGTACAGCGCCGGGCTGTCCAAGGTGTACAAGAACCAGCTGGAGCACGACCCCGCCGACATGAACCGCGCGCGCGAGATCGCCTCCGGCCACGACTCGATCCCGGTCGGGATCCTGTACCGCAATCCGGCTGTTCCGTGCTACGAGGATCTGCGCCTTTCCGACAAGCTGCGCACCCCCGATCTGACGCGCGCCGGGCTCAACGCGGAGCTGGACAAGTACACCATCTGGCCGCAGGGCGCGGAGCAGAAGCTAGCGTAGAGACAATGACGTAAACACAATGGCGTAGAGACAATGTAAAGGGCCGGCGCGCGCCGATCGCATCGCATACCGCGCGCGCCGTCATCGATGGCATACACCAGCAAGGCAGGTTGATAACGACATGGAAGCGGATACTCAAGCACACGTTGCTTTTTTCTTGACCGGCAGGCGGCCGAGCGAGCACCTGGACGCGGTCGAC
Source organism: uncultured Enterobacteriaceae bacterium (assembly GCA_964400745.1). Lineage (GTDB taxonomy): Bacteria > Pseudomonadota > Gammaproteobacteria > Burkholderiales > SG8-39 > 2-12-FULL-64-23. The sequence goes on along the minus strand of CAYNVY010000079.1, from coordinate 15,217 downwards.
GGACTGGGCCTGCGCCCGGCCCTGTTCGCCGGATACCGGGACCTTACCCGGCTGCGCTACGATTTTCCGCTGCTGCTGGTCGCCGGCCGCACCGACAAGCTGTACGCCCAGTCGCTGTCGGGCCTCATCGACGGCGTGCTCGGCAGCATCGCGCGCGGCAACGACGCCGGGCGCATACGCAAGCACGCGCTGCGCATGGAGCAGGAGATACGCGTTCTCGCCGCAGGCGGCGCCAGCGGGTCCCTGTCCGCATTGTGGGACAAGGCGGCCGCCCGTCTTGCCCGGGGTCTGGACACGGGTATGGACACGGGTCTGGAAAAATCCGGGGCGGACCAATCCTTCGAAGACAGCCTGCGCCGCACGCGCGCCGCGATCAAGATCGACGGCGAGCTGGCAGACTGCGATGCGGCCCTGCCCTCGCGCCTGCTGCAGCACGGCTGGGCCGCGGTGCAACGGCAGAAAGCCGAAAGCTTCCGCAAGGCGCTCGACCGCGTGATGCTGAAGCTGTCGGACATCCTCAAGTCCGATTTCGAGCGCTCCGAAGCCGGGCGCAGCGCCAAGCACTTGAAGGCGGCGGTGGGCAGCGGATTCGGCGACGCCTTCGACTTCGACGCGATGTCGCGCATGCTGTCCAAAGCCCTGCCGAAGGATGCGTTTCCCGAGAGCCGGCGCAAGCGCATCCGCGCGCTGCTCGACGTGCTCGGCGCGCAGCAGTTCTTTCCCGCGCCAACTCAGGTGGCCCAGGCGAAAAAAGCCGCCGGCGCAAAGCCCTATTCCTTCCTGTTCGACAGCTGCGGCGAGGCGCTGGCCGCCTTGCGCGAGCGCATGCCCAAGCTCATAGAGCTGGCCAAGGCGATCGCCATCGCCGAGCTGGAGATCGAAGGACAATACGTCGAAGGCAAGCACGACGCCCTGTTCGAGCAGTTCGGCGCCAACGGCCTCGACCCGCAGGACCTGGCGCCGTTTCCCGACTACCTGGTCTGCGTCAACGCCGGGAACATGCAGGCGCAGGAGCACGCGCAGTTGATGGAAATTCTCTCCTCGACCCTGCCGATCAAGGTGCTGCTGCAGATCGACGACATCCTCGAGGAGTCTACGGGCGGCGAAGGCAGCCTCAGCGCCGGCATGCGCGCACGGCAGATTGCCAACATGGCGATAGGCCTGAACGAAGTGTATGTGCTGCAGTCCTCCAGTTCCAACCTGTTCCAGTTCCGCGAGCGCGTGCTGCGCGGCTTGAACTATCGCGGGCCGGCGCTGTTCAGCGTGTTTTCCGGAGCGAGCGCAAAGGCCTCCGAACTGCCGCCGTATCTGATGGCGGCGGCGGCGATGGAGTCGCGCGCCTTCCCTGCGTTCACCTACGATCCGTCCGCCGGCGCCAATTGGGCCGCGCGCTTTTCGCTGGACGCCAATTCGCAGGTGGACCTGGACTGGCCGATCCAGGGTTTCACCTACGAGGACGAGCAGCACCAAAGGGTGTCCGAAGACCTGGCTTTCACCCTGGTCGATTTCTTCGCCAGCGACCGCCGCTACGCGCGGCACCTCGCGCGCGTGCCGCGCGCCAGGTGGAACGGCAGCATGATCGCGGTGGACGAGTCGCTGTCGCGCGAACGCAAGGGCCTGCCGGACAAAGTGCCTAGCCTGTTCATGGTCGACGCCGACAACGTGCTGCAGAAAGTGATCGTCGACGAGAAGCTGATCCGCGAAGCGCGGCGCTGCCGAGAAATGTGGCACAGCCTGCAGGAACTGGGCGGCGTGCACAATTCGCACGCGGAAAGACTGCTCGCGCGCGAACGCAAGTCCTGGGAAGAGCGCATGCAGCAGGAGGCCGAGGCGCACAAGCCGCTGGCGCCCGCGGTCTCGCCGATCGCGGCGGCGGCTGCAGCAGCACCCGCAGCAGCACCGGCGGCGGCGGAAGGGCATGCGGTGGAAGAAGCGTCGCGCTCCCCCGGCGAGGCCTACATCGACACGCCGCGCTGCGCGACCTGCAACGAGTGCACCGATCTCAACAACAAGATGTTCAAGTACAACGACAACAAGCAGGCCTACATCGCCGACATCAACGCCGGAACCTACGCACAACTGGTCGAGGCGGCCGAGAGCTGTCAGGTCGCCGTCATCCACCCGGGCAAGCCGCGCAATCCGAAGGAGCCCGGACTGGATGCGCTGATGAAGCGGGCGGAGGCGTTCCAGTAGCGGCGGAGCGCGCAACTGTGGAGCCGGGAGCTGGCCGAAATTGGCCCCGGTCGACCTGTAGCGATGTCTGGTTGCGCAGCCGGAAGCGAAGAAGCGCTGGCGCGGCCGGCGTCCCGTCCGCGCGGATCGCCGAATGCGCACGGATGAAAGGCGTATCCGTGCGCATTCGGCGATCTTGTATTGGACCTGATTTCCGGCGTTGACCGACGAGCAGAGGTCGCAGAAAATGCGGCGACCCCAATTTTCGAAGGCACCCCGATCGAATGGCAGCGAGCCTGCGCCGCATCATCCACGTCGACATGGACGCGTTCTACGCGTCCGTGGAACAGCGCGACGATCCGTCCTTGCGCGGCCGGCCCGTGGCCGTCGGCGGCCAGGCCGACTCGCGCGGCGTGGTGGCGGCCTCGAGCTACGAAGCGCGCGCCTTCGGCGTGCGCTCGGCGATGCCCATGGCGCGCGCGCTGCGCCTGTGCCCCCAGCTCGTCGTCGTGCGCCCCGACTTCGCGCGCTATCGCGCCGTGTCGCAGCAGGTGCTCGCGATCTTTCGCTCCTGCACGCCCCTGGTCGAACCGCTGTCGCTGGACGAAGCCTATCTGGATGTCACCGACAATCTCTGGAACGAACCCCTGGCAACCGCAGTGGCCAAGCGGCTGAAGCAGCGCATCCTCGACGAGACGCGGCTCACGGCTTCGGCCGGCGTGGCGCCGAACAAGTTTCTGGCCAAGATCGCTTCCGGCTGGCAAAAACCCGACGGACTGACGGTGATCTCGCCCAACCGGGTCGAAGCTTTCCTGCAGCAATTGCCGGTGGACGCCCTGTGGGGCGTGGGGCCGGTCACCGCGGGCAAGCTGCGCAAAATCGGCATCGCGCGCCTGGTCGAAGTGCGTACCGCCGACCCCTTGATGCTGCAGCGCGCAGTCGGCAGCCTGGCCGAAGCACTGCAGCGCATGGCGCACGGTGACGATCAGCGGCCGGTGGTGCCGAACCGGCCGCACAAGTCAGCCAGCAGCGAGAACACCTACAGCGAAGATCTGCTGGATCTGATCACGATCCGCGCCGAGATCGAACGCATGGCGCGCAAGTCTGCGCAATGGCTGGCGCGCAAAGGCCTGCTCGCGCGCACCGTGGTCATCAAAGTCCGCTATGCCGGCTTCACCACGGTGACGCGCAGCCACACTGCCGCCGCGCCTACGCGGGACGAGGAGGAGATCGCAGCGCGCGCCCTGTCGCTGCTCGATCGCACCGAAGCCGGAAGCAAGCCGGTGCGCCTGCTCGGCGCGGGGGTGCATGGTTTTGCGGGCGACGATGCCGCGATCGGTCTACCGGGTATTCTGCCTTTCGACGAGTAGCACGGCGCGCTCGCAAGGCGCCCGGCGGACTGATTTTGCGTTTGCCGCAATCGGGCGCATGGACGCATAATCGCGCGGCAGCCATGTCCAATCTTCTGCTCGACCTCAGCTTTGGCGTCAAACGCTCCGACGGCTATGTGTCGGACATCTGGCGCGCATCGACCACGCGCCTGGGCGACTTTCACCTGGCGACCCAATCCATCGCAGGCGTGGAGCAATACAGCTTCAACAAGTCCGGCATGTGCCGCAGCGCGCACAGCGGCGCCGACGCCGCACCTGCGGCGCTGCGCGATCGCGCCGGTTTCAAATGGCGCCGCGCCCCCACGCCGCCGCGCGGCAGCGGCAGGGCCGCGCGCATCGCCTGGATGGCGTTTCCGACGGACTATCTGTCGCGGCCCAGCGTGGTGGACGAGGGCGAGATATTCTGGATCGCGGCGGCACCGGCGAGCGGCGCGACCTACGTCGAATTCGCTTTCGCGGGAGAGCCGGAGCAGAACATACGCGGCGTGCTCGACGTCGTGCAGGACCGCACGCTGGTGCGCTGCGCCGCGCTGCCGAACGGCGAAACCCTGGTGATCTTCTGCTATCACGCGGACTGGGAGAACAAGGACGTGCGCGTGCCCGGACACGGCGCGGTGGCCGACGTGCTGTTTTCCGCCGACGATCCGCTCGCGAGCGGACGCCCTCTGCGGCACCGGCTGGGGCCGGCGCCCAAGGACGGCGAAGCGGTGATGCTGCTCGAAATGGGCGGGGTGGCGGTGACGAATTGATCCATTCAAGATGTCCGGCAAGATGTCCGGCGTTGCCGAATGATCGGTACGGTCGATTTTCTTGTGTAACATGACGCCAGTGATCCAAACCAAGCTGCTTCGTCCATGCTGCAACAGCCGTTGATTTTCCTCGACCTCGAAACCACCGGCATGCGCGCGGCCGAGGAGCGCATCACCGAGATCGGCCTCGTCGAAGTCGTCGACGGCGAAGTCGTCGGCAGTTGGAGCCAGCTGGTGAATCCGGGAAAGAACATCCCGTACTTCATCCAGACGCTCACCGGCATCACCGACGAAATGGTGGAGGACGCGCCGACCTTCGCGCAGCTCGCGCCCGCCCTGTTCGCGCGCCTGCAGGACAAGATCCTGGTCGCGCACAACGCGCGCTTCGACTACGGTTTTCTCAAGGCCGAGTTCGAGCGCCTGGACCTTGCGTACCTCCCGCGCGTGCTGTGCACGGTCAAGCTCTCGCGCAAGCTCTTTCCCGAGCACCGCAGCCACAGCCTGGACAGTTTGATCGCGCGCCACCGCCTGAGCTGCAGCGCGCGCCACCGCGCGCTGGGCGATGCGGAAGTGCTGTGGGATTTCATGCAGAAGATTCACGCGCAGCTCGATAGCGAGCTGATCGACGCGGCGGTGCGCTTGCAGCTTGGTTTGCCGAAATTGGCAAGCGCGTAGGCCGTACCGCCTTACCTATAGCCACTATCTATAAAATAAAGTTGAAGATTGCAGCACTATCGCTGCGCAATAGACACTGCTGTACTCTCGGATTCATCCTTTGAGCGTCGCCGCCATGGTGGCGATCGGCAAGTGACGTATGGATAACAGTATCCTGATTTGCCCAGTGCGCACATCGGTGGGGACCTCCGGCCAGACGTTTCCTCTTTCCCCCACGCGCTCGGGTGTGGCCCACGCGTAGGTGCTTACCAGGTCGTAGTGCGGAGTCACCGCCCCGGCGGCTACGGAACAAGCCGCATAGGCTTGCAAATTCGCCATTGCATGGCTAATATTTAGCCATGTACCGACGATTAATCGAAAAAAACCTTCTGGCTGCCTTGGCTGATACCCGGGTAGTGCTGCTGAATGGTCCCCGCCAAACTGGAAAAAGCACTTTGGCTCAGCTAGTTGCGGCTCAGCGCGGGGGCCGGTATCTGACTCTCGATGACCCCGCCACCGCCGGACTGGCCCGCTCTGATCCGTCTGCCCTGGTCCGGGAAGCGAGCCATTTCATGGTCATCGACGAAGTACAGCACGCGCCGGAGTTATTTCCGGCGATCAAGCGGGTTGTGGACACTGATCGCCGCCCAGGGCGGTTCTTGCTTACCGGTTCGGCCAATGTGTTCTTGCTGCCCCGTCTGGCGGAGTCGCTGGCAGGGCGCATGGAGATTCTGCCGCTGCACCCCCTGTCGCAGGGCGAACTGGCTGACAAGGACGCGAACCTGGTGGATGCGCTGTTCGGCGCCGCACCGTGGCAGGCCGGTGCGCAGACGCTCGACCGCCTGGCTGTGTGCGAGCGCGTGATCGCAGGGGGCTTTCCCGAGGCCGTGGCGCGCACGCCGGGAGAGCGGCGCGATGCCTGGTTTCGCAGCTATGTCGCCAGCCTGCTGCAGCGCGACGTGCGCGACATGGCCAACATCGACGGGATGACCGACATGCCACGGCTGCTTTCGCTGCTCGCGGCCCGCTCGAGCGCGTTGATGAACATGTCGGAAGTCTCCCGCGCGGCGGGCATTGCGCATTCCACTCTGCGGCGCTATCTCGCGCTGCTGGAGGCGACATTCATTTTTCAGCCGCTGCCGGCGTGGTCGACCAATATCGGCAAGCGCTTCGTGAAATCACCCAAGATCCATTTGCTGGATTCGGGCCTGGCCGCCCATCTGCGCGGCGATGTGGATCCGGCCGCACTGGCGCAGTCGCCCAATCTCGGACCCCTGCTGGAAACCTTCGTGGTGCAGGAAGTGCGAAAACTCCTGGGCTGGAGCCGCCAGGCAGCCACGCCTTATCACTTTCGCACCGCGACCGGGCAGGAGGTGGACCTGGTGCTCGAAGCGCCGGGCCAGCGCATCGCAGGCATCGAGGTCAAAGCCTCGTCGAACGTGAACCAGGGCGACTTCAGCGGCTTGCGCGGGCTCGCTGAAACGGTTGGCGACAAATTTGTCAGCGGCGTCGTGCTCTATTTCGGCGAGCAGCGCTTGCGCTTCGCCGACAAACTGTGGGCCTTGCCGATTTCGGTATTGTGGCAAGCGGCCGATGCGACGCCGGTGTTGCGCTCGCCTGCGCCGGCCTATAGGGCAGAAGCTGCCCCCTTGGTGTCAACCTCGAAGGACTCAAAGCCGGTTGCGCAGAAACTTCGCATCTCCCAGGCCAAGCTCGAAGCGCTTTGCCGCAAGTATGGCATCGCCAAGCTGAGCCTGTTCGGCTCCGCCTCCAGAAACGAACTGACGCCCGAGAGCGATGTGGACCTGATGGTCGAGCTCTCGCCCGGCAGCCGCGCGTCGATGTTCGACATCACCGCGATGCAGGACGAATTTCCAACCGCGTTCGGCGGTCGCAAAGTGGACATCGTCACGCCGGAGATCCTGCGCAATCCGGACCGGCGCGATTCCATCGTGCCGGACATGAAGCTGATCTACGAAGCCTGAGAGTCGCGACAAAGCCAGCTGCGACATTTTTTGGCTCAAGGACGACGCGCTTGCCGATTCCGACAATCTGCCGTCGCTCGAAGTGATCGCGCAGATCTTCACACGCTAACGCTTATCTAATTTGGCATGACAGCATGCCGTCTCACCATACAGCTAGCCACTATTACCAAAACAAAGTCGAAGATTGTGGCCCCGCCGCCGCTCAATCGACGCTGGCTCCGGTCTGTTTGATCACTTTCGCCCAGCGGTCGCGCTCGGCGCGCATCAGCGTGGCCAGGCCCTCCGGGCTGCTGCCTATCGCCTGGAAATAGACGCGCTGCATTCTCTCGCGCACGTCGGCGCTCTGGATGATCGCGACCAGTTCGCGGTTCAGGCGGTCGATGACGGGCTTGGGTGTCTTGGCCGGTGCGACCATGCCCAGCCAGGCGCCGGACTCGAAGCCGGGATAGCCCGATTCGGCGATCGTCGGCAGGTCGGGCAGCACCGGGCTCTTGACGCCGCTGGTGACGGCGAGCGCCTTGACCCGGCCCGACTGCACCATGGGCATGGCGGTGCCGGGCACGACGAAGCCGGCCTGTATCTGGTTCGCGAGGATGGCGGTATTGACCTGCGGGCTGCCGGGGTAGGGCACGTGCACGATGTCGACGCCGGCCTGCATCTTCAACAGCTCCATGGTGAGATGCGAAGCGCTGCCGTTGCCGACCGAACCGTAGTTGAGCTGGCCCGGCCGCTCCTTGGCATAGGCGATGAATTCCTTCACCGAGTTCACGCCCAGGCTGGGGTTCACGATGAGCACGTTGGGGCTGAGCGCCACCAGGGTGATGGGCGCGAGTTCGGTGAACGGGTCGTACTCCATCTTCTTGTAGAGCACGGTGTTCACCGCCAGCGGGCCCGGAATCGAAATGCCTATGGTATAGCCGTCCGGCTCCGCCTTGGCCATCAGGCCGGTGCCGATGTTGCCGCCCGCGCCCGCCTTGTTCTCGATCACCACCGGCTGGCCCAGGGCCTGCGCCAGCTTGTCCGTGAGCATGCGCGCGATGAGGTCGGGCGAGCTGCCGGGCGGGAAGGGCACGATGACATGGACCGCTTTGGCGGGCCAGGGGTCGGCGGCGGCGCTGGCGCCGCTGGCCAGGGCCATCGAGGCCGCCAGGATTGCGATGAGTAGTCTATTCATGGTTCCTCTATTTCAAAATGAAGTTGCTGAATTGCGAAATCAGATCGCGTCGCGCCCGAGATAGGCGCCGTCGCGCTCCAGCTGCGTCTGCAGCGATTCTACGTCGATCGCGCGCGGCTTGACGTTCTGTGTCAGCGAGAGCGCGGCGGCCGTGCCCGCGGCCTGGCCCATGACGAAGCAGCCGCCGGACACCCGCGCCGCCGACTGGCCTTCCTGCGTCATCGAGGCGCAGCGGCCGGCGACCAGCAGATTTTCTACGTTCTGCGGCAGGAGCATGCGATACGGAAGTTGGTTGTAGCCGCGCGATTCGGGTATCGCCGGCCAGCTCCAGCGCACGTCGCCCGCGACGTGCTGCTCCAGCGGCCAGCCGTTGACGCCTATGCTGTCGGCGAAGTCGCGGCATTCGAGCACGTCCGCGCCCGAGAGCTGGTATGCGCCCGTCACGCGCCGCGTCTCGCGTATGCCGACCTGAGGCGCGATGTCGGATATGTAGCAGGCTTCGAATCCGGGCACGCGCTCGCGCAGGAAGCGCAGGTAATCGCGGATCTGGCGCCGGCCTTCGACTTCGCCGGCGGAGAGTTGCGCCGCGTCGGTGCCGTCCATCGCCAGGCAATGCTCGTTGCGGATCTGGGTGATGTTGGCGCGCCATTCGATCGGGTTCTTCATCGGGCGCACGATCGCGCCCATGCGCGCAAAGTGATGCTCGCCGCTGGCTTCGGCCTCGCGCATCAGGCGCGGAATGTCGTCCATCGCCTGCCCGGCCCTGTCCGGCGCGACGTTGTTCAGTTTGAACATCAAGGTCGGGTAGAGGAGATGCGCGCTCTTCTCCCAGGGCGCGCCGGCGAAGGCGGCGAGATCGCCGTCGCCCGAGGCGTCGATGAACACCCGCGCGCGCAAGCCGCGGCGCCCCGAGCGCGTCTCGATCAGCAGCGCGTCGATCGCGTGTGCGTTTTTCATCGCCACGCCCACCGCCAGCGCATGGAACAGCAGCTTCGCCCCCGAAGTCAGCAACAAATCGTCGGCGGCGCACTTGTACGCCGGCATGTCGTAGGCCTGGGCGCGCGTCTTGCCGAATATGAGATGCGGCGCGGCGAGGCCGCCCAGCGCTTCGATGCGCGCCAGCAGTTCGTCCGCGATGCCGTGCACCACGCGGCGGATGTCGCCGTGCACGTTGGCGTAGAGGCCGCAGAAATTGGTCACGCCGGCCGCGGTGCCCATGCCGCCGAGAAAGCCGTAGCGCTCGAGGAGCAGCGTGCTCGCGCCCGAGCGCGCGGCGGCAACGGCGGCGGCGATGCCGGCGGGCCCGCCGCCCAGCACCACGACATCGACTTCATCCAGCAGCGGCGTGCGCCGCGCGGGTTCGTCGAGAAACGTTTCTTGCGCTTGGGTCATGGGCAGGCTGGACGGTGTGAGTGCGCGGCAGCGCCGCGTCAGCCGCAATTATAAGCGCGCTCAGCCGATGGCCCGCGCCTTGTATATCGCAACGAGCGCTTCGGGCCGGTCGACGGCTTCGAAGATCTGTTTGCCTGAGCAGTCGATGCAGTAGCAGGCCGCGCTCGAAGCGAAGGTACTCGCGGCGGAAGAATGTAGTCTACGAGGTGCGACTGAAACCGTCCGAGGCGATCCGGATTTCTTCAAGCTGGCGCAGGTAGGCAGCAGGCACATTGAAATCTCATTGGACATTCCCGCTTTCGCTGATTACGCCGATTCCCGCACCGCTTCGTCCAGCAGCTTCTTTGATACACCGCGCTTTTTCAGCGCTTTGACCAATCGCGCGGCTGAGTTTACGGCAAACTGTGCCTCGTCGCGACGCAGACCCTCGCTGACATAGAGCTTGAGCAGCGTTTGGTATCCCGATATCCCGCGTCGCGGGGCGATGGTTTTCAACGACTCAATCACGTCGACCGGCACGCGCATCGTAATTGAAGTTGTCGGCCGGTCTTTGGCCAGGCGTTTCTTCAGCTTTTCAGTCAACATAGCTTTGCTCCTCATCAGGTGTGGCGCGGCGCGCCGAAACGATGCGAATGCGCTCCGCCTCGATCTCGATGTGCACCACGTACAGCAATCGAGCGGTAGTATCGAAGCCGATGGCAGCTTCGCGTGCATGGTCGTTGCGCGACGCATCGACCAGGACAAACAAGGGATCGTCGAAAACGGTCGCGGCCTCCTCGAATCGAACGCCATGCTTGCGCCAATTCTTGAGCGCTTTGTCTGGATCCCAGACAAACGTATTGCCGTTCAACTCGAAGCGAATATCCACGATTTGATCCTAAACGGGTGTATTGACATTGTCAATGTTCGACAAAGAGCATGTCCAACAAGGCGCACTGGGCTGTGTTTCCCTCTGAAATCCGCAGAAGCGCACTAGGCCGCCGACCCCGCTTGAGGTCGCGCAGCAGCAGCGCTCCAGTGCGACGCACCTTGGAGCAACGTCGGTTAAGTCTGTGCCGACAGAGTGCGCGCGTCGTTGCCGATGGCCGGTTCATGCAAATAGGTCGTTAAATGCATATATACATCTGTGGGAAAATCGCGGACATTAGAGCATGTTGCAGCAGGACAATCAGAATAAGGAGTCGATCACTATGCGCTACGAAGCGCCAAAGACGCTGGAGCAGGCGATCGCGTTGCTCGCCGGCGCGAACGGCAAGGCGAGGGTGCTCGCCGGGGGCACGGACCTGCTGATTCAGATGCGCTCCGGCCGCGCCGATCCCGAGTTGGTGGTGGATATCAAGGCCGTCGCCGAGCTGCGCGCCATCGTGCTCGATGCGGGCTGCTACCGCGTAGGCGCGGCAGTGACCTGCATGGAGTTGATCGAAAACAAAGCCTTTGCCGAAACCTGGCCCGGCGTCGTCGACGGGGCCAGGTACATCGGTTCCATCCAGGTGAAGGGCCGCGCGACCCTGGGCGGTAATCTGTGCAACGCTTCGCCCGCCGCAGACGGCGTGCCGGCGCTGATCGCCGCGGGGGCCGTGGCCTGCCTCGCCGGCCCGCATGGCAGGCGCGAAGTGCCGGTGGCGGATTTCGCGACCGGCCCGGGCAAGACCCTGCTCGCGCCCGGAGAACTGCTCGTCTCCTTCCTGTTGCCGCAGCGCGCGCCGCATTCGGGCGACGCCTACCTGCGCTTCACGCCGCGCACCGAGATGGATATCGCCGTGGTGGGAGCCGCGGTCAATCTGACGCTGGACGGCAAGGGTGTGTGCAGCCACGCCCGGGTCAGCCTGGGCGCGGTGGCGGCGCGGGCTTTGCTCGTGCCCGAGGCGGCGGCCGCCTTGATCGGCAGCAAGGTCGATGCGGCGGCGCTGGCCAAACTGGCCGCAGCCGCGAGCGCCGCCTGCAAGCCGATAGACGACAAGCGCGGCACCAAAGAATTCCGCATCAAGGTCGCCGGCGTGATGGCCGGGCGCGCGGCCGTGGTCGCGCTGGAACGTGCCGGGAGGACCAACTGATGTCACGCAACCATGTAAGCACCACGGTCAACGGCGACCCGGTCGAATTTCTGTGCGAAACCGAGCAGACGCTGCTCGATGCGCTGCGCGACGAGCTGCGGCTCACCGGCACCAAGGAAGGCTGCGGCACCGGCGACTGCGGCGCCTGCAGTGTCATGGTCGACGGGCGCCTGGTCTGTTCCTGCCTGATGCTGGCGGTCGAAGCCGAGGGCAAATCGATAGAGACGATAGAAGGCATGGCCGCGGGCGAGAAGCTGCATCCGCTGCAGCAGAAGTTCCTCGAGCACGCTGCGCTGCAGTGCGGCATCTGCACCCCGGGGATACTGATCGCGGCGCGCGCCTTGTTGGAGCGCAATCCGGACCCGAGCGAGGCCGAAGTGCGCTTCTGGCTCGCGGGCAATCTGTGCCGCTGCACCGGCTATCAGAAAATCGTCGAGGCGGTGCTGGACGCCGGCCGCGAAATGCGGGGGGCCTGACCATGTCGAACATGCTCAAGTACGAAAAGAAAGATCTCAAAATCGTCGGCACACGGCCGCTGCGGCCCGACGGCGTGGACAAGGTGACCGGCCGCGCGCGCTTCGGCGCCGACTACAACCTGCCGGGGCAGTTGATCGGCAAGGTGCTGCGCAGCCCGCACGCGCACGCGCGCATCGTGTCCATCGACGTCACGGCCGCGCTGGCGCTCCCCGGGGTCAAGGCGGTGGTCACGCGCGAGGATTTCGCCGAGATGCCCGACGAGATGGCGGCGGTGGGCGAGCTGATGATCAACTTCCGCGACGTCACGCGCAACATGATGGCGCGCGAGAAAGTGCTCTACGACGGCCACCCGCTGGCGGCGGTGGCGGCGGTGAGCGAATCGGTGGCGCGCAAGGCGCTTACTCTGATCAAGGTCGAGTACGAAATCCTGCCGCACGTGATCGACGTGGTCGAGGCGATGCGGTCCGATGCGCCGCTGCTCAACGAAAACCAGTACACCGCCGGGGTCAAGCCCAGGCCGGAGCGTCCGTCGAACGTGGCCAAGCGCCTGGAGTTCGGTTGCGGGGATGTCGCGGCCGGTTTCAAGCAGGCCGACGTGATCATAGAGCGCGAGTTCAACACCAAGCCGGTGCACCAGGGCTATATCGAGCCGCAGGCCTGCCTCGCGAGTTACAGCGCAGACGGCCAGGCCGATCTGTGGACTTCGACCCAGGGCCACTTCGTGTTCCGCGCCCAGTGCGCCAAAGTGCTGCAGATGGACGTGTCGAAGATCCGCGTCACGCCGACCGAGATCGGCGGCGGCTTCGGCGGCAAGAACAACATCTACAACGAGGCGCTGGCGATCGCGCTGTCGCGCAAATCGAACCACCCGGTGAAGATGGTGATGACGCGCGAGGAAGTGTTTCGCGGCACGGGACCTACGCCCGGCGCGAACGTCAAAGTGAAACTCGGCTGTACCAAAGACGGCAAGATCACCGCGGCGGAGGCCGAACTCAACTTCCAGGCGGGGGCTTTCCCCGGCTCGCCGGTGAACCAGGCCTCGATGTGCGCCTTCACCCGCTACGATCTGGCGAACGTGCGCGTGGTCGGCAACGACGTCGTCGTCAACCGTCCCAAGGTCGCGGCGTACAGGGCGCCCGGCGCGCCGATCGCGGTGTTCGGCGTGGAAAGCGTGATCGACGAGATGGCGAAGAAACTCGGGCTAGATCCGATTGAATTTCGTCTGAAGAACGCGGCGAAGGAAGGCACGCAGACCTACTACGGCCCCAAGCTCGGCGTCATCGGCTATATCCAGACGCTGGAAGCGGCGCGCGCGCATCCGCACTACAGCGCGCCGCTGGGACCGAACCAGGGGCGCGGGGTGGCCACCGGCTTCTGGTTCAACATCGGCAACGAAACCACCTGCGCCCTCAACGTGCAGGAGGACGGAACGCTGACCCTCAACCTGGGCACCGTAGACGTCGCCGGCGGATCGCGCGCCGCCATGGCGATGATGGTGGCGGAGGAACTCGGCATCGCGTTCGAGCGCGTGCGGCCCTTCGTCGGCGATACCTCGACGCTGGGCTTCAACTTTCTCACTGCGGGCAGCCGCAGCACCTTCGCCAGCGGCATGGCCTGCGTCATCGCGGCGCGGCAGGTGATCGAAAAGCTGCGCGCGCGCGTCGCGAAAATCCGCGAGGTGCCGCTGGAAGCGGTGGCGTGGAAAGACGGCCACGCGCAGCCCGTGGACGCCGGCGTGGCCCAGTTCGCGCCCATGACCTTGCCCGAGATCGCGCGCATGGCGGGCAAGACCGGCGGCACCATCGCCGGTCACGCGGAAATCAACGCACAGGGCGCGGGTCCGGGCTTCGGCACGCATATCGTCGATGTCGAGGTCGACAAGCAGACGGGCGCGGTCAAGATCCTGCGCTACACCGTGGTGCAGGACGTGGGCAAGGCGATCCATCCGGCTTACGTCGAAGGCCAGCTGCAGGGCGGCGCGGTGCAGGGCATAGGCTGGGCGCTGAACGAGGAGTACGTCTACGGCGAGGACGGCGTGCTGCAGAATCCGGGCTTTCTCGACTATCGCATCCCGGTCGCTTCCGACCTGCCCAACATCGACACCGTCATCGTCGAAGTGCCCAATCCGAACCATCCCTACGGCGTGCGCGGCTGCGGCGAGGTGCCCATCATCTCGCCCGTGGCGGCCATCGCCAACGCGATCGAAAACGCGATCGGCCTGCGCTTGTTGCAGCAACCGTTCTCGCCGCCGCGCGTGCTGCAGGCGATCGACGCGGCGGCCGCAAAGCGCTGAGGACGCATCGATGGCCAGGATAGTGCTGTCCAGCGTCCTGGCGCCCTACACCGACGGCGTGCTGGAGCTGGAGCTGGATGTGGCCAACGTGCGCCAGCTGTTCGAGGCGCTCGAAGACCGCTACCCGGATCTGCGCGATCACCTGGAAGCGGGTATCGCCGTCGCCATCGACGACGAGATCTATCAGGACGCATTGTTGCAGCCGATCGGCAGCGACAGCGAGGTGATCCTGATCACGAAGATCGCGGGCGGCTAGTGTCCCGAATCTTGATTCGGGACACTAGGCGATCGATCGCCTGAGCCGCTTGCGCGCGGCCTGCATAGTTTGATCCAGGTCAAACTTTTTCCGATTTGCGGTTGACCTCACAAATGAGAACCGTTATCGTTTGTGCATGGAGACGCAGCCGAACACCAAACCAGAGCGGGGCAGCGATGTTGCAGACGCGGCGAGGTCCGCGCGACAGCGGAATATATCGAGCCTGGCCCTGCTCGGGACGCGCGGAGAACTGACCATAGTCCATGGCAGCCGCGAATACCGGTTGCGCCTGACCAAGAACGGCAAATTGATATTGACTGCGTAAGCGTTCGGGCAGCGGCCCGGAACGGATTGCGCGCGCAAGCCAGCTAGCATTCGCCAGCCAGCCAGCGATTTCCATCAGGGGAGAACTGGCTTATGTTGTTTTCAAAACTCGACGCGGCGTCCGCCGCTGCGTTTTTCGTCGCGCTTTGCGCAGTCTTGAGCGGTCTGTTGTCGAGCCCGGCAGTCGCGGCTCCCGAAGAGATCGTGGTCTTCACCGACGAATTCGAAAAGCCAGGTGAAACCCTAGCCGTTCAGTTAAAGTGTTGAACAACTAGGCGGCCCGGGCCAGTCCTTTA
>CAYNVY010000078.1:0-17342 GCA_964400745.1 uncultured Enterobacteriaceae bacterium | reverse complement strand
TTTCCATGGTGTTGCAGGTGCCGTAACGCTGGGTCTTGGCGTTGTCGGCGATGCGTATCGCCTTGGCAAGGTCCGCCGCGTCGTCGATATACACGTGGCAGACACCGTCCAGGTGCTTGATCATCGGAATGCGCGATTCGGCCATGATGCGCTCGATCAGGCTCTTGCCGCCGCGCGGCACGATGATGTCGACGAACTCGTTCATGCGCAGCAACTCGCCCACCGCGACCCGGTCGGTGGTCGCGATCACCTGTATCGCGGTACGCGGCAGCCCGGCCGCGTCCAAGCCCTCGTGCATGCACGCGGCGATAGCGCGATTGCAGCGCAGCGCTTCGCTGCCGCCGCGCAGGATCGCGGCGTTGCCCGATTTCAGGCACAGCCCCGCTGCGTCGGCGGTCACATTCGGGCGCGACTCGTAGATGATGCCGATCACGCCCAGGGGCACGCGCATGCGGCCGACGCGAATGCCGCTGGGACGCTCGCGCAGTTCGGTGATGGCGCCGATCGGGTCGGGCAGACGCGCGACCTGCTCCAGACCCTCGGCCATCGCTTCGACGCCGGCGGCGGTGAGCTCGAGCCGGTCGAGCAGCGCCGGCGCGAGGCCCTTGGCGCGCGCCTCGGCCACGTCCTCGGCATTGGCTTTGATCAGACGCACCGAGTCGCGGCGTATCGCTGCGGCGGCGGCGGCGAGCGCACGGTCCTTCGTTGCCGTATCCGCGCGGGCGAGCAGGCGCGAGGCGGCGCGCGCCTGCTCGCCCACTTCGCGCATGTATTGCTTGATGTCCCGGATTTCGGCTACTGCGTTCATGCGCGCGATTTTACCCTTCTGCGCCGCGCAAGTCCCAGGCGGAGTGTTCGCTCCGTCGCTGCGATTACGGGTAACACACTGTTACATCTTTTCGGGCGAATTCGCAATCGGATGCGTGTCTAATTTGCGTAAGGAGAGCGCGAACATGAAAATCATCAAAATCAGTCTTGTGTTGTCGGCGATGGCGATCCTGGGCGGATGCGTGGCGGTTCCGGTCGAGCCGGGTTACGCGGCCGCGCCGCCCGGCTATTACGCCCCGCCGGCGGTCTACTACGCCCCGCCGGCCATTATTGCGCCGTCCATCGGATTCGGATTCTACGGCAGCAGCCGCAGCCACCACGGCGCCCGCAGCCACAGTGGCGGCCGCAGCGGCACTCGCGGGCACCGTTGAAGGTGCAACGAGGCTTTACGCGCCGCGCCGCTTGCACGGTCCCGTCGCGGGATTCAGATCGGGAAAACTGCGGCTGGTGAGGCTGCGCAGAAACGCGACCAGGTCCTCGCTCTCTTCATCGGACAGCCGCAGCGCCTTCAACAGCGCCTCGCCGTCCTGGTGCAGGCGATCCTCGTCCAACTCGGAGTAATGGCGCACCACGTCGCGCAGCGTGGCGAAGCGCCCGTCGTGCATATAGGGCGCGGTCAGTTCCACATTGCGCAGCGAGGGCACCTTGAATTGCCCGTAACTGACATGGCTCTCCGCCAGGTGCAGCGTGCGGCTGCCCGAAGCGCGCGCGGCGTCGTCGGAGAACGCGCCGAGCAGATTGTATTTATCCTCGCGCACGCGTTTGATGCCGCCGTGGCGCCCGGGATCGACGCGGCCGGGTTCGACCAAGTGCGGCACGCCGATGTTATGGAACTCGCCGTTGGAAAAATTCGGCCCGAAATGACACACGCTGCACTGCCCCTTGCCGGTGAAGAGCGCGAGGCCGCGCCGCGCCGCGGCCGGGTAACGCACGACCGCAGCCGCGTCGCCGCGCACGCGCGCATCGCGGAATTCGTCGAACGCGCTCTTGCCCGAGACCAGTGTTTCCAAATAGGCGGCGAGCGCCTTGGCCGCATCGACCAGGGCGGACTCGGCCGCCGCTGCGGGCGGCACATCGCGGCCGAACGCCTTGCGGTAACGGCAGGCGAGCGTGGCGTCGCTGCGCAGGACCTGCGCCACATGCGCCGGCGTCGCATCCATTTCGTCCGCATGCAGCAGCGGGCGCAGCGCGAACGACCACAGGCTGTCGGCGCCGCCGTCCCAGCCGAACCAGCGGGCATGCGCCGCGTTCCACAATCCGGGCGCATTGCGATCCAGGCGCGGCCGGGCCGGGCCGCCACCTTGGGCGCGGTCGCGCCCGTCGGTGAGCGCGCGCCCGGGCTGGTGGCACGCAGCGCAGGAGAGGTCGCCGCGCGGCGACAGGCGGGCATCGAAAAACAGCGCGCGCCCGAGCGCGATGGCCTCGGCCCTGCCCGATGCGCGGTTGGAAGGGTCGCGCGGAACCGGCTGCGGCCAGGGTCCGTGCCTTTGAATGTTGCGCAGTTCCTCGGGCGCAGCCTCGGTGCGCTGCGGGCCTGGTCGCTCCTGCGCGGCGAGGGCGCCAGACAGCAGCACGAGGCATCCGGCCAGGCCGGCGACGCCCAGTACCAGGCCCGCCGCCCTGCCCATCATTCGGCTGTGTAGTCGACGCGTATGCGCTCGCGACCCGCGGACGTTTCCACGTCGAATGCAAATTGCCACTTTCCGGGCATGTGGAACATGAGGCCGGTCGCCGTGTACTTCCCCGGGCCGGTGTGGATTACGCGCGGCTGGTAGTTCATGCCGTGCTTGTGCGCGGGCATGCCGGCATCGACTTTGAGTCCGGTGACGCTGACGCCCGGCTGCGGGCAGACTTCGGCCTGCAGCGAAAACAGTTCACCGACCTTGATCGCGGCCGGCGCGGTGCGCAATGCGAGCGCCACTTTGGGCGTCTGGCCGCGCAGCACGCCCGGGCCGGCGTCGCAGTCGGCGTAGGCGGCAGGCGAAACCGCGAGGAGCAGGGCCAGCGCCAGGCCGGTGGGCGCACTGCGCATCGACCGCAGGTTGCGCATCAGCGCGCGAGCAGACTGCCGAAAATCGCCTCGCCGTTGCGGTAGGCGATCTTTTCGGCGACGGCGGGCGGCAG
The DNA here is from genome assembly GCA_964400745.1 of uncultured Enterobacteriaceae bacterium. Taxonomy (GTDB): domain Bacteria; phylum Pseudomonadota; class Gammaproteobacteria; order Burkholderiales; family SG8-39; genus 2-12-FULL-64-23. The sequence goes on along the minus strand of CAYNVY010000078.1, from coordinate 14,390 downwards.
ATCCTTCAGCCATTGGCGCGACCAGTTGGCGTGTTCCACCACGTAGTGCCAGCGTTCCGGCGTGAAGGTGTCGGTGCCGACCAGGAAGCGGTCCGGAAATTCCAGGAATGCGGCGCGCCATTCGGCGTCGACCTTGCCGCCGCTGCCGTGATCGCTGCGAAACGCGAGATCGGCGTACAGATTCTTGTGCTTGCGCAGCATCTCGCACACCTTGGCCGGCTGATCGAAGCCGGAGTGCGCCCAGAGGATGCGCGCGTTCGGGTCCTGCCCGAACAGCCGCTCGATCGCGTCGGCGTCCGAATGCGCGTGCAGGAACAATTTGTACTCGCGCGCGAGTTCCACCATGCGCCGCGGCACCGCCAGGTCGGCGTTGGCGCCGTAGATGTGAAATTCGCCGATGGCGACGTACTTGTAGCGCTTGAGCCTGTCCTCCAGGTGCGCGACGATCGTCGGGTCGTTGAACCAGGTGCCGATCTCGCCGCGGCTGCGGTAGGGGCGCAACTCGGGGATGATGATATCCGGCGCTTCCGCATACAGCTTCTGCGTGCCCTCGTCGCTGGAACTCGACACCAGCGCGCGGCGCACGCCGCCTTTGCGCAGCAGCGCGATCACCTCCTTCGGCGGCACCACGTCCCAGGCGTCGTGGCTGTAGTGCAGATGGGCGTCGAAAATCGGCATCGGCTCCGCCGCATGAACCGCGGCCGCAGCCAGCAACGTCCCCACGAATAACCATGCGCGCATTCCGGATTCTCCCTAGCTTCGGTTCGAGCGGGCGCTACTCTACTACACCGGGCGGGGATGCGCGTCGGCGCGCGATCCCGCCTGTGTCCGCTTCGAACGGCGCCGCCTGCCGCGACTACCAGTAGCGCATCGCCCCGCGGTAGAGCTGGGCGAGATCCGCCTCGCTGACCTCGCGCGGCGCGTTGACCATCAGGCGTTGCTGCGCCCAGGCGCCCTTGGTGAGCCCCGCGACATCGGCTTCGCCGTAGCCCACGCCGCCGACACCGTTCGGAATGCCGGTAGCCTGCATCAGCTTGATCAATTGTTTGGCGATGATTTCGGCGGCATCGTCATTGGTGGCGCCTTTGACGTCGGCGCCCAGACAGGCCGCGCCGTGGATGTGGCGCTCGGGGCAGGCGCAGGCGGTAAAGCGGAACACCGAGGGCGCGTTGACGATGACGCTCATGCCGTGCGGCACCATCGGCTCCTCCTGCGGATAGCCTTCTGGCCGGAAGTCGCGCACCAGCCCCGCCACCGAATAGGCCATGCCGTGCGGCACGTGCACGCCGGAATTGCCGAAGGCGATGCCGGCGAGGGTGGCGGCGTACATCATCTGGTCGCGGGCTTCGGTGTCGCTCGCGTCGTTCACGGCACGCTCCAGGTACAGGCCCAATCGTGTCAGCGCCGCTTCGCAACCGATGTCGCTCCAGGGGTTGGCGCCCTGGCTTATCGGCCGCAGCGACGGTTTGCCCGGCGCCGCGCGCCGCGTGTAGGGCCTGGCGGTATAGGATTCGAGCGCGTGCGACAGCACGTCGAAGCCGCTCGCCGCGACCACGTTCTTCGGCAGCGAGTAGGTGGTGGCCGGGTCGATCAGCGCCAGCGACGGTTTCAGGCGCTTGGAGGCGATGCCGGTCTTCACCTGCATCGAGAGCAAATCGAAAATCGTCATGCCGGTGCACTCCGAACCCGTGCCGCAGGTGGTGGGGCAGGCGATGTGCGGCTTCAGCGCCCCGGGCACCGGCTTGCCCGCGCCTATGGGCGCGTTGACGTAATCGAGGAAATCGGCCGGCCAGGTGGCGTACAGGTTGGCCGCCTTGCAGGTGTCGATGACCGAGCCGCCGCCGACCGACACGTAGCCGTCGAATTTCCCTTCAGTCGCGAATTTTGCCGCTGCGAGAAACGACTGGTCGGTCGGTTCGACCTTGACCTCGTCGTAGATCACCACGTCAATGCCCGCCGCTTTCAGCGAATCGCGCACCTGCGCCACACAGGGCAGGCCGGCCAGTTTCTTGTCGGTAAACAGCGCGACGCGGCTCATGCCCAGGGACTTGGCGTGCTCGCCGGCTTCCTTCAGCACGCCGTGGCCGAAGGTGATGCTGGAAATATCGACCGAAAACACGCTCTCGTTGCCCTCGGTCGTGACGTAGTAGTTGTGGCAGCAGGACATCTCGTTCCCCTATGGTTGTGTAAGCTCTATCCCTTCACGCACACCACCTGTTTCAAGGTATGCATCACATCGACCAGATCGGACTGATTCGACATCACCGTGTCGATGTCCTTGTAGGCGCCGGGAATCTCGTCCACTACGCCCTTGTCCTTGCGGCAGATGACACCCTCGGTCTGGCGCACCAGATCGGCCGCCGAGAATTGCTTCGCCGCCGCGGTGCGGCTCATCCTGCGGCCCGCGCCGTGCGCGCAGGAATCGAAGCTCTCCGCGCTGCCCTTGCCGCACACGATGTAGCTCTTCGCTCCCATGCTGCCCGGAATGATACCCCGATCGCCTGCGCGCGCGCGGATCGCGCCCTTGCGCGTGACCCAGACCTCCGCGCCGAAATGATGCTCGAGCGCCACGTAGTTGTGGTGGCAGTTCACCACTTCGCCGGCGACATCGAATGCGGGCAGGTGGCGCTTCAGCCCGGCGAGCACCAGATCGACCATCTCGCGCCGGTTCTGCATCGCGTACTCCTGCGCCCAGCTCACGGCCTCGACGTAGTCGGCGAAGTGCGCGCCGCCTTCGGCGAAATAGGCCAGATCGCTATCCGGCAGGTGGATCGTCGAGCGCTCCATGTCGCGCCGCGCGAGCCCGATGAAATAGCTCGCCAGCGCGTTGCCGATGCCGCGACTGCCCGAGTGCAGCATCACCCACACCCGGTTCGCCTCGTCCAGGCAGACCTCGATGAAGTGGTTGCCGCCGCCCAGGGTTCCCATCTGGTTCACCCACTTCGACTGCCTGCCAACCGCCTTCAGCAGATCCGGGTGCTTGCGCAGCATGGCCGCAAGCCGTTTCGCGAACGGCTGCGCGGCCGAGGTGAGCGCGCGCCGGTCGCTGTGCTGCTCGCGCCCCACGGGCACGTCGCGGCTGATCTGCTCGAACACCTTCTTCAGCGATTTCTCGTCCAGCTGGTTTCCGGTCAAGCTCAAGCGGCAGGCCACCATGCCGCAGCCTATGTCCACGCCCACCGCGGCCGGAATGATGGCTAGTCGCGTCGCGATCACCGAGCCTATCGTGGCGCCTATGCCCAGATGCACGTCGGGCATGGCGGCGACATGGTGGTGGATGATGGGCAGGCTGGCGATGTTGGCCAGCTGCTGCCTGCAGTTCGCGTCGAGGTCGGCGGTCCAGATTTTGACCGGCACCCGCTGCGTGGCGATGACTTCCATGACCGGCATGGCCTGCTCCAATGCGCGTTCGCGAACATCCTGGATTCACAGCATAATCCGCTTCTGCCGCGTTCCGCAGTTCTTGCACCGAGGATGAATCATGTACCAGCTCTATTATTACCCCGGAAACGCCAATCTCGCGCCGCACATTCTGCTGGAAGAAATCGGCGCGGAGCACGAGCTCGTGCTGGTCGACCGCGGCAAGAACGAACAAAAGAGTCCCGAGTACCTCAGGCTCAACCCGGCCGGCCGCATCCCGGTGCTGGTCGACGGCGATCTGGTGCTCTACGAGTCGGCGGCGATCTGCCTGCATCTGGCCGACCGCCATGCGCAAGTGCAACTCGCGCCCGCGCTGGGCAGCGGCGAGCGCGCCGAATTCTACAAGTGGCTGATCTACCTGACCAACACGCTGCAGGCCGAACTCCTGCTCTATTTCTATCCCGAGCGCATGGCCGACGATGCGGCCGCAGCGGCACAGATCAAGCGGCACGCGGAGGGCCGCACCGGGGAAATGCTGGATCTGATCGAAGCGGCGCTGGCCGCAGGCCCAGGCCCGTATCTGCTGGGCGCACAGTATCGCGCCGTCGACGCCTATCTGCTCATGCTGTGCCGCTGGACGCGCGGCACGCAGCAACCGGCGCGCAGCCGGCCGCATATCGGCCGCTTTCTCGACAGCGTGATGGCGCGGCCGGCGACGCAGCGGGCGTTCGCCGCCGAGGGCATCGCCGCGCCGTTCTATTGATCTCCCCGCCCGGTTTGAGCGAAGCCGATCCGGCCGGATTGGCGCGTAGGGCTTCGAGTCTATATCCAAACGAGGGGAACTCCCCCTCGTGCTCCCCTACATCGGGGGCCATTTCGGCAGTTCTGAAATGGCCACTTAGTCTCGCTCGACATTCATCGTAAGATACCCGCCTATGCCGCACGAGCGCATGCACTGGCCATCGCTACTGTCCCACCACCGCCTCGGCAGTCCGGCCGCTGCCGGCGCTGGGCCGCGTTCGGAATTCCAGCGCGACTTCGACCGCGTCGTGTTCTCGTCGGCGTTCCGGCGCATGCAGGACAAGACGCAGGTGTTCCCTCTGGCGCAAAACGACTATGTGCGCACGCGCCTGACGCACAGCCTCGAAGTCGCCTCGGTCGGGCGCTCGCTCGGCGTGCTCGCGGGCGATCATGTGCTGCGCGCGCACCCGGAGCTGTGCGGCAAGGGCTATGCGGCGGGCGATTTCGGCGGCATCGTCGCGGCGGCCTGTCTCGCGCACGACATCGGCAACCCCCCCTTCGGGCACGCCGGGGAGGCGGCGATCCAGTCCTGGTTCGCCACTTCGGCCCTGGGTCGTTCCGTCCTCGCGCGCCTGGCGCCCGCGCAACGCGCCGATTTCGAGCGTTTCGAGGGCAATGCGCAAACCTTCCGGATCCTCGCGCGCCTCGGCATGCCCGACAACGCGGGCGGAATGCAACTCACCTGCGCCACGCTGGCCGCGGTGGCGAAGTATCCGCGCCCGGCCTACCTGCCGCTTGCCGCGCCCGCCGGCATCTCCGGCAAGAAACACAATTTCTTTGACGCCGACCGCGAGCGCTTCGAGGCGGTGGCGCGGGCGACGGGACTGGCGCAGCGCGCTGCGAGCGCGCTTTGCTGGTGCCGCCACCCGCTCGCCTTCCTGGTCGAAGCCGCCGACGACATCAGCTACTGCGTAATCGACGTCGAAGACGCCTTTCGCGCGGGAGAAGTGCGCTACGCCGAAATCGAGCCGCTGTATCGCGGCGTCGTCGCCGACCCGGCCGCGTGGGCCAAGGCCGGCGCGATCGCGAGCGACGAGAAGCGCGTGGAGTATCTGCGCGCGCGCACCATAGACGCGCTGGTGAGCGAAGCCGCCGAAGCGTTCGCCGCGCGCGAGGCAGCGATGCTGGCGGGCAGCTTCGACGACGAGCTGATCGCGCTGATCCCGCACGCCCATGCGCTGGAAGCGTTTCGCGCGCTGGCGCGCGATCGCGTCTACCACTCGGCGGTGGTATTGAATCTGCAAAGCCCGGGTGCCGCCATCCTGGGAGAGTTGCTGGATGCGTTTGTCGGCGCGGTGGAACTCGCCGCAAGCGGCGCCGTGATGCCGCGCGCCCGCGCGACACTGCAATTTCTGCCCGGACAGTTCCTTTCATCCGACGGCAGGCCGGCGGCCGATCTCTACGCGCGCGTTCTGGCGATCACCGATTTCGTCTCGGGCATGACGGACTCGTATGCGGTGGCGGTGGTGGCCAAACTCAGAGCGCTGGATGAAGCCGGGCCGACCTTGATCTAGCGCAAGAGTCCTGCAGCTTTGCCCCGATCCGGGGGCGCATCCGGCCTGCTTTTGACAAAGCGCAAAGCGCCGCCGCCTCGGATAAATAGTATTGCAGCAGCGCTGCGACACGCTCGCGCGCGTTTGTCCATGGAGCCGGAACTTCGTCATCAAGCAGCCGGTCGAACGGAAATCGCCATGAAGACCCACAACACTATCAGCACCATTCCCGGCCGCAGCCGTCTGCCGTCCGATGCCGCCGCGGTTCCGGCGGCGAGCGGGCTCGCGCACTGCAAGACTATGTGCGCCACCTGCGAGCTGCGTGAGCTGTGCCTGCCCTGCTGCGGCCTGACGCGCGCGCAGCAGGACCTTGCCGGCCGCCTGGTGTTCAATCGCCAGCAGGTGCGGCGCGGCGAGCGCCTGTTTCGCAGCGGCGAGCGCTTCGCCTCGCTCTATGCGGTGCGCAGCGGCTTCTTCAAGTCCGTGGCCGTGCTCGAGAACGGCCGCGAGCAGGTGACCGGGTTCGCCATGACCGGCGAAGTACTGGGCCTGGAGGGCATCGGCCCGGGCCGGCACGGCGGCGATGCCGTCGCGCTGGAGGACAGCGACGTCTGCGCCATACCCTTTGCCGGCCTGCAGGAAGTGGCGCACGAGCTTCCCGTCCTGCAGCAGCACTTTCGCAAGATGATGAGCCGCGAGATCGTGCGCGAGCACGGCATGCTGCTGCAGCTGGGCAGCATGAGCGCCGAAGAGCGCGTGGCGATGTTCCTGCTCGACCTCGGGCGGCGCTTCGCCGCGCGCGGCTATTCGGCGTCCGAATTCACGCTGCGCATGAAGCGCGTGGAAATCGCCAGCTACCTCGGCTTGCAACTGGAAACCGTCAGCCGCACCTTCTCCAGATTCCAGGAACAAAGACTCATCGCCGTGCAGCAGAAGTTCATCCGCATCCGCGACAGCGACGGCCTGCTGCGGGTGATGGGCCGCGAAACGGACTGAGCCGCTGCGCGGCGGCGCCGTGGCGCGCGCGCCTGCGATATCGAGCGGTAGCGGCGCGATCCGGCAGCGCTCGATATTGACCCTGCCGCCAATAGCGTTTATGGTCGGCCCATCCGGGAAACATTGGGCCCTGCACCAGGCAGGCAATGCTGAATTTCCCGTCCTTGGAGGAGGAAAAATGAAAACGTTGCTCGCTGCGCTGCTGTTGGCGCCCTGCCTTGCGCTTGCGCAATCCTACCCGGCAAAGCCGGTGCGGCTGATCGTGCCTTTCCCCGCAGGCGGCACCACCGACCTCGTCGCGCGCGTAGTGCAGGCGAAATTCCAGGAGCATCTGGGCCAGACGGTCGTGATCGAGAACAAAGGCGGCGCCGGCGGTTCGATCGGCGCGGCGGAGGCGGCGAAGGCGGCACCCGACGGCTACACGCTGCTGATGGTGTTCGATACCCACGGCGTGAACCACCATCTGTACAAACAGGCGCCCGACCCGTTCAAGACGCTGGAGCACCTGATGTTGATGGTGGCCTCGCCCAGCACCCTGGTGGCGTCGACGGATTTCCCGGCGGCGAATATGGCCGAGCTGGTGGCGCGTGCCAAGGCCGAGCCGGGCAAGCTCACCTACGGCAGCACCGGCACCGGCAGCTCGAACCATCTGGGCGCGCTGCTGCTGGAGCAGGCGGCCGGCATCAAGATGACGCACATCCCGTACAAGGGCGGCGGGCCGCTGGTGACGGCGATGCTGGGCAAGCAGGTGAACATGGCCTTCATCTCGACGCCGCTGATCCTGTCGCAGATCCAGGCGGGCAAGGTCAAGGCGATCGCGGTCGGCGGCAAGCAGCGCATGGGGGTGCTTCCCGACGTGCCCAGCGCGGCCGAGACCTACCCCGGCTTCGAGCAGATTTCGTGGTTCGGCCTGCTGGTGCCCGCTGGCGTGCCGAAAGAGATCTCCGCCAAAATCCACCAGGCGATGCAGCGCACGCTGGAAACGCCGGAGGTGCGCAAAAACCTGGCCGACCGTGGCTTCGAGGTGCTGGCGAGTTCGCCCGAAGAGTTCCTGCGCTTCGTGCGCGCCGAGTCGGACAAGCTGGGCAAGGTCATCCGCGACAACGGCATCCAGGTCGATTGAGGCTAGCGGCCCGCGCCGGCCCGCCTGAGGACGTCGCCGGTGCCGCCGCCGGCGAAGGCCGCGATCAGTCGGCCAGGCTGGTCAAAGAGGCCGACTTACGGGCAGATTAAGCTTGCTGTCGGAATTCCGGGCTTTCTGCGAATCCTGCCTCAGCATGGCCAGCAGGTTGAGGCAGATCAAATGGGCGATCCGCTGCTTTTCGGGAACGGCTTTGTTGTACCGCAACCGGCGGCAGAGCAGGCGCGCCGAGTCGAGCGCGGGCGAGGGCCCGGGTCTTGTCGGGGGATGCCGCCCCGAAACGGGCGTCCCGCCGAACAAATCGCCGGATTCGCCGGCGGCGCACGTGAGATTTTGCATATCGCACCTCGCGTTGTCATGCGATGCAGGCTGCGCTTTCCCGCCGGGAATCTCTATGCGTTGGCGCACATAGAGCAGGGTATCGCTTTCGCCGGGAAACAGCGCGAGCGCCGGCGCCCGGCATTGAATTCATCGAGGTTCGCAGGTAGCATCGCCTCGGTCCGTCCCCGCCATATTGAGTAAGCGCCGCAGGAGATCGCGTAATTCGATACGGCGGGACTCGCCCCGCCGTATCGGCACAGCCAACACAGTCACGCAGGAAGAAGCTACATGAGCACCGCTGCACCCACTTGCGCCGCGCACGACCCCAAGCCGAAGCGACCCGCCGCCGCCGTTCCGGCGCAGGCCTGCGACGTGCACGCCCACGTCTGCGGCGCGCAGGAGCGCTATCCGCTGATCGCGGAACGCCTGTATACGCCGCCCCTGGCCTCGCCGGGGGATTTCCGCCACATGCTGGACGCGCTCGGCGTCGAGCGCGGCGTGCTGGTGCAGCCCAGCATCTACGGCACCGACAACCGCGCCATGCTGGATGCGCTGGCGCAGGACACGCAGCGCCTGCGCGGCGTGGCCGTCGTGCCCTTCGACGTGACGGTGGCCGAGATCGAAGCCCTGCACGCCGCGGGCGTACGCGGCGTGCGCTCCAACATCGTCGACCTGAAAGACAACAAGGGCCAGCTGCCGCTGGATCAGCTGCGCGCACTGGCGCAACGCATCAAGCCCTACGGCTGGCACGTCGAATTCCTGATGCACGTGAACGAATTTCCCCAGCTCGACCGCCAGCTCGCGGACTTTCCGGTGGACGTGGTGTTCGGGCACCTGGGCTACGTGCCCGCGGCCCAGGGCCTGGATACGCCGGGCTTCGCCGCGCTGCTGCGGCTGATGCGCGAGGGCAGGGCCTGGGTCAAGATGACCGCGCCCTACCGCCTCACCCTGAGCGCGATGCCCTACCCCGACACGGCGGCGTTCGCGCAGGCGCTGGTGGATGCGGCGCCCGAGCGCCTGCTCTGGGGCAGCGACTGGCCGCACGTGTTCATCAAGACGGCCATGCCCAACGACGGCGACCTGTTCGACACCTTCGCGCAGTGGGTGCCCGACGCCGCCATGCGCCAGCGCATCCTGGTCGATCACCCGGTGAAGCTCTATGACTTCTAAGCTTAAACAGAAGATGGCCCGCGGCGAAGTCGCCGTCGCGGTGAACCTCTCCGGCCGCAATCCCGACATCGTCGAACATCTCGCGCGCCTGGGCGCGGACCTGGCCTTCATCGACTGCGAGCGCACCGGCATCGGCCTGGACGCCGCCACCGACCTGATCCGCGCCGCCCGCGCAGCAAGCCTGCCCTGCGTGGTGCGCAGCTGGTCCAGATCGCCCGAAGTGCTGGTGCGCTATCTCGATCGCAAGGCCGACGGCATCGTCGTGCCGCATGTCGAGTCGGCCGAAGAAGCCGCGGCGATCGTGGAATTGGTGCGCTACGCCTGCGGCGCCGCCGCGGCGGACAAGCTCGTCGTGGTGCAGATCGAATCCCAGGCCGCGGTGAAAGCCGTAGACGCGATGGCTGCGGTGCCCGGCGTCGACGTGTTTCTCATAGGACCCAACGACCTGTCCTACGAAATGACCGGCACGCGCGGCGCGCGCACCCCGGAAGTGAATCAGGCGATCGAGCATGTCGCGGCCCGCCTGCGCCACGCCGGGCGCGCTTTCGGCATGCCGGCGCGATTGAATGAAATCGCGCAGTTTCGCGCGCTGGGGGCGACTTTCCTCTACTACCCGGTGGAATGGCTGCTGGAGCGCGCGCTGGAGGAACTCAAGCGCAGCATCGCGAGCTGACCCGCCGCCTGCTTGGTGTAAGCTTCAGGCAGGACAGGAATCGAACCTTTTTGCTGGTTGCCAATACAGGACAGGAGACAAGACGATGAGAATCGCAAGATTGACCGCCGCGCTATTGGGCACCGCAGTAATTCTGCTCGCGCAGGGCGCATTCGCGCAGGCCTTCCCGAGCAAGCCGATCCGGATGGTGATGGCTTATCCTCCCGGCGGCAGTTCGGACATTCTGGCGCGGCCGATCGCCAACGAGATGTCGAAGAGCATGGGACAGCAGGTGCTGATCGAATACAAACCCGGAGCGGGCTCGACCATAGGCGCCGACTACGTCGCCAAGTCGGCCCCCGACGGCTACAACATGGTGATGCTGCTCGCGGCGCACGCGATCAACGCCACGCTGGTGCCGAAACTGCCCTACGACACGGTGAAAGACTTCAGTTCGATCACGCTCGCCGCGACGCTGCCGCTGGTGGTGGTGGTCAACGCGCAGTCGAACATCCACACGATCCAGGACCTGATCGCCGCGGCCAAGGCCAATCCGGGCAAGCTGAACTACGGCTCGGCCGGCGCCGGCAACACCAGCCACCTGGCGGTGGAGTACTTCAAGTCGGTGGTGGGCATCGACATCACGCACGTGCCCTACAAGGGTAGCGGACCGGCGGTGGCCGCCCTGCTCGGGCGCGAAGTCGACCTCATGTTCGACAGTCTGTCCTCGTCCCTGACGCAGATCCAGGGCGGCAAGTTCCGCGCCATCGGCGTGTCCACGGGCAAGCGCTCGCAAGTGCTGCCACAGGTGCCGACCATCGCCGAATCGGGCGTGCCCGGCTTCGACATCTCCGCCTGGTACGCCATTTTCGCCGCGGCCGGGACACCCGCGCCCATCGTGCAGAAGCTGAACGCGGAGATCATCAAGGCCATGGCGGTGCCGGAGGTGAAGCAGCGCATCGAAGCCTACGGCTACCAGATCGTAGGCTCCACGCCGGCGCAGTTGGACGCCCACGTGAAAAGCGAGATGGCGCGCTGGGGTAAAGTGGTCAAGGACTCGGGCGCGCAGGCGAACTGAGTAACGCAGCCTTGCGCGCCACGGGTCGCCCGCAAGGCCGTGAAGAGCAAGTGCGCCGCCGGCGCATCAACACGATAAGAGCCGGATTCAACCGGCCGTCACGACAACTGGAGGAAATTTATGAAAATCGCACGCTTATTCTGCGCTATCGCGTTCTCGGCCGTGGCGCTGTCCGCCGCGGCGCAGTACCCGAACAGGCCAATCAGGATCATCGTTCCGTTCCCTGCCGGTTCGGCCACGGACACGGTCGGACGCATCCTCGGCCAATCGGTGTCCGCGGCGGTCGGCCAACCCGTGGTGATCGAGAACAAGGTCGGCGCCGACGGCGCCATCGCCGGGACCGAGGTGGCCAAGGCGCCGCCGGACGGCTATACCTTGCTGCTGGCCACCAACAGCCCGATCGCGGTGGTGCCCGCGCTGAGAAAGTCGCCGCCCTACGACCCGGTTAGCGACTTCACGCCGATTACCGACGTCGGCCGCTACACCTTCTTTCTGTTCGTCAATGCCTCTGTGCCGGTGAAGACCTTCGGCGAACTGATCGATTATGCGAAAGCCAATCCGGGCAAGCTCGCCTATGCCACCGGCAACACCACGGGCATCGTGTCGTTCGCACAGATGAACGCGCTCGCCGACATCCAGATGCTGCAGATACCGTACAAAGGGGAGCCTGCCGCGATCACCGATCTCATCGGCGGACGGGTGCAGCTGATGTGGGCGACGCCTACCACGGGCCTCGCGCACGTGAAGGACGGCAAGCTGCGCGCGCTGGTCACCTCGCTCAAGCAGCGCTCCTCGATACTGCCCGAAGTGCCCACGATAGCGGAGGCCGGACTGCCGAAGTTCTCGATACTCTCATGGGCTGCGCTCTACGGTCCGGCGAAGATGCCGCGGGATCTGATCGATCGGATCAATAAGGAGTTCGTCGCCGCGATGAACCGCCCGGACGTCATCGCGCAGATGAACAAACAGGCGTTCGCGCTGACGCCCTCCACCCCCGAGGAGCTCGCCGCGTTTACCAAGGAACAGATCGAGGATTACCGGCGTGTCCTGCGCGCGGCCGGCGTGCAGCCCGAATAGGCAAGCGCTTGCATCCGTGGGCGCGGCCCCCCCAGGGCGAGGAGTCGAGCGCCCGTGGGCGTGACCGCGCATCCACGCGGTCCACACAGTTCCAGGAGCAGATGAAATGGCAGAGATCACCGGCGGCGAAGTCATCGTGCGCATGTTGCAGAAGGAAGGCGTGGAGAAGGTATTCGGCATCATCGACGGCACCTACTTCGGCTTCTATTCGGCGCTGCACCGGCTGGGGATAGAGATCGTCACGCCGCGGCACGAGACTTCGGCCGCGCACATGGCGGGCACGTATGCGCGCCTGACCGGCAAGCTCGGCGTGTGCATGGCCAGCAACGGCCCCGGCGTGGCCAACCTCCTGCCGGGACTGGTGGTGGAGCAGGCCGACGGCAACCGCGTGCTGGCGATCACCAGCGCGCGCCGGCCGGGCATCATGTACCCCGACCGCGGCGGCAGCTACCAGTGCTTCGACCAGAGCGGCGTCATCGGCAAGATCGGCAAGTGGAGCGCGGCCGTGTCCGCGTTCGAGCGCATCCCGGAGCTGCTGCGCAAGGCGCTGCGGAAGAGCTACGAAGGGCGGCCCGGCGTGGTGCACCTCGACGTTCCGGAAAACATCATGAACGGCAAGTTCAAGGCCGAGATCGCCTACTGGGCGCCCGGCCAGTACCGGCAGACGACCGCACTGTCGCCCGCCGCGGATCAGGTCACGCGCGCGGCGGACATCCTGATCGCGGCTGCGGCGCCGATGATACACGCCGGCAGCGGCGTGATTCACTCGGGCGCCGTCGAGGCGCTGGCGCGCGTGGCGGAGTTGCTGCAGGCGCCGGTAACGACCAGCTGGGCCGCGCGCGGCGTGCTCAGCGAGGCGTCGCCGCTCGCCATCACCATGCCGCACGTGAAGCTCAACCACCGGGTGCGCAACGACGCCGACGCCGTCCTGATCCTGGGCTCGCGCATCGGCGAGACCGACTGGTGGGGCAGGCCGCCCTACTGGCGCAAGCCCTCCGAACAGAAGACCATACAGGTCGATGTAGACGGCGACATGATAGGCCTGAACAAACCGGTCGATCTCGCCGTGCTCGCCGACGCCAGGCGCTTTCTCGAATTGCTGGCGGACGAGCTGGAAAGCCGCAAGGCGCAGATTCAGAGAGAGGCGCACCGCACCCGCATCGCGCGATACGCCAGAACGATGCGCGAGGACAGAGCCGGCTGGGACAAGGCGCTCGCCGACATGGCGATCCCGATGCACCCGGCGCACATAGGCTCGGTCTGCCGCGAAGTCTTCCCCGAGGATTCGGTGCTGGTCGCAGACGGCGGCAACACCGTGATCTGGGCCATGTTCTATCACAAGGTAACCGTGCCCAACACCGTGATCTCGACCTTCAAGTTCGGCATGCTGGGCGCAGGCATGGCGCAGGCCGTGGGCGCGGCGCTGGCGCGACCGGGGAAGCCGGTGTGCTGCATCATCGGCGACGGCGCCATGGGGTTTCATTCGCAGGAGGTCGAGACCGCCGTGCGCAACCAGGCGCAGGTGGTCTACATCGTGCTCTGCGACAAGCAGTGGGGCATGGTGAAGATGAACCAGCAGTTCATGCTGCGGCCGTTCAAGACCATGTTGTTCAAGCACCTCGATCCGGACGAGACGATCAAGGCCGACCTGGGCGAGATCGAGTTCGACAAGCTCGGCCAGAGCATGGGCGCCTACGGCGAGCGCGTGTCCGATCCGGCGCAGTTGAAGCCCGCGCTGCAGCGCGCGCTCGCCACCGGCAAGTGCGCGGTGATCCACGTCGACGTCGATCCGGTAAAGCACATGTGGGCGCCGGGGCTGATCCACTTCAAGAAGATGCACGAAGAACCGAAGGGTTAAGAGTCAAAGGGATGAAGGTCAAAGCGCCGGGGTCCCCATGACCGACATCGATCTCGTCCGCCTCAACTTCAATCCGCAGACGCTGCTGCTGCTGAACGTGGTGCTGGGTTTTGTCATGTTCGGCGTCTCGCTCGAACTGAAGGCGCAGGATTTCAAGGAAGCCCTGCGCACGCCGCGCGCCCTCGCGATCGGCCTCGTCGCGCACCACCTGGTGTTTCCCGCCTGCACCTACCTGCTGGTGCTGCTGTTGCAGCCGCGGCCCAGCATCGCGCTCGGCATGATCCTGGTGTCCTCCTGCCCGGCCGGGAACATCTCCAACTTTCTTACCCATTTCGCGCGCGGCAATACGGCGCTGTCGGTGTCAATCAGCACCCTCTCGACGCTGACGGCGATCGTGATGACGCCGCTCAATATCGCGTTCTGGGGCGGGCTGTACGAGCCGG
>CAYNVY010000077.1:1173-17389 GCA_964400745.1 uncultured Enterobacteriaceae bacterium | reverse complement strand
CTGTTCAAGCTCTCGCAGCAGGCGGGGCGGCCGGTGGCAAGGCAGGCCGCCAAGCCGGCCGGACTGCCCGCGCCGGCGAAGAAGCCGGCGGCAAGCGTGACCGCGCATCCTTCGGTCAAGGCCAAGCCCGCCAAATCGGCAGGCGGTGGCGGCGGCGACGAGTGGACGGAGTTCTGACGGGAAGCAATCCGTAGTTGGCGCACGACCAGAGCAGGCCGAAAAAACACAAAATGCAATCAGACGAACTGATCACGAGATCCGACGGCGAAAGGCGCGAGTTCGATTTTACCGACGCCAATTTCGACCGGGTGCGCACGCTGATCTACGATCACGCCGGCATTTCGCTCTCGCCGAGCAAGCGGGAGATGGTGTACAGCCGCCTCGGCCGGCGTCTGCGCGCGCTCGGCCTGTCGAGTTTCGACGATTATCTGGAAGTGCTCGAAACCGGGAACGGCGAGGAGTGGGAGGCGTTCACTAACTCCCTGACCACCAATCTCACTTCGTTCTTCCGCGAAGAACACCACTTCCCCATCCTGGCCGAGCTCATGCGCAAGCACAAGAACGAGCAGATCGTCCTCTGGTGCTGCGCCGCGTCCACAGGCGAAGAGCCGTACTCGATGGCGATCACCGCCGCCGAAACCTTCGGCAAGCTCAACCCGCCGGTCAAGATCCTCGCCACCGACCTCGATACCAACGTTCTGGCCAAGGCGCAGGACGGGGTCTACGCGATGGAGCGCCTGGAGAAGATGCCGGAAGAGCGCATGCGCAAGTACTTCCTGCGCGGCACGGGGCGCCAGGCGGGTTTCGCCCGGGTGCGGGACGAACTGCGCAGCCTGATCACCTTCCGCCAGCTCAATCTGCTCGATACGGGCTGGCCGATACGCGGGCCGTTGCACGCCATCATGTGCCGCAATGTGATGATCTATTTCGACAAGGCCACGCAGCTCGAAATCCTGAAAAAGTTCGTTCCGCTGCTGCGCGCGGACGGCCTGATGTTTGCCGGCCATTCGGAGAGTTTCCACCATGCTGCAAGCCTATTCAGCCTGCGCGGCAAGACCGTGTATGAGCTTGCCAATCCTGTTCGAACAGCCGGTCGCTGACAGGGAAACCGACGTGCTTGCACCCAACGTGTACTACGACAACCAGCTCGAGATCGAGGCGGCGAAGATATTGCCGGGCGAGTATTACGTCACCCAGCGCGACATGGTGCTGGTGACCGTGCTCGGCTCCTGCGTCACCGCCTGCATCCGCGACAAGCTCTCGGGCATAGGCGGCATGAACCATTTCATGCTGCCCGATTCCAATCCGGACAAGGACAATCCGATCAGCACTTCGGCGCGCTACGGCACGTTCGCCATGGAGGTGCTGATCAACAATCTGCTTTCCCTGGGCGCGCACCGCAGCCTGCTCGAGGCCAAGGTTTTCGGCGGCGGCAATGTGCTGCCGACCATGACGGTGACGAACATCGGGCAGCGCAATTCTCAATTCGCGCTCAAATTTCTTGCCCTGGAAAAGATACCGGTGGTGGCCAAGGACCTGGTGGATATCTATCCGCGCAAGGTCTATTTCTTTCCCAAGACCGGCAAGGTGCTGGTGAAGAAGCTGCGCAATATGCACAACGACACTATCGCCCAGCGCGAAAAGGAATACCAGGCCCGCCTGCGCTCGGAACAGGTCGCGGGAGAGGTCGAACTGTTCGGCTGAAGCGGGTGGCGGCAACGCGACAGCGACCATCCACGCGGATTCGGCATCCAGCATCCGGATTCAGCATCCTTCCGCCGCCGCTGCGCCGCGCGGGAAGATGCGCATTGCCGCGGCGTGCCGCCTGCGCCTGAAACGGATCGTTGGGGAAGCGGCAACGGGGGGCGCAGTATAATCTCCCGCGAAGAAGATACGAACGATAACCGAGGCAAGAATGAAGAAGATTACCGTAATTGTCGTCGATGATTCCGCGCTGATCAGGAAGCTGCTCACCGAGATCATCAACAGCCAGCCCGATATGACGGTCGTCGGCGCCGCGCCGGACCCGCTGGTCGCGCGCGAAATGATCCGCGAGCGCAACCCGGACGTGATCACGCTGGATGTCGAGATGCCGAAAATGGACGGGCTCGATTTTCTGGAGCGCTTGATGCGCCTGCGCCCGACGCCGGTGGTCATGGTGTCCTCGCTCACGGAGCGCGGTTCGGAGGCGACCCTGCGCGCGCTCGAACTGGGCGCGATCGACTTCGTATCCAAGCCCAAACTCGACATCGTCCACGGCATACAGGATTACGCGGAGGAGATCGCGGAAAAGGTGCGCACCGCGGCCGCGGCGAAACCGCGCATGCGCCCGCCGGCCGCGCCTGTACCCGGCGGTCACCAGGTGCACATGCTCGCCAATCGCATCATCTCCACCGAAAAGCTGATCATCGTCGGCGCATCCACCGGCGGCACCGAGGCGATCAAGGAGTTCCTGGTCGACATGCCCTCGGACTGCCCCGGCATCCTGATCACGCAGCACATGCCCGAGACCTTCACCAAATCCTTCGCCATGCGCCTGGACAGCTTGTGCCGCATCAGCGTCAAGGAGGCCGAGGACAACGAGCGCGTGCTGCCCGGGCACGCTTACGTCGCCCCCGGCAACTGGCATTTGCTGCTGCGCCGCAGCGGCGCCAATTACATGACGCAGTTGAGCGACGCGGAGCCGGTCAACCGGCACCGACCCTCGGTGGACGTGCTGTTTCGTTCGGCCGCCGAGCACGCGGGCAGGAACGTCGTCGGCGTCATCCTGACCGGGATGGGAAAGGACGGCGCGCTCGGCATGCTGGCGATGAAAGAAGCGGGGGCCTATAATTTCGCGCAGAACGAAGCGAGCTGCGTCGTGTTCGGCATGCCCAAGGAGGCGATCGCGGCCGGAGGAGTGGATGAAATCCTGCCGCTGGGCGATATCGCGGGTGCGGTGGTGCGCCAACTCATGACCATGGGCACGCGCGCGATCCGCGTTTGATGCAAAAAGCCGGCGGGGCGGGCCTGGCGATGGGAGTCTGGACTATTATCGATGTCAGTTTCACGTTCAAGCAGTAGAGGCCTGCCCGCCCGAAGGCGCCGCTGATGCAGCAACGCAGCGATCACCGGCTGGAGCGCATCGTCGGCAGGCTGGCGCTGGCGGTCGCGCTGGTGATCTCCACCGCATTTCCGCTCGGCTACTTTCTGCTGAGCTATCAGAGCGCATCGGATCATGCGCAAATTCAAGCCGATTTCAAAGCCGGGGTCATCACCGGGCTGATCAGCTCCAGCCCGGAGCTCTGGGCCTTCCAGGTGCAGCGGCTGGAGGAGTTGCTGCAGCGTTATCCGGCGCCGCTCACGGACGAGGCGGCGCGCGTTCTGGACGCAAACGGCGCCGTTGTCGCGAGTGCCGGCACTGCACCTGGTGCGCCGACGCTGCGCCGTTCGAGTCCGGTCTACGATACGGGAAAGATCGTCGGCTGGGTCGAAATCGAGGAATCGTATCGCGACACGCTCTACGGCACGGCCGGAGTCGCGCTGCTTTGCTTTCTGCTCGGCGCCGCCACCTATTTCACCCTGCTCATGCTGCCGCTGCGCGCGCTGCGCAAAGTGACGGCCGAACTGTACCGGGAAAAGGAGAAATGGCAGTTCGCGCTGGAAGGCGGCGGCGACGGCGTGTGGGACTGGGATATGGCGAATGACGACGTGAGCTATTCCCGGACTTATCTCGAGATGTTCGGCTATAGCGCGGAAGACTTGCGGCACGAGAAAGGCGGCTTCGACCAGCGCACGCATCCGGACGACTGGCCGGGAGTGAAAGCCAGCCTGGACGACTATCTGAAAGGGCGCTCGGCGGTCTACGTGGCCGACCGCCGCATGCTGTGCAAGGACGGCAGCTGGAAATGGGTGCGCGGCCGCGGCATGGTGGTCAGCCGCAACACAGAAGGCAAACCGCTGCGCATGATAGGCACGCACAGCGACATCAGCGAGCAAAAGCGCCTGACGCAGAAGCTGCAGGACAGCGACGCCCTGCTGCGCGAATTGTCGGAACAGGTGCCGGGGATCATCTTTCAACTGCAGTTGTCGCCGGACGGAAGCTTCCGCTTTCCCTTCATCAGTCAGGCGAGCGACGGTTTGTATGGCCAGGCGCCAAAGCAGGTGAGCGAGGATGCCGCGCCCCTGTTCGATTATGTGCACCCCGACGATCGCGACGGCTTTCATGCGTCGATACACGCGTCGGCGCGCACGCTGCGGATGTGGCAGCGCGATTACCGGGTGGTGCTGCCGCAACTGGGGGTGCGCTGGCGCGCCGGCCGCGCGCGGCCGAAGAAACTGGCGGACGGAACCATCCTCTGGCACGGTTTCATCACCGATATCACCGACAGGGTGGCGGCAGAGGAGGTGCGCGTGCAGCTCGAGGCGCAGTTGCGCAACGCGCAGAAGATCGAAGCCATAGGCACGCTGGCGGCGGGCGTGGCGCATGATTTCAACAACATCATCGGCACCATCGCGGGCAATGCGGCGCTCGCGCGGCAGGATATCGATCAGGGCCACAAGGCGCAGGAAAGCCTGGATGAAATCTACAAGGCGAGCCAGCGCGCGCGCCATCTGGTGCAGCAGATTTTGACCTTCAGCCGCAAGCAGCCGCTGCGCCTGGAGAACCAGCCCTTGCGGCCATTGGTCGAGGAAGCGGTGCATCTGCTGCGCGCGACCCTGCCCGCCGGGGTTGATCTGGTGACGTCGTTCCGGGACGTCTCGGCGCGCGTGCTCGCCGATTCGACCCAGGTGCAGCAAGTCCTGCTGAACCTGTGCACCAACTCCTGGCACGCCCTGCACGAGCGCTCCGGACGCATCGAAATCGGACTGGAAGAGGTGCTGCTCGATGCCGAGGCGGTGCGCCGCCTGCCCGACCTCAAACCGGGTCCGCATGTGCGCCTGTGGGTCAGCGACAACGGGCGCGGCATGGACGCAGCCACGCAAGAGCGCATCTTCGAACCGTTCTTCACCACCAAGCCGGTCGGGCAGGGCACCGGCCTCGGCCTGGCCGCAGTGCATGGCATCGTCAAGACGCACGATGCCGCGATCGAATTGAAGAGCGCGCCGGGCCGCGGCACCACGTTCTGGATCTACTTTCCCGCGGTCGCGGCGCCTGTCGGCGAAGCGGCGCCGGAACCGCTCGAGCCGAGCGCGATACGCGGCAACGGAGAGCATGTGCTCTACGTCGATGACGACGAGTCGCTGGTATTCCTGGTATTGCGCATGCTGAACCGCCTGGGTTACCGCAGCAGCGGCTTTCTGGATGCGCGTCTTGCGCTCGACGCGGTGCGCGCCGACCCGGGCGGCTTCGACATCGCCGTGACCGATTTCAACATGCCCGGCTTGTCCGGGCTCGACGTGGCGCTGGAGCTGTCGCGCATCCGTCCGGAGCTGCCGGTGGTCATCACCTCAGGCTATATCACCGACGACCTGCGCGAGGCCGCGCGCCGGGCCGGCGTGCGTCAACTGGTCGACAAGCCCAGCACCGTGGACAAGCTGTGCCAGGTGATCCAGCAGATTCTGCACGAGAGGCGGGCGTAGTCTTAGAACAGGCTGTTGAAATTCGCTTCCCGAGCGCGGCATTACCCGCTTTGGTCAACCGGCCTCATAGGGAAGCGAATTTCAGCAGCCTCTGAAATGGGGGATATAAAAGGGGGCGTGCCCCCTTTTTTAACATCCTGTTAAGCGATGAGGTTTGCGTTCGGGATTGATCGTCTCGGATTGAACGTTGTCGCATCGTCCGGGCGTTCTTCCCATGCGGCGATTGCGCGCTCTGCGCGCCAACCCTGTTTTCTGCACGGATAAAAAGCGCATCCGTGCAGAAAACAGGGTTCTGAAGAAAAGGTCGCAGGGACGGGTTCTTCTCAAAGATCGTCGACTGTACACGGATGGCTTTTCATCCGTGCACAGTCGACGATCCGCGCGGACGGGACGCCGGCCGCGCAAGTTCCGGCCTCGCATCTCGCCTCACCAGGGCCTGGGCCCTTCGCCCCGCCAAAGCTGTTCGAGGTCGGGGAAAGCCCATTTTTCCGGATCTTCGTGGGCGAGGATCTTTTCGGTGCACCCGGGGCCGGACAGGTCGAGGATCTCGGGTTTGAGCCGCACCTGGGACTTGGTCGAGAAGAATACCTTGACCTGCGGCTTCAGCAGCGAGCGCTCCGACTGCTCGACGATGACGCCCAGGCGTCCTGATTGCAGCTTGACCAGGGTGCCTATGGGGTAGATGCCGACGCTCTTGACGAAGGCCTGAAACACGCTGTCCTCGAAGTGGCTTTTGCTCCACTCCGCCATGCTGCGTATGGCTTCGGCCGGATTCCAGCCCGCCTTGTACGGACGGTCGGAGGTAACCGCGTCGTAGACGTCGCACACCGCGCCCATTTTCGAGAACAGGCTGATGCCGTCGCCGGACAGGCGGTGGGGATAGCCCTTGCCGTCGACTTTTTCGTGGTGGTGGATCACCACGTCGAGCGCGGCTTCGGTGATGTCGTTCGCCCGGAGCAGCATCTTGTGCCCCTCCTCGGGATGGCGCTTCACCAGGGTAAACTCTTCGTCGGTAAGCTTGCCCGGCTTGTTCAGCACTTCGGGCGAAATCGCCATCTTGCCCACGTCGTGCAGCAGGCCGGCGAGGCCCGCGTCGCGCGTGTCGCGCTGATTCAGGCCCAGCTTTCGCGAGAGAGCGATCATCAGGCCGCAAACCGCCACCGAGTGCATGTAGGTGTAATCGTCGGCGCGCTTCAGGCGCGCGAGGCTGATCAGCGCGCCCGGATTGCGCAGGACAGAGTTGCCGATCTCCTCCACCAGCAGCATGGCGTCCTTGGACTCGATGGCCTTGCCCATGCGCGCTTCCTGGAACATCGACACCACGGCTTCGCGCGACTTGGCGCAGACGCGCGTGGCGCGCTGGATTTCCTCGGACAAGCTCGACGGCTCCGGTGCACTGGCGCTGCTTTCCGCGGCGCGACTCAGGGTGCGGTCGATCTCCTTCTCGGTTTCCTCCTTGGTCTGGCCGAATTCGACGTCCAGGCCCTTGTCCGAGTCTATCCATGCCTCCTTGATGCCGCTGTCGAGAATGCGCCGGATGTCCTTCGGGTCTTCGAGCACGAACGACTTGCGCCAGAACGGGTGCTGCATCCACGATCCGCACAGTTCGTGCAGGTGCATGCCGGGTTTCAGGTGTTCGACGTTGATTCGTTTGAGCATGGGAGCGCAGTGGGTTGGATGGGGAATCCGGCGCGCGGCGCGTTGTCGTTGCCGCTGTCGCTGTCGTTTTGGGTCATGGGGTCGCGCAGTTTTCGATTTTACCCGCCTCAGTCCGGCCTGTTCCCGCCGCACAGCGTGAAATGGAAGCTCGCGCCCTCGCCGGGTGCGCCCTCGGCCCAGATGCGGCCGCCGTGGCGCTGCACGATCGTCCTCGCGAGCGCCAGCCCGCCGCCGGTTCCGGGAAAATCGGCCTCCTTGTGCAGACGCTGGAAGATCTGAAACAGCTTGTCCGCATAGCGCGGGTTGAACCCGGCACCGTTGTCGCGCACGAAAAACCGCATCTCTCCTTCGGCGGAATTCACGCCGATTTCGATTCTAGGCGAGGCGCATTTCGCGCTGAACTTGAACGCGTTGGCCGCCAGGATCTGGAATAGCTGGCGCACGAGGAGCGGATCGCAGCGGGTTGCAGGCAAAGGGGTGAGCGCCACCTGCGTGTGCGGAAAGCCGGCGCCTGCCGCGCGAACCGCCTCCGCCGCCAGGGGATCGAGCTCGACTTCGCGCAAGTCCAGGCGCGCGCGGCTCAGGCGGGAGAGCCGCAGCAGGTCGTTGATCATGTCGCCCAGGCGCCGGGAGTTGTACTGGATGCGCGCGAGCCACGTCCGAGCGTCCTCGCTCAGAACAGACGCCTCGTCTTTGAGCAGTTCGGAAAAGCCGTTGATCGTGCGCGCCGGCGCGGCGAGATCGTGCGATACCGAATACGCAAACGCGTCGAAATCCCGCTTCGCCTGCTCCAGTGCCAGCGCGTGCGCGCCCGCGCTCTGCGCCAGCGTCTGCTTCAGCGCGTCTATTTCCTGTTGCAGGAGCGCTTGCTCGCGCTGGGTTTCCCGCTCTTTTTGCGCCGCCTGCCGCAGGCGCACCAGGAGCAGCCCGACGCCTATCAGCAGGGCGACGATCAAAATCGACAGGATGAGTGTGATGCCCATGACTCACCGGAGCATACACATCAAGCCGCGCGCGGCATTGTGTTATATCAAGGTCCGTCGCGGCAGCAGCAGGGCGTCGCCGCGGCGCGCGGGATGCGCCGCCGCATGCGGTTCATCCGCGCTCAGCGCGCCCGGGCTCAGTGCGCGGCAGGGACGCTGCCGAGCGAACTCGCCAGCTTCAGGTTGAGCGCGCTGCCGTCGGTGACTATCGCTTCCTCCATCGCTGCGACCTGCAACACAGCGGTTTGCGCCGCCGGCAGTCCGACCGCTGCATTGTCCGAGCCGGAGGTGACGCTGGCGATTTGCCAGAGGGCGCCCAGGCCGACGACGGCGCAGAGCGCTGCGCCGGCATAGGCGCTGCGCTGGAGCAGCAGCTTGCGCCGCGCACTCAGCGCGATGGCCTGCGTCAGCCGCTGCAGGGTGTGCGTGCTGTTGCGTGCCTGCAGCGCTGCGGCCGACTCGACGCGAGCCTTGTTTCTTTCTGCCTGAATCCGTGCTTCCTCCGCGGCGATGCGCGACTGCACTTCGTGCAGCGTTTGCGCCTCTGCCAGCTGCCGCTCGCGTGCGGCGGCTTCCAGCCGCGCCTCGCCGGCGGCGCGCTCGCGCGCGGCAAGCGCGGCCTGCTCTTCGTTTTCGGTTCTCGCCTGTTCGGCGGCGCACAGCAGCGCTTCGCTGCGCGCGCGTTCCTCGGCCGCCGCCCTGGCGCGCGCCTGGGCTGCGGCGTGCTCTTCGGTTTGCCGCGCCGCTGCCTCTTCGGCCGCCTGCCGGCGCCGGGTTTCCTGCAGCAAGGCGATGTCGGCCTCGGACTTGATCCTGGCGGCTCGCGCACACTCGTCTGCGGCGCGGGCGAGGGCGATCGCCGCCGCCTTGGCGCGGTTCTCCTGTTTGATCCGCTGCTGGTCGTTCTCGAGCAGCGCCTGTTCGGCGTCGGCGCGGGCCTGCGCTTCCGCGACGGCCTGCTGTTCGGTGCGCACGCGCTCCTCGGCGGCGCGCGCCGCCTCCTCGGCCAGTTGCACGCGCTTGCGCGCGGCTTCGGCCGCTGCGGCGCCGGCTTGCGCTTCCGCCGCCTCATGCCGTTCGATCTGGCGCGAGGCGGCCTCTTCCGCCGCCTGCCGGCGCCGGGTTTCCTGCAGCAAGGCGATGTCCGCGGCCGCTTTGAGCTTGGCTGCCTCCGTGCACTCTTCGGTCGCACGCGCCAGGGCGAGCGCTGCTGCCTTGGCGCGGCCCTCCTGCTTCAGGCGCTCCTGGTTGGTCTCGAGCAGCGACTGCTCGGCCTCGGCCCGGGCCTGCGCCTCGGCGAGCGCCGCCTGCTCGGTTCTGAGGCGCTCTTCGGCCGCCGCCGCCGCTGTTTGCGCCAGCCGCACGCGCTCCTCCGCTGCCTCGGCCTCGGCGGCCCGGGCGCGTGCCTGTGCCGCCGCATGCTGTTCGATCTGGCGCGAGGCCTCTTCTTCGGCCGCCTGCCGGCGCCGGGTCTCCTGCAGCAGGGCGATATCGGCTGCGGATTTGATCCGCGCCGCGATGGTGCATTCTTCGGATGCGTGGGCGAGGGCGAGGGCGGCCGCCTTGGCGCGGTTTTCCTGCTTGAGCCGTTCCTGGCCGGTTTGCAGCAGAGCCTGCTCGGCCTGGGCCCGCGCCTGCGCCTCGGCCAGTGCCTGCTGCTCGGTGCGCAGGCGCTCTTCGGCCGAGGCCGCGGCCGCCTGCGTCAGTTGCAGCTTTTCCTGTTCGGCTTTCAGGCGCTCCTGTGCCTTCGCATTGGCGTCGGCCTGGAGTTCGGCGCGCTTGCGCGCGATTTCGGTTGCGCGCCGTTCCGCCTGTACGTTGGCTTCCGCCGCGGCCGCGACTTCGCGTTCGGCGTCCGCCTTGGCCAGCGCGGCTGCGGTCGCCTCGCGGTCGGCCTTGGTGCGGGCGGCGCTCGCGGCCATGGCTTCTTCCGCCGCGGCAATGCGCGCCTGCAGGCCGGCGATGGCTTCTGCTTCCGCCGCGGCGCGCTGTTGCGCCAGGCGCTCCAGTTCGGCTTCCGCGCGCGCGGCCTCGTCCGCGTCGGTGCTGGCGGCGAGTTCCGCCTCGAGGCGGCCCTGCACCGCGGCGAGTTCGCGCGCATGCGCGCGTGCGCGCGCCGCCGCCGCCGCCTCGGCCTGTTCTTCGGCGCGCGCCTTGGCTTCGGCCAGGGCGCCGAGTTCGCGTTCCATGCGCAAACGCGCAGCCCGCGTTTGCTGCATCTGCGCCGCAACGTCCTGCCTGACCCTGGCTTGTGCCAGCAGGCGCTCTTCTTCGCGGATTTTCGCCTCCGCCTGCTCGGCGAAGCTGGTTTCGACTTCGATGCGCGCGACGGCGACGGTGGTATGCGATTCTTCCGCGAGCGCTTTGCGCTTTGCCACTTCGCGCGCCTCGTGCTCGGACAGCACACGCGCCTGGGTTTGCTGCTCGGCCTGGAGTTCGGCCTGGGCGCGCTGGCGGCTGGCTTGCTGCGCTGCGGCTTCGGCAAGGCTGCGCGCCCGGCTGAGTTCCCTTTCCTGATGTTCCTGGCGCGCGCGCAATTGCGCGGCGTTCTCCATTTCTCTGAGCAGCCCCTGCAGTTCAGCCACTTCCGCCTGCATGCGTTCGGCCTGGCTGCGCTCGATCGCCGTTCTAGCCTGGGTGCGCGCCTGCAAATCCTGTTCCGCCGTGAGCCGCGCAAGAGCCGCTTCGGTCGCCTCCTTGTCGGTTCTGGCGCGCATTTCGGCTTCGGTCGTGGCCTGCGTCTCGGCCTGTTGCCGCGCCGCAGCGGCGATTTGCGCGCGGTCCTCGGCTTCGGCGCGTATGCGTGCGCAGGCCGCGGCTTCTTCCTCGGCCTTGATGCGCGCCTCGGCTGCGTTCCTGGCCTGCGTCTCGGCGATGGCCTTCGCCTTGGCGGTCTGGCAGGCGCGTTCTTCCGCGCGCGCGCGCAATTGCGCCGCCGAGGTGGCCCGGGCTTCGGCTTCGATGCGCGCCACTGCGTGCTTGATCGCGCCCAGCTCGGCGTCCTCGCGCTCCTTCGAATTGGAATCGCGCCCGCCGTCTTGCCCGGCGTCGAATGCGAGGACGAGTCTGGATGCTTCTGCGTTGGATTTCATATGCGTCGCCCAGTGGCCATCGGTAAGCATGCGGCGACGTCGCCGATGCGAAGCGGCTTCGCCGCCTTGTGCACATTATTCTCCGGTAGACGCAAGTCGAATCGCGGAACAGATGCGGTTTTCCGCGCTTTTTCGGTCCCAGGCGCGGGCTCGCGGGGCGCCGCCTGCGCGAGTCGCGGTGCCAGGCTGGACAGGGGTCGGACGGGCTGCTGCGGCCGGGGCTCAGAGGTGATTGACCGAGGCGTTGACCCGCGCCACCTGGGCGGCGAATTTCTCCTGGGTCAGGTCGAGTTCGAACAGCGCCCATTCGCCGCCGGTCGCCCACTCGTGGCAGGATTCGCCGGTGGCGAGGCTGTAGAGCTTTTCGGCCACGAGGCCGGTGGCGACGAGCTTGAGCGCGTCGCTGTCGGCTTGCACCAGGAGTTCGTTCGAGTACAGCAGATCATGGTGGTGCAGGATGGCGAAGCACAAGGATTCCGACAGGTGCCAGCTGCGCGCGAGCTGCGCGCCGACGCGGGCGTGATTGGTCGGATAGCGTTCGCTCTCGATGTCCTGCACCAGGTCGCCCGAGGCGAGCGCCTTGCCGTTGAAAATATCCGCGTAGACGGGAAACTTCTGCAGCATCACCGGCATGCCGCAATCGCGAAACAGGCCGAAGGTGCAGGCGACGCCTACGTCGCCGCGCCCCGTTTCGCGGCAGATCATGGCCGATATGAGGGAGGTCGCCATCGACATCTTCCAATAGCGTTCCATGCCGGGGTTAACCACGCCGGAAAACGCCTGCCGCAGCAGCAGCCCGGTCACCAGCTGCGTCACGGAGTTGAGCCCGAGCAGCGCCAGCGCCTGCTGCACCGACGAGGCCTTGGAGCGCAAGCCGTAGAACGGGGAGTTGGCGACTTTCAATATGGCCGAGGCCAGGGCGACGTCGCCGCTGATGAGCTGGCCTATGCGGCGAAAGTCGGGAATGTCGGCGCGCGTCTCGCGCAGCAGCCGGGTCAGCGTTGCGGGGCAGGGCGGGATTCCGATTTCCTGCACGATCTGATCGGCTTTTCGATCTCGCGCGTCGCCATCTGTATCCAATGTATCCAATTTCGGCTCCTGAAACAGTGGTATCGGCCGGCGCTCGCGCCCGCTTCCGAACGAACCATGTGCGCTGCCGATCCAAAGTGAATAGCGCCAATAATACAGTGCGTTGCATCGAAGTTCTGGAAAATCTTGCGGAGGGCGCCGAAACGCTAAAGTTTGCGTTCCTGCGGCCGTTAACCCGATAGGACTGCCGGATTCCGTGCAGTGTTTGTGCGCAAATTATACGCCGGACGGCTGATTCGGATGGCTAGCGCCCGAAGGCCCGATGGTGAACGGTAGACTGAATCATGGGCGGTTGAAAGTGCCAGACGTCGAACAGCCAGACAGGAACATCGCGGGAATCGGAGACGGATTGTTGCGCACGCTGTCCGCGCATGCGACGCTGAGGGCTTATCCCAAGAATGCGCTGATCATCAACGAAGGGGAGCAGTCGACGGGTTCGCTCTACCTCATCAATTCAGGCCGGGTCAAAGTGTTTCTCTGCAGCGCGGATGGCAAGACGATCGACCTGAGCGTGCTCGAAGCAGGGGACTATTTCGGGGAAATGTCGCTGGACGACGGGCCGCGCTCGGCTTCGGTCATGGCCCTGGAGCGCACGGAACTGGCGATTATCCCGCACGCGGCGCTGAGGATATTTCTGGCGGCAAATCCGGATTTTGCGATGCAGATCATCTTAAAGCTGATAGCCCGCACGCGCAACCTGCTGAAGAACGTGAAGAGTCTGGCGCTTCTGGATGTTTCCCACCGTGTCGCGCGGCTGTTGCTGGAAATGGCAACCGAAGAAGATGGTAAGCTGGTGATCAGCGAGAAATTGTCCAAACGCGACATCGCGAACCGGGTCGGCGCGACGCGGGAAATGGCCAGCCGGGTATTCAAGGAGTTGGTCGCGAGCGGCTATATTCGGCTGGAGAACAAGAGAATCACCATCGCCAAGCGTTTGCCGCAACAATGGTGAATGGGCGCGGCGGCTTTAGCGGGTTGCGCATGCGGGTTTTGCTGCGGGTTTAAGGAGAAGTTCAAATGAACAGCAGACAGGATAGGACGATTGCCCTGTTGGGTCTCGGCGTCATGGCGGGTCTCGTCGCGCTGATGTTTGCGCTTGCGCAGTCCGGCGCGACGCTCCCGCCGGGCAAAGCCGGCTCCCTCGGCAGTACGATAGACTCCCTCGCGCCCAGCGCGGCCGGGCAACCTTCATCGCTCGCGCCCGCACCCGCTCAAGGGCAGCGCCCGGAGGCCTACCTCGGCGGCAAGCTTGCGACCGGCCGCGTGGCGGAGGTCTATGTCCGGGTGGCGGACAACGTTTTCCTGTCCCTGGACCGCGCTCCGGAGCATTTGAAAAGCAGCGCCGAGCGCTGGGTCGACGTGCAGTTCCCGGAACTGCTCGCCAACGATACCGGGTCTGCGCGCGCATTCCTGAATCGCAGCGATGCCAAGGTCGCAGTGGGCGACATCGTCGAGATCAAGTTCGCGCACAAGGACAACCAGCGCTATTTCCCGGTGAAGGAACTCACGCGCGTCACCGAATTGGTCGCGAGCAAGGACCAGATGCTGGCGAAGGATTACGAGCGGCGCATTCTTGCGCGAACCGGCCAGGGCAACACGGGCCCGCAGTGGTTGTCGCAGGGGCAACAAGCCGCGGCCGGCCAGGCGGCGCAGACGACGCTGGCTGAAACCAAACGCTGACACCCGCACTGAGCGCTTACGCAACCATCCGCGAGCGCGCCGGACTCCCGTTCCGGTCTGCGGCATGACGCCGAAGCCATGGCGGACTATCCGGAAAATTTCGACGTGATCGAACGCGAGGCAGAGCGTGTCGCGAAAGAACTGGACATTCCGCCCTGTCCCCTGATTCTGGCGCGGTTCAACGAGGAATTCGACAAAGACCAGCCCGATCTGCGCAAACTCGCGGCGCTGATCGGCACCGACGTGGGTTTGTCGGCCACCATTCTCAAGACGGTCAATTCGCCTTTTTACGGACTGGTCAAGAAGGCGAGCGGGGTAGAGCAGGCGCTCTCCATCCTCGGTCTGCGCGCATGCGCGAACATCATCAGCGGCCTGCTGCTGCGCCGCGCATTTCCGGCGGGGTCGGGCCCGGCGCTCGAGCGCTTCTGGGACCGCACGATGCACATCGCGGGGCTGGCGGCGGAAATCGCCGGCCGGCTGAAGGACGTCGACCGGGACGCCGCGCACACCTACGTCCTGTTTCGCGACTGCGGCATGCTGGTCATGCTGCGCAAATTTCCGCAGTACACCGAGATCATGGGCGAGGGCGACACGATCTCGGGCGCGCAACTCACGCGCATCGAGGATACGCGCTTCAAATTCAATCACGCGCGGGTCGCGTCCGCGCTTGCGCGAAGCTGGTCCCTGCCCGAAACGCTTTGCGGTGCCATAATGCACCATCACGAGTTCGCACTCATGGCAAGAAGCACGATAGCGGGCGAGGCTGCTGATCGAAAGCTCGTCGCCTTCGGCCTGCTGGCCGAGCAGATTTCTGCGCTGCACGCCAAGCGCGGCTTGTGCGCAGACTGGATCGAAGGTGAGCGGTTCGTTCTCTCAACCCTGGGGATAGAACCTGATGAAATCGTCACAATGACCGAGGAACTTCTCGCAGCCGTCGTTTGATCGCACCTTGCAGGGCGAACGCGGCGGCGGGAAGGAAACATGACTACAGGCAGCCCCGGCTTTACCATGATGGAAATGATGGTCGTCATCGGCATCGTGGCCATCCTTGCGCTTTTTGCCGTGCCCAGTTTTCAGGACGGCATAGTCCGCGACCAGATCAACAGCGCGCTGCCGCTGGCGGATCTGGCGAAGAAGCCCGTGGCTGCGAGCTGGGCGCTGGCGCAGACTTTTCCGGCCGACAACGCCGCAGCGGGATTGCCCGGCGCCGACAGGATCGTCAACAATTACATCAGTTCCGTGTCGGTGCAGAACGGCGCCATCCATATCGGTTTCGGCAATCGCGCCAACGGCGCGATCAAGGACAAGACACTCTCCATCCGGCCGGCCGTGGTCGAGGATGCGCCGGTGGTGCCGGTTGCATGGGTTTGCGGCGCAGCCGAAGCGCCCGGGAAAATGACGGTCAAGGGCGAAAACAAGACGAATATTTCCGCGAATTTTTTGCCGTTGAGTTGCCGCTCGCTCAAGCGCGCGGATTAGCCGCCGCGGCGGCGTGGTTTCATTGACAGGGGATGACATCATGTTCGAATCTGCAGAGCTGGGCCACAAGATAGACAAGGCGACTTACGACAAGGAGGTGCCCAAGCTGCGCGAGGCTTTGCTCGAAGCGCAGATGGATCTGGCGAAGCTCGCGAAATTTCCGGTGATCATTCTGATCGGCGGCCTGGACGGCGCCGGGCGCGGAGAAACCGTCAACCTGCTCAACGAGTGGATGGATCCGCGTTACGTGCAGGCGCACGGCATGGGGGCGCCTTCGGACGAGGAACTGGACCGTCCGATGATGTGGCGTTTCTGGCGCGCGCTCCCGCCCAAGGGCAGGATAGGCATGTTCCTCGGTTCCTGGTACACCTGGCCGATACTCAACCGCGTGCTCGGGCGCACCCAGACGGCGGATCTGGACCAGAGCCTGGAGCGCGCCAAGCGTCTGGAGAAGATGTTGTTCGACGAAGGCGCACTGATCCTGAAGTTCTGGATGCATTTGTCCAAGGACAAGCAGGAAAAGCGCCTGAAGGTCCTGCAGAAGGACCCGAAAACGCGCTGGCGCGTCACCAGCCGCGACTGGAAGCGCTTCAAGCAGTACGACAAGTTCCAGGTCGTGCACGAGAGCGTGATCCGCCACACCAGCACGGCCGAAGCGCCGTGGACCATCGT
>CAYNVY010000077.1:0-1163 GCA_964400745.1 uncultured Enterobacteriaceae bacterium | reverse complement strand
GCCTGCCCGTGGGCAAGGTGATTCTGGATGCCATAAGAAAACGCCTGGCCGAGGCCGGCGCGAAAGCGACGGAGGTGCATGCGCCGCCGCCCCTGCCGTCGATCGACCAGCTCGACGTGATCAAGACCCTGGATCTTGCACAGACCATAGACAAGAAAGCCTATGGTCTCGAATTGGAGAAATACCAGGGCAAGCTCGCAGTGCTCACGCGCAGTCCGAAATTCAAGGATCTCACGGTCATTGCGATGTTCGAGGGCAACGACGCCGCCGGCAAAGGCGGCGCCATCCGGCGCATCACCAGCGCGCTGGATGCGCGTTTCTACAGCGTGGTTCCTGTCGCAGCACCGACCGAGGAAGAGCGCGCCCAGCCCTATCTGTGGCGCTTCTGGCGGCATGTGCCGCGGCGCGGGCGCCTGACGATATTCGACCGCTCCTGGTACGGCCGGGTACTGGTCGAGCGGGTCGAGGGCTTTTGCTCCAAGGCCGACTGGATGCGCGCCTACAGCGAGATCAACGATTTCGAGTCGCAGCTGGTGCGGCACAATATCGTGGTGGTCAAGTTCTGGCTCGCGATCAGCAACGAAGAGCAGCTCAAGCGCTTCAAGGAACGCGAGAAAATCGGCTTCAAGCGCTTCAAGATCACCGAGGAGGACTGGCGCAACCGCAAGAAGTGGAGCGAGTACGAGCATGCGGTGTGCGACATGGTGGACCGCACCAGCACCGCCATCGCGCCCTGGACGCTGGTGGAAGCCAACGACAAGAACTTTGCGCGCATCAAGATTCTGAAAACGCTGTGCCGGCAGATCGAGGCGGCGATGCAAAAGAAATAGCCTTGCGCGCCGGGAGGCGGTGCCGAAGGCCCTGCGGCTGCGGCACCGCCGGTCCGGCGCTTTTCCCGGGCGCAATGCAACGACTGCCATGACCGCCATGCAAGCTTTTTCGGACAGACTCAAGGTTCCCGGAGATTTCTGGGGCGGGCTGGCATCGATGCTGGTCGCGCTGCCGGCGTCGGTGGCATTCGGCGTCACCGTCTATGCGGCGATCAGCCCGCATTACGCGGCCTTCGGCGCGCTGGCCGGCATCCTCGGCGCGGTCGCCCTGGGACTGATCGCACCGACATTCGGCGGCACCGACCGGTTGATCAGCGCGCCCTGCGCGCCGGC
>CAYNVY010000076.1:0-17958 GCA_964400745.1 uncultured Enterobacteriaceae bacterium | reverse complement strand
GGGCACCGCGGGGGGCGCGTCCACTTTCACGCCGGGGTAGGGGAAGGTGAGGCCCGGCCGCAGCGCATAGGCGTAGAAGGGCGGCGTATCGATGGGACGGGCCCAATGCGTCTTCGGCGGGGCGAGTCCTTCCGTATGGCAGTCGTCGAGCACCGCGTGGTCGAAGCTGCCGTCGCGGCAGGCGGCGTTGTAGTCCTCGACCGTGCGCACGAAGGCGCGTTCCTCCAGTCCCAGCCTTTGCGCAAGTTCGGGCAGGGTCTGCGCCTTCTCCCCCGGGAACACCGGCGGCATGAAGCGGCCGATGGCCTTGGCGTCGATCACCGAATAGGCGGTCTGCCCGGGCTGCTGCGCCACCAGCCGGCCCCAGATCGCATAGCGCTTGGGCCAGAAATCTTCACCTTCGTCGTAGAAGCGCGCCGCCTGCTTGTTCACCATGATGCCGAGCGAGACGCAGTCCACGCGGGTGCAGATGCCGCCGTCGTACAGCGGCGCGCGCGCGTCGATGGCGACGCAATGGCTCTGGGTCGGGTCGCCGATGGCGTCGGCGCCGTTTGCGAGCAGGAATTTCAGCAGCACGCCCATGTTGTAGCGCGTGCCGCGAATCAGAAAATTGTCGGAGGGCCATTCGCCGTCGACCTCACCCCAGGCCTCGCGCATCCACTCCAGGTTCGATTCGAATCCGCCGCTCGCGACCACGCAGGCCCTCGCTTCTATTCGCTCCTCGCCGATGTAAGCCGCTGCGAAGCGGCCGTCGCGAAGTTCCAGCCGGTCCACCGGCGCCTCATAGCGGATGTGCACGCCGAGCCGCTCGGCGCTGCGGTAGTAGGCGTTGACCAATGCCTTGCCGCCGCCCATGAAGAAGGCGTTGGTGCGCGACAGGTGCAGCGTGCCCGAGAGCGAAGGCTGAAAGTGCACGCCGTGCCTGCGCATCCAGTCACGGCAACGCGAGGAATCGCGGATCACCATGCGTGCGAGCGCCTCGTCGGTGATGCCGCCGGTGACCTTTTTCAGGTCCTGCCAGTACTCCTCTTCCGGATAGGCGTCGGTGAGCACGTCCTGCGGCGCGTCGTGCATGCAGCGCAGGTTGCGCGTGTGCTGGGAATTGCCGCCGCGCCATTCGCGCGGCGCCGATTCGAGCAGCAGCACGCTGGCGCCGGCTTCGCGCGCGGTCAGGGCCGCGCACAGTGCGGCGTTGCCGCCGCCGATTACGAGTACGTCCCAGGTTCTGGTTTGCATAGACAGGTCTTGATTGAAATGTTGAGCAGCCGGCTCAGCCCGATTGACGCACCGCCAGCACCGCCTGGTTGCGCAGGGTGCGCAGCAGCTTGAGTTCGTCCTCTTCGATCGTGATCGAGCGGGGCTTGGAGACATCGGCGTAGATCATGCCGAAGGGCCGGTCCTTGATCACGATCGGGAAAAGGACGAATGCGCCCGCGGAAAACGCCTTGCGATACCACTCCGGGATGCGGTTCACGATCTTAGGGTCGCCGGTATCGGTGATGAGTATGTCGATGTTCTTTTGCAGCGCGACGTGGAACACGTCGGGCACGAATTCGAGCGTGAACTGAAACCGCCGGATCAGTTCGTCGATATTGTCCCCGAGGCCGAAGCGGCCCATCATCCGTGCCGACTTCGGGTCGCGCAGCGCGAACACCACGTGGTCCGAACCCATGCCGGTGTAGATGGTTTCGATGATGACGCGCAGGATGTCGTTCAGGCTGCGCCCCTCGACCATGGCATTGGTTATGTCCTGCGTGCCGCCCGAGAGCACGTCCTTGCGCATGCGCATCGGGGCCGGCTCGGACGGCGGCGACGCCGGTGCCACTGCCACCGCCACCGCTTTTGCGAGCACGGCGACGTCCATGGTCTTTTCGATGTCTGCCGCCTGCCTGACCTCGGTCGGCAGGGTCAGCGCGTCTTCGGTGTCCGGCGGCGGTTCCGCTGCCGCCTGCAGCGCGTTCAGGCGCCTGGCGATGGTCTGGTCCAGCCTCCAGCCTACGGCCGCCGTGTACTCGTTGAATTTCTCCATTGAGCGGCCGAATATGACCTCCGTGGCATTCGGCTTCAGTTTGAGGTGGCTCTGGTATTTTTCCAGGGTGTCGGCGGTGAGCTTCTTTTGCTTGTCGGGGTCGGCGCTGACGATCACGCCGCACAGGTCGGAGGCCATGCACGCCACCAGCTGTATGGTTTCGTCCGGCGTCGCGGGCGCGCTCGAGCGCGGCGGCAGGTGCTTGTTCATGCTGCCGATGATTTTCTGCGGAAAGCCCCAGGACTTGGCAACGCCCTGGCCCAGTTCGGTATAGCTCGCGCCCAGCACCGTGCGCGAGGCCTGGTCCTCGGTGGTCTGGCCCAGTTCGAGCAGCTTTCGTATTTCTGCGGTCTCTTCGGGGAAGTAGTAGACCGAGAGTATGCGGCCCAGGTTGTGCATCATGGTGCAGACGAAGGTTTCTTCCGGATTGCCGTAACCCTGGGCTACGCAGATTTCCTTGGCGATCGCGCCGCCCAGGATGGCCTGCACGCATTCGCCCATCAAGTCCTGCGCCTGGCTGCGGTCTTTCATCTGATCGAACAGCAGCAGGCCCAGGACGATATTGCGTATGGTATCGAAGCCCAGCCGGTAGACGGCGCCGGAGATGGTGCTGATGCTGCCGCGCCCGGAGCGGTCGTAATAGCTCGAATTGGCGAGCTTGATGATCTTGTTGGTAAGCGCGAAATCCTTGAGCACCGCATTGGTGAGGGTGGTGACGCTGCCGGTATCCGAAAAGATGATGTGGTTGACGTTCGAGATCGACTCGGACATCGCCGGGAATTCTTTCTTCAGCTTGATCCGCCGCAGCAGGAATTCCAGCGTGCCGCGGCCATCGGTCGCGGCGGATTTCGCGGATGTTGCGGAATCAGGTTCGCTCGCCTGAAGCAGGGCTTGCTTCATTTCGAGCACTGAGCCGTAGCGCTCCTCCGGATTCCTGGCCAGTGCCTTCAGCAGGCAGGCGACGATCTTCTCGTTCAAGCCCGGACTGGGCGGGAGCACGATAGGATCGTGCACGATACGGTGCAGCAACTCCTCCACGCTGCCGCCGCCCTTGAACACCCGCTGGCCGGTGAGCATTTCGCAGAAGACCAGGCCCG
The DNA here is from genome assembly GCA_964400745.1 of uncultured Enterobacteriaceae bacterium. Taxonomy (GTDB): domain Bacteria; phylum Pseudomonadota; class Gammaproteobacteria; order Burkholderiales; family SG8-39; genus 2-12-FULL-64-23. The sequence continues at coordinate 14,832 of CAYNVY010000076.1, read as the reverse complement.
CGCCGAAAATGTCGGTGCGCGCGGAGTAGGTCTTGTTTTCGATGTATTCCGGCGCCATGTAGGCGGGCGTGCCGATGAAGTTCTCGTCGATGCCCACGTTGCTTTCGTTGAGCCAGTTCAACTGATGCCTGGAGGCCGCGCCGAAGTCCATGATGCGCGGGGTGCCGTCGCTGCCGAGGATGATGTTTGCGGGCTTGATGTCGCGATGCAGAACGCCGTTCTCATGCGCGTGTGCCAGGGCATCCAGTATCTGCGAGGCGATTTTCAACGCCGCCTCGGTCGGCATCGCGCCGCCGCGCCGGATCAGGTCGTGCAGGGTCTCGCCGGTGACGTACTCGAATACCAGGTAAGGCGCGCCGTTCAGTTCGCCTGCCTCGAACACGGGGACGATGCAGGGGTGGCGTAGCGTGCTAACGGCGCGCGCTTCGTCGAGGAGGGTCTGCATCTCGGCGCCGGACGCCGCAGTCAGGGTCTTGATCGCCACGTCGCGCTTGAGCTTGGGGTCGTAGGCAAGATAGACGATGCCGGCTCCGCCTTCACCCAGGACTTTCCTGATTTCGAAACGGTCGATATTGTTCACATTCGTTTCTGGTCGAATTGCCGGAAATGCGGAAACAGTGTGAGCCGCCGAACCAAAATCAAAGCTGATGCCGGAAGCGGACGCGCAGGATAGGCGCATAGCTGCGCCTGCGGCAAGCCACGGTCGGGAAACAAGCCGGGCTTGCGCGCAAGCCCGGGCCGGGCGCGCCCGGAATTCCGGGCGTTCGGCGATTGAAACGGGGACTGCGGATCCCCGTCACGGGATCAGATTGCCTTCAGATCGCCCGCTGAGGTCTTGCCGTCCTGCCCTTTCTGCAATTCGTACTGGATTTTTTGATTTTCGTTCAAAGTGGACAGGCCCGCCTTTTCCACGGCCGAAATATGCACAAACACGTCTTTGGAACCGTCATCGGCCTGAATGAAACCGAAACCCTTGCTTGCGTTGAACCATTTCACTGTGCCAGTAGCCACGAAAATCTCCTGATTAGAATGTAGTCGAATATCAACCCGAACATCGAGCACGCGCGGATCGATAGAGGAGCAGTCTAACAGGTTGTTGCCAAATGGGCGCAAAGACAATGGGCGTAGCGCGTTATTGCGCGAATGCCGGTCCTAACCGTCCGGAGTTTGCTAGGATTCGGCTGAGACCAGGAAAACGGCCGGGAGCAGGGACCGGAGGCATCTCCGCGATGCTTGCTTCCCCCGGCCTGGGTCGTCCGCCCGAAACGCCAATCAAGGAACTGAAAGCATGAACGCCTCTGCCGTAAAAAACCTCGCCGCACCGGCCATCCGGCTGCACGCGAACGACAGCGTGCTGGTCGCGCGCGTGGATCTTCCCCAGGGCAGCGTCCTGGCCGGGGAGAATCTCACCTGTTTGAACCGCATTCCCGCCGGACACAAGATCGCGGTGCGCGCGCTGCGCAAGGGCGACCCGGTGCTGAAGTACAACACCATCATCGGCTTCGCCGCGGCGGACATACAGCCCGGAACGCTGATGCACGGGCACAATATGGAATTCCGCGAATTCGACCGCGACTACGCCCACGCCCGCGACTACAAGGCGGTGGAGATGGTGCCTGAGGCGGACCGCGCCAAATTCATGGGCATCGTGCGCGCCGACGGCCGCGTCGCGACGCGCAACTACATCGGCATCGTATCGACGGTGAACTGCTCGGCCACGGTTTCGCACCGCATCGCCGAGTGGTTCACGCCGGAGCGGCTGGCCGAGTTTCCCAATGTCGACGGCGTGGCCGCGTTCACGCACTCGAGCGGTTGCGGCATGGAATTGTCGGGCGAGCCTATGGACCTGCTGCGGCGCACGGTGGCCGGCTACATTCGCCACGCGAATTTCGCCGCGGTGTTGGTGGTCGGCCTGGGTTGCGAGCGCAACCAGATCAAGACCCTGTTCGAGAGCGAGCAGCTTACGAGCGGCACGACGCTGCGCACCTTCGTGATGCAGGACTCCGGCGGCACGCGCCAGACCATAGAGGCGGGCGTTGCAGCGATAAAGGAACTGTTGCCGGAGGCGAACCGCGTCACGCGCGTGCCGGTGCCGGCGAGCCATATCACCGTCGGTCTGCAGTGCGGCGGCTCGGACAGCTTTTCCTCGATCACGGCCAATCCGGCACTCGGTTCGGCGATGGATCTCCTGGTTCGCCACGGCGGCACTGCGGTGCTGTCGGAGACGCCCGAAATCTACGGCGTCGAGCACACGCTCACGCGGCGCGCGATTTCGCGCGAAGTCGGCGAGAAACTGATAGCGCGCATCCGCTGGTGGAAGGACGTGTACGCGCTCGGGCGCGACGTGCAGATCAACGGCGTGGTGAGTCCTGGCAACCAGGCGGGCGGCCTGGCCAATATCCTGGAGAAATCCCTGGGTTCGGCGATGAAGGGCGGTACGGGGCCGCTGATGGAAGTGTACAAGTATGCGGAACTGGTGAAGCAGAAAGGCTTCGTGTTCATGGATACCCCGGGCTACGACCCGGTGTCGGCCACGGGGCAGATCGCGGGCGGCGCCAATATCGTGTGCTTCACCACCGGACGCGGTTCGGCCTTCGGCTGCAAACCCTCGCCTTCGATCAAGCTCGCCACCAACACGCCGATGTTCAGCAAGCTGGAGGAAGACATGGACATCAATTGCGGCCAGATCCTCGATGGCACGGCGAGCCTGGACCAGATGGGCGAGCAGATATTCCAGCTCATCCTGCGCACCGCCTCCGGCGACCAGACCAAGAGCGAGCGCCTGGGCCTGGGCGACCACGAATTCGTGCCTTGGCAGATCGGCATCACCGGCTGAGCGGGGGGGGCGACATAGTGCCGCGGCTAGGCCGCGGCGCCGCGAGAGCTTGGCTAGGCTTGAATTCCCTGCGCCGACTCGCGCGCCCAGGCGCCGGCTGCGGCCAGCGACTGGTTCAGCGCGCCGAGGTCGATGCGCAATGCGTCGCATAGCTGCATGAGCAGCGCCTGATTGCCGCTTTCGCAGGCTTCGGCGAGACGCAGCAGCGGGACGCAGGGTCCGCTGCGCTCGAGGAGGGCATCGCGCAGTTCCGGCGGCAGCGTCATTTGCGCCAGCAGCGCATCCATCGGCACCTTCAGCATCACGTCCAGGAGCGAGAAGATGCCTGTCAGAAACAGCACCTGCCGCGCCGAGGGCGTGTTTTCCGGACCGGCAAGAAGTTCCATCAGGCGTCCGCGCGCGAGCGCGTCCTCCAGCAAGGCCTGATGGCCGGGCGAAGCCGGCCCCGCCACGCACAGCAGCAATACGAGCCAGCGGTACAGCGCCTGCCTGCCGATGATCAGCGTCGCGTCCGAGATCGACGTGATGTCCCGGGTGGCGCCGACTGCCGCTGAATTGGCAAAGCGCAGGATGCGGTAGGAGATCATCGGATCGTGCTTGATCTGCTCGGCGAGCTCGCCCAGCTCCGCCCCCTTGCGCATGCGCGCGAGCAGGTCGCAGATGCGCAAAGCGCTTTCGTTGACCTGGACCGGACTCCATTCCTCGCGGCGCCGGATGAAAGGGCCGTGGAAATAGCTGAAGCTCATGCGGCGGCAGGCGTCGAACTCTTCCTGGGTTTCCAGGCCGCGAATGCCAAGGCAGAGCGCCGGGTGCCGCGTCGCAAGCATCTTGGAGTGCTGCATCAGGTCGGGCAGCAGGGTTTCCGCGATGGAGAAAAACGCGGCGCTGGCGGCGTTCGCGAGCAGGTGGTTTTCAACCACGGCGCGGCCGTCTGCGAACCCCACGGCAACGCCTGCCTGTCGCAGATCCGAAATGCGCCGTATCAGCGCGATGCCGTTGTCCAGGGGCGACTTGCGCAGGAGCAGCGTCGTCCTCGTCCCGGCCAGAGCGTCGACCCCGTCGTCGAACAGGAACTTCTGTCCGATCGAGACAAACGCGATACGCTCTCCGACCAGATTGCGCCCGTCCTCGCCGCAGACATAGGTCAGCAGCACCCTGTCCCGCTCGTCTTCGTGCCCGGACGAAACGGGATCGCCGACCTGGGCGAATTCATAGCCGACGACCTCCATATCGCCGTTCAATACCGCCTGGCGGTTTACGACGAAGCGGCCGATCGATGGATCGTCCGCAGCTTCGATGAACGCCGGGTCGGGATCGACCGCGGCGGCTCCGTTCTCCGCGGTGTCTGCGCTGCGCTCGTCACGCAGGCCGCGCCAGAATCGCGACAATAAGCTCATGGGATCGCCCGTCCAGGATGGGTGAGGCCGCGGCGGCGCTGGCACCGCTCGCGGCGGGGACAGTTTGCTACAGCCATGGTGCAACAAGCAAGCGAAAGAACTGAGCGGTCATTTTCGGCCTGTTCCGGGCTTTGTCGAAGGCCGTGGCATGAGATAAATACGACATCAACTTCTGCATTGCACACTCGTGAAATGTCATTCACCGCGTTCTTCCGGCCAAGGTAACTTTCAAACATAAAGATACCGACAGGTCATCGACCCAGACATCCGCTGTTGTGCGCGCCCCTAGTCGGGCGTACCTGATGCGGAAGGAAGATGACCACCCTCAACCGAATGTTTGAGGTTTGCCTTGACCAGAGGGGCGCGGCAAGCGACACGGGCCGCTGCGCGCGCAGCGCTGTATCCGTCTGAAATTTCCCACGGCCTCTTGCCGTTTAGGGTCACGCCGACCCGAGTTCGAATCCTGCCTTGACGCGCAGCGCTCGTGAATGCTCTCCCGTCAGAAACTCTATGAACTTTTGTGCCGCTTTCGCGCTGGCGGCTCCGGCGCACACGCCGGCGGAATACACGGTCGCCAGTTCGAATTCTGCAGGCAGCAAGCCGACCAGTACGACCCCGGGCGTATTGTTGATCTCCGTGACCTGGGTGCAGCCTACCAGTCGCTCGCCTTTGGATTGCGCCATTTCGCGCATGGCTGTCGCGCCGTTCGGATAGGTCTTCAGGCGCAGCTCCACCTCTGCGCGGACGCCCAGGGTATCGAGCACGCGCGCGAAATGGATGCCGGCGGTCGCTTTTTGCGGATCGGGAAAGAAAATGCCCGCCGCGGCGAGCAAGGTGTTGCGCAAGGCGTCCGCACTCGCTACATTGGGCAAGGGGTCTCCCGCGCGCACGGCGACGCCGGTGCGCACCCGGCCGAGGTCGGCGCTGCTGCCGGGGGCCACCTTGCCTTCGGCCGCCAAACCGGCGATCAGTGCGCGGGTCAGGATGATCAGATCGGCGGGCGCGCCAGCGAGCAGCTTTTCCTTGATTGCACCGACTGCGCCAAAGCTGCAATCGAGTTCACATCCGGTGCGCGCGCGAAACTCGTCAGCCAGACCCGTCACCACGCCCTGCGCGGCGCCCGCGCTCAGTATTTTCAGTTGCATTCCATGTTCTCCAGGAAATCCGCTGTCGCTTCAATCTGCGCTCGTTTCAATCCACAGTCGACTTAATCGACTTTGGCACCGGAAATCTTCACGATGTTCGCCCATTTGGCGATATCTTCGCGCAGGTACTGTGCGAACTCTTCCGTGCTCATGCTCATCGGTGCCGCGCCCTGCCTGGCCCACGCGTCCTTTGCCTCCGCGGTGTTGGCGATCTTTCGAATTTCCGCGTTCAGACGCTCGACGATGGGCTTGGGCGTGCCGGCGGGCGCCATGATGCCGAGCCAGATCACCGCCTCGTAACCGGGCACGCCGGCTTCGGCAACGGTCGGCGCGTCCGGCAGCACGGGCGAGCGTTCTTTGCCTGTGGTGCCCAGGGCCTTGAGTTTCCCCGCGCGCACATTCGGCGCCATGGTGGTGATAGCGTCGAACATCAGCTGCACCTGGCCGCCGAGTATGTCGGTTCGAGCGCCCGAACTGCCTTTGTAGGGAACGTGAACGATGTCCACGCCGGCCATCGCCTTAAACAGCTCGCCCGCCATGTGATAGGGCGTACCGGGGCCCGAGGACGCGTAGTTGAGCGCATGCGGCTTGGATTTCGCGAGTGCGATCAGCTCCTTCAGCGTATTCGCCGGCACCGAGGGGTGCAGCACCAGCACCAGATCGGAGTAATTCACCGGCGCTACGGGAGCGAAGTCGCGCAGCAACTGAAACGGTTTGTTCGCGATCAGCGATTCGTTCACGGTGTGCGTGTTGGACATCATCAGCAGCGTGTAGCCATCCGGCGCCGACTTTGCCACCGCATCGGTGCCGAGCACCGAGCCGCCGCCGGGTCGGTCTTCGACTATGAACGGTTGTCCAAGCGCCTCCTGCAGGCGCTGCCCTACAAAGCGCGCGTAGATATCGGCCGGGCCGCCGGCTGCGAACGGAACGATGATGCGCACCGGGCGGCTGGGGTAGTTTTGCGCAGCGGCGGGCAGCGCGGCAAGCGCGCACAAAATCAGCGAGAGCAAACCCCGAGCCCAACCTAGTGTCAAATGCGCCATAGCTGCTTCCTTCGGTGATGTGCGATCGATCTTGTGTTTTTTGCGCCTAGGGCGCGGTCCGGCTTTGTAGCACAGGCTATTCACGGGTGCAATCGCGCACGCCACGCGGCGGATGCTATCATTTGCGCACTCCGGCCTATTCCGGCTTACCCCTTCTTTGCACACCAGGAGCAGAACCATGTCAGAACCCCAATTGGTAGACCCGCACGAGGTCGTGATGACCGGCGAGAACACCTTCATCCGCCTCTCCAACGACGGCGGCAAGACCATAGCCGACCGCGTCAGCCACTGGCGCGTGCTCTGGTCACCCGCAGGACAGGGGCATGCGCTGTTCATCGAAAGTGCGCTCACCGGCAAGGGGCCGCGCGTGTATACCGACAACGCGGCGGTCGCGCGTTTCCTGCAGCGCACGATCGAAGTCCTGCTCTACAAGGACTTCGCTTCCGAGTCGCTGCCGCTGATCGACGCCGAATTCGAGCGCACCGGCAACTGTCTGAGCACGGTCGAGGAGCGCGTCGTCTCCGACGAGGACGAAATCATCCTGAGCTTCTGGGACCTGATGGCGCCGTTCGTGCTGACCATGCCGCCCGGAGCGATGGAACGTCCGATCGGCGTCTATAGCACCTTCCTGCCCGCGCGCGGCGCTCAACTTGCGGTCAACAGCAACTACGCCACGGCGAAGGTCTTTCCGCAGGAGCGCTTCGGCAAACCTGGATCGAGCTGCTGCCTCGCCTGGTCGGAGACCTGGACGCGGCCGAAGGGGTGATCGGGGGCTGATCGGCGGGGCACTCAGCGCCGGCGCAGCTGTGATCTGAGTCCCCACTGCACGGCGGCCGCGACCGCGATCGCCCCGACGAAGGATACGGCCACGCCCTGGTGCTGCAGCAGCAGGGCCAGCGCGAAGCAAAAGAAAGCGAAAGCGTAGAGCCCAAGGATCATGGCGCGCAACAGCGCCGCGGCGAAGGCCGGGCCGGACCGTAGATGCGAAAAAACGGTCAGCACGATGGAGATCACCGGAAATACCGCAAACGTTCCGCTCCACGAAGGCCCGATTGACGCAGCCAGGGAAGTCACCGCGAGCGTGAGTGCCGCCCCGGCCAGCATGCGCAGCAGCAACTCGCGCTTGGGCAGGGAGGCCCCCGCTTTCGGCACCGACATGCGCGGAAACAGCTTGGGCGCGACGACTAGCGAGGCGAGGGCGATGGCGAGCGACGCCGTGTTGTTGAGCGGCAGCGCGATCAGCAGCAGCACGCCGACGCACCAGCTGGCTATGCCGCAGATCAGGGATAACCACGGCGACCTGCTCGCGCTCAGGTGCGCGTAGGTCAGGATGAACGCGACGACCGCGAACACGGCGGCCAGGGAAACGGTGGCCGCCTTGGCCGCAAAGTCGGTGCCGTTTTCGAGCGCCAGCAAGAACAGGATAGGGCCGGTCAATACCGGAAGGCCCGCCAGCCAGCCGGCGACTTCCGGCCCCCAGCGCTTGCCCGCAAGCGAGATCAGCATCAGAAATGCCGGAACCAGCAGCAGCTTGAGCGCGAGCACGGTCTAGGTGGTTTTCTTCAGCGGCGCGGCGCGCCTGGCCCCGGGTGGCTTTGCGCCGCCGGTGCGGCTAGTCACGCTCTATGCGCCTCGCCCCGAAATAGCGCTTGACCCAATACCTGTCGCGCATGTCGGCAATGCTCACCGCCTGCCCGGGCCGGGGGGAGTGTACGAACCGGTTGTCGCCGAGGTAGATCCCTATGTGGGAAACGGCGTTGCGCAGATTGTGGAACAGCACCAGATCACCCGCCCTGAGCTCGTCCTTCTCGACCGGCGCACCGGTCTTGCTGATGGCGCGCGAACTGTGCGGCAGGATCAGGCCGCGCGCCTCGCGGAATACATGATTGACCAGGCCGGAGCAGTCAAAACCGGTCTGCGGGCTGCTGCCGCCGCGGCGGTAGCGCACGCCGATCAGCGCCAGGGCGCGGTCTATGACCGATTCCGCATCTTCGCGGTCTGGCGCGGCCTCGGCCGCGGCGTCTTCGGCCGGGCGCGCCGACGGGTCGACCCGGTAGTCGTCGGCCCAAGCGGATGGTGCGAGCAGGGCGCAGGCGAGGATGCCGGCCCGGAACAGGGATTTGAAAGCCATGGTGGCGCAATATACCCGAAAAACGCGCCTCAGGCCTGCGCCAGGATCAAGGGCACATGCATCTCGGCCGCGCTCACGCCGCCGTGCACGCCCAGGGTGAGATGGCGCGGCTCTCCCAATACCCAGTCCTTGATGGTGTAATCGTGTTTCATCACCAGTGTGTAGTGGCCGGCGCGCTCGGCCAGGCGCGGACTGGCCGGACCCAGGCCGAACCAGCCTTGTGCGATCAGATCGGCACTGCGAAAAATGCGGGCGCAATGGTCCAGCCGGGTCTGCACGTAGCGCTCGAAGGCGTCCTCCTTGCCGGGGTGGACGTAGCAGTAGACGACCCGCCGCTCGCCGCAGAGCGGCAGCAGCAGGGTTTCGGCGAGTTGCGGATGATCGGCAAGTTCTACGCAGTGCGCCTTGGGAGAATCGGTGGAGCCGTGGTCTGCGGTCGCGATGACCAGCGTGTCGCTGCCCGCGATCTCGTCCAGAAAGCGCGCGAAGGCGGCATCGATCCGGCCGAAAGTGGCCTGCAGTTCCGGGCTCGCGCTGCCGTAGGTGTGCGCTGCTGCGTCGAAATCGTAGGTGTAGGCGTGGACGAACTTGCGGCCGCCGCCGCGCACGATTTCGGGCAGATTGGAGAACAGCGCCGGTAAGTCCTTGTACGGCCGGCGCTCGGCCGTGCCGCAATGCGTCACGTTGTAATCCGAATCGATGATGGTTGCGGAAGACACCACATGAGTTTCTACCGGCAGGCGATCGAACACGGGTTCCGAGGCATACACGCTGCGCGGGCTGATGCCCGCTTTCGAGAACGGCTCGCCGCCGTACCGCGGCCGAAAGCGCAGGGTCGCCGCGACGCAGGCCAACTCGGGCATCCATGCGGTCCATCCGGTCAGCGCGTGCTGTTGCGGGCCCACGCCGGTGAGAAAGCTCGTCACCGCGGTGGCCGTGGTCGAGGGGAACACCGAGGTAAGGCGCGCTCTCAAATGGCGCTGCAGCGCGCCGCCCGCGCCGGGGCCGACGAGGTAGTCGTAACCCAATCCGTCGAGTACCAGCAAGACGACGTTGCGCGCGCCCGAGAACGCCTGCGCCGGCAGGGAGCGCAATTCGGGATAGGCCGCGGCCGCGGCGCACGGCCGGGCGTCGAGCGCGCGCTCGATCGAGCGCATGAGGTTGACGATGCTGCCGCCGTGATAGTCAGGAAGCTCCATGGTCCGATGCTATAAGAAAGCACGCGCGCGGGCCAGCGCTTGCAATTATGGCTTGCAATCAGCCGCAACCGGCCCCATATACCGGGCAAATGTCCGCTGGAGCCGTCATGAGCACCCATTCATTCGATACCGCGACCGACTCGTTCGAAACCGATGTCCTGAAAGCGTCGGAACGCGTGCCCGTTCTGGTCGATTTCTGGGCGCCCTGGTGCGCGCCCTGCCGGGCGCTGAAACCCGTGCTGGAGAAGCTGGCCGGCGAATACCAGGGCCGGTTTCTGCTGGCCAAGGTCAATTCGGACGAACATCCGAAATTGTCGGCCCAGTTCGGCGTGCGCGGCATCCCCAACGTCAAGGCGTTCGTCGATGGCAAGCTGGCGGACGAATTCACCGGCGCGCTGCCCGAGAGCGGCGTGCGCGCCTTCATCGACCGCCTGATCCCCACGCCGGGCGAAAAGTTGCGCCGCGCCGCGCGCACGCTCGTGGCCCAGGGCGATTTCGACGAGGCCGAGCGCCAACTGCATGGCGCGCTGGCGCTGGAGCCTGAAAACACGGCGATACGCCTGGACCTGGTGGAACTGCTGCTGGCGAAAAACAGCCACGCGCAAGCGGAAGCGCTGATTGCTCCGATTCCGGAGCGCGAGCGCGACGAGCGCGCCGACAAGCTGTATTCGGTGCTCGCATTGTGGAAGCGCAGCCAGAGCCTGCCGGCGCAGGCAGAGCTCGAAGCCAGGCTCGCTGCCGATCCGGACGACCTGCCGGCGCGGTTGGCGCTGGGCGAGCGGCTACTCGCCGACAAGCGTTACGAACCGGCGCTGGCGGCGCTGCTGGCGGTGGTGCGCGGCGACAAGGGCGCCTTGCGCACCAGCGCGCGCAAGCTGATGGTCGAAGTATTCAATCTCGCCGAGGATCAGCCCGACCTGGTGAGCGCGTATCGAAAGCTGCTTGCCGGCGCCTTGTATTGAGTTTGCTTGACAATCGTCAGTGCCCCGCGCGCGCAGTTCGGTAACCTAAGTTACATACGCTTTACGGGCCGCCCGCTAAAATGAGCACCATGATTATTCGAAACATTTTCCCGTTGCGCGCCGCACTGGCAGTCATGGTGCTCGGCGCCGCATGGTCGCCGCAGGCGCTGGCGGCCGATCCTGTCGCGCTGCAAACCGCCATTGTGCAGTATCGCGAGGTCGATCAGACCTATGCCGCCGAGGGCGTGGTCGAAGCGGTCAAACAGTCCACCGTCGCGGCGCAGATATCCGGCCGCGTGGTCGCGGTGAATTTCGATGTCGGCGACCGGGTAAAAAAAGGTCAGGTCATCGTGCGCATCGACGGCACCGAAGTCAATCAGGCCTATGCCGCCAGCCAGGCGCAGGTCGCGCAGGCGGATGCGATGCTGCGCAACGCCAAAGCGCAATTCGATCGCACGCAACGCCTGGTGGAACAGAAATTCATGAGCGCCGCGGCGATGGACAAGGCGCAGGCAGACTACCAGGCCGCCAAGGCCCAGTTGGCCGCCGCTGAAGCCGGCAGCGGCCAGGCCGCCGCGACGAAGAGCTATGCCAACGTGGTCGCGCCCTACGCCGGCGTGGTATCCGCGCGTCATGTCGAGCTGGGGGAAATGGTCCTGCCGGGCAAGCCGCTCATGACCGGTTTCGATCCGGGTGAGTTGCGCGTCACCGCGAGCATGCCGCAACTGCAGCTGGACGCGGTGCGCAGGCTCGCCCGCGCCAGCGTCGAATTCCCGGCGCTGAACAAGCGCGTCCAGGCCTCGAAGATGGCCATCCTTCCGGCAGCCGACGCCTTGACCCACACTACACAGGTTCGGCTCGACCTGCCGCCCGGCATCGAAGGCCTGTACCCCGGCATGTTTGCGCGCGCGCATTTCGCCGTAGGCAAGGTGAAGAAGCTGCTGATCCCCGCCTCCGCGGTGGCGATGCGCAGTGAAGTGGCCGGCGCCTACGTGGTGGCGGAGTCGGGCGAGATCCGCTTCCGGCAGCTGCGCCTGGGCGAGCGCGCGGGAGAACGCGCAGGGGGCGAGGAGGTCGAAGTGCTCGCCGGGCTTGCGCCGGGAGAAAAGCTCGCGCTCGACCCGATCGCCGCGTTGACGGCGTTGAAGCGCGGCAGCAAGTAGAGCACGACGCAAGGCGCCAGGCCGGCGCGGTTTCGATGCCACCAGCCCAGCCACGGATTTTTCCCAATAACGAACCGCGAAGCGCGAACCAAGAATCCACCATGGGCATCTCCGGACGCATCAGCAAGCTCTTCCTGCAGTCGCAGATGACACCGCTCATCGCGCTCATCGCGCTCTTGCTCGGTGCCTTCGCGGTGCTGGTGACGCCGCGCGAGGAAGAGCCGCAGATCAACGTCACCATGGCGAACGTGCTGATTCCCTTCCCGGGCGCCTCGGCGAAAGACGTAGAGTCGATGGTGACTACTCCGGCGGAGCAGGTGCTCTCGCGCATCACCGGGCTGGAGCACATCTACTCGGTGACCAAGCCCGGCATGGCGGTGCTCACGGTGCAGTTCAAGGTGGGCGAGGATCGCACCCAGGCGCTGGTGCGCTTGTACGACACGATAGAATCGAACAAGGACTGGGTGTCGCCGGCGCTGGGCGTGGGCGAGCCCATCGTCAAGCCGATGGGCATAGACGACGTGCCGATCGTGAGCCTGACGCTGTGGACGGCCGACCCGGCAAGCGGGGCGTATCAATTGCAGCAGATCGCGCATGCCGCGGAAGTCGAACTGCAGCGCGTGCCCGGCGTGCGCACCGTGGCGACCATAGGCGGGGCGCAGCGCGCCCTGCGCGTCTTGCTCGACGTGGAGCGGCTGCACGCCTGGAAACTCACCTCGCAGGACGTGCGCATGGCACTGATAGCCGCCAACGCCGCCATGCCCTCGGGCAGCCTGGTGGACGGGAACCGCGAAACCCTGATCGAAACCGGCCAATTCCTCGCCTCTGCCAACGAGGTGAAGCGCCTGGTCGTGGGTGCTGCGCAAGGAAAGCCGATCTATCTCGAAGACGTGGCCGAGGTGCAGGACGGCCCTGAATTGCCGACGCATTATGTCTGGCACGGCAACGGCGTCGCCGGCAGCGCCAAGGCGCGCGGCGAATTCCCCGCGGTGACCATCGCCGTGGCGAAGAAGCCGGGCGAGAACGCGGTGGATGTCGCCACGCTCCTGACGCGCAAGGTCGAGCAACTGAAGGGCAGCGTGATTCCGGATGGCGTGGAAGTGTCGCTCACCCGCAACTACGGCGAGACCGCCAACGACAAGGCGCAGAAGCTGATTCAGAAGCTGATTTTCGCCACGCTGTCGGTGGTGGCGCTGGTCTGGCTGGCGCTGGGGCGGCGCGAAGCGGTGATCGTCGGCGTCGCGGTGATTCTGACGCTCGCCGCGACGCTGTTCGCCTCCTGGGCCTGGGGCTTCACCCTCAACCGCGTATCGTTGTTCGCGCTGATCTTTTCCATCGGCATCCTGGTCGACGACGCCATCGTGGTAGTGGAGAACATCCACCGGCGCAGCGTGCTGTCCGATGAACCCCTGGCAGCGATCATTCCGGATGCGGTGGACGAAGTGGGCGGGCCGACCATACTCGCGACTTTCACGGTGATCGCGGCGCTGTTGCCGATGGCCTTCGTCAGCGGGCTCATGGGACCCTATATGAGCCCGATCCCGATCAACGCCAGCATGGGCATGGTCATTTCGCTCGCCATCGCCTTCATCGTCACGCCATGGATGGCGCTGAAAATGCTCAAGCCCGCGCACGGCGGCCATGGCGCGCAAGCCGCTGAAACCCGGTCCCTGCGGCTGTTTCGCCGCGTCATCGGCCCGTTTCTGGGCGGCAGGAAGGGCGGCGCGGCGCGGATCAAGCTCTACACCGGCATCCTGGTGCTGATTCTAGGCGCGGTGTCGCTCGCCGGGCTGAAGCTGGTGGTGCTGAAGATGCTGCCCTTCGACAACAAGTCGGAATTGCAGGTGGTGGTGGACATGCCCACCGGCACGCCGCTGGAGCGCACTTCCGCGGCGCTGCAGGAAATGGGCACCTATCTGGCGACGGTGAAGGAAGTCACGGACTACCAGGCCTACGCCGGCACCAGCGCGCCGATCAACTTCAACGGCCTGGTGCGGCAGTACTACCTGCGCCAGTCGCCCGAACTGGGCGACATACAGGTGAACCTGGTGGACAAGCACCTGCGCAGCCGCAAGAGCCACGAGATCGCATTCGCCGTGCGCCCGCCGCTGGAGGCGATCGCCAAACGCCACGGCGCGTCGATCAAGGTGGTGGAGGTGCCGCCGGGGCCGCCGGTGCAGGCGCCCATCGTGGCCGAAGTCTACGGACCGGACTACCCGGGGCAACTCGCCGTGGCAAAACAACTGCAGGCCGATTTTGCGGCCACGCCGGACATCGTCGACGTCGACGCCAGCATCGACGAGGCCGCGCCCAAGCTGCGCCTGCGCGTGGATCAGGCGAAGGCGGCGCTGATGGGCGTGGCGCAGCGCGACATCGTCGCCGCGGTGCGCATCGGCCTTGCCGGGGAGAACGTCACCCCCCTGCACGCGAGCGGCGCGAAATACGAAGTGCCGGTCAGGGTGTCGCTGCCGCCGGGGCAGGCGAGCCGCGTCGAATCCCTGCTCAGAATGAAAGTGCGCGCGGCCGACGGCACGCTGATTCCGTTGTCCGAACTGGTGCGCAGCGAAAACGTCGGGCGCGACGCGACGGTTTATCACAAGGATCTGCTGCCGGTGGTCTACGTGGTGGGTGACATGGCGGGCAATCTGGACAGTCCGCTCTACGGCATGTTCGACATCCGCAGCAAGGTCATGGGCAAACCCCTGGCGCAGGGCGGCACCCTGGGTGAAACCTTCATCTCGCAGCCGGACGACGCCTACGCCGGTTACGCCATCAAATGGGACGGCGAGTGGCAGATCACCTACGACACCTTCCGCGACATGGGCCTCGCCTACGCGGTGGGCCTGGTGCTGATCTATCTGCTGGTGGTGGCGCAGTTCAAGTCCTACCTCGTGCCGCTGATCATCATGGCGCCGATCCCGCTCACCATCATCGGCGTGATGCCGGGGCACGCGCT
>CAYNVY010000075.1:0-18115 GCA_964400745.1 uncultured Enterobacteriaceae bacterium | reverse complement strand
GGGGCGGTTCAAGCGCGCGGTGGGGCAGGTAAAGGCGGTCGACGGCATGAGCTTCGAGCTCGCGGCGGGAAGGACGCTCGCCCTGGTGGGCGAGTCCGGTTGCGGCAAGACCACTGCGGGCAAGGCGATCCTGCAGCTGATTCGCCCGAGTGCAGGATCAGTGCAGTTTCAGGGAACGGAGCTGACGACCCTGGGTGGAAGCGCCTTGCGCGCAAGGCGCGCCGATTTTCAGCTCATTTTCCAGGACCCCTACGCCTCGCTCAACCCGCGCATGCGCGTCGCCGATATTCTGGCCGAAGGCATGCAGGCCCTGCGCGTGGCCGATACGCCCGCCGAGCGCGACGCGCGCATGGACCGGATGCTGGCGCAGGTGGGTTTGAATGCGGACGCCAAACTGCGCTATCCGCACGAGTTCTCCGGCGGGCAGCGCCAGCGCATCGCGATCGCACGCGCCCTGGCGGTGAATCCCAGGCTCATCGTCTGCGACGAGCCGACCAGCGCTCTCGACGTCTCGGTGCAGGCGCAGATACTCAACCTGCTGAAGCAACTGCAGCGCGATCTGGACCTCGCCTACCTGTTCATCACGCACAATATCGCCGTGGTCGAACATCTGGCGCACGAGGTCGCGGTGATGTATCTGGGAAGAATCGTGGAACGAGGCAGCGTGGAGGCGGTGCTGCGCACGCCCCGGCATCCCTACACCCAGGCCTTGTTGTCAGCCGTGCCTATGATGGACCGCGCGGCCGGGCGCAAGATCATACGCCTTCAGGGTGAACTGCCGTCGCCGGCCAATCCGCCTCAGGGCTGCCATTTTCACCCCCGCTGCCCGCAGGCGATGCCGGCATGCAAGCTGGAGTATCCGGGGCAGGTAAGCATGGGCGAGAGCCACGAGGTGAGCTGCCTGCTCTACCGCGGGTAAAGCTGAAGCTACTTCTTGCGCTTGGCCGGGCGCCGTGGCTTGGCCGGCTTGGCGCTCCTGACCGGGTTCGCCTGCTCTACCTCGATCACCAGCAGCTGGCCAGCCGTGAGCCGGCCTATCTTGTTCCACTTGCGCAGATCGTCCGCGCTGACTTTGAACCGCTGCGCGATCGAGGGCAGGGTGTCGCCGCGCTTTACCGTGTAACTCAACTTGCGCGCGGGCACGCGCACCTCGCGCGCAGGCGGCGGCTGGTACATGGCCGGCAGGGGCTCCAGCGTCGCGCCTTTGCGGGGGAGCATCAGCTGGTAGCCTGGCGCCAGCTTCGTGCGGCGGCCGATGCCGTTTATCTCCTTCAGCCGCGCCAGTGGAATTCCGTTGGCGGCGGCGATCTTTTCCAGCTTGTCGCCCGGCTTGAGCTCGTAGCTATGCCAGGAAGACAGGGGCTGGCCATGGCCTTCGAGATTGGCGAGGAACACCTGGGCTTTGTCGGCAGGCAGCACCAGCGCCGGCGAGCCGTTGGCGACCATCACCGGGCGGTTGTGCCCCGGGTTCAGCGCCAGAAATTCCGTCAAAGGCATGTCGGCCAGTTTGGCGGCCAGGCGCACGTCGATGTCGCGCGTCTTTTCCACCGTGACGAAATACGGCGCGTTCGGCACCGCATCGAGATCGACGCCGAAGGCATGCGGGTTCGCGATGATGTTCTTCAGCGCCTGCAGCTTGGGCACGTAATAGCGCGTCTCGTTGGGCATGGTCAGGCTGAGGTAATCCGTGGGCAGACCCTTGGCCCGGTTTTTTTCGATCGCGCGGGCCACGGCGTTTTCGCCCCAGTTGTAGGAGGCGAGCGCGAGGTGCCAGTCGCCGTGCATCTCGTACAGGAACTGCAGATAATCGAGCGCGGCCGCGGTCGAGGCCACGACGTCGCGCCGGCCGTCGTACCAGGAGTTCTGCTGCAGCTTGTAGGACTTTCCGGTCGAGGGGATGAACTGCCACAGGCCTGAGGCGTGGGCGCGCGAGTAGGCCATGGGGTTGAACGCGCTCTCCACCATGGGCAGCAGCGCAATTTCGGTCGGCATGCCGCGCTTTTCCAGTTCTTCCACGATGTAATACAGGTAACGCTTGCTGCGCTCCACCATGTGCTTGACGTAACTGGGGCGGCTCGCGTACCAGATCTGGCGGTCCTGCACGATAGGGCTGGACAGGTTGGGCATGGAGAACCCGGTGCGCATGCGGTCCCACAGATCCGGCGGCACCGCGGTCAGATCGATGATGGGGATGGAACGCAGAGTGTCCCTGACCTCCTGCGCGCCGCTGCTGGGCGCAGTCACCTGCAGCGGGAAGGGTGTCGTTTTGGGCGCCGGGGCTGGCGCTACGGCAACAGGCGGCAATGGCGCCGTGACCGGACTTGACGGGTCCGCGGGTAATTGCAGGCTGGTCGCGGGGGTCAGTTTGACCGTGGAACCGGCAACCGCATCGCCGGTCTGCACCGGTTTCACGGCGCAGGCCGAGCTGAGTGCGGTTAAGACGATGGCCGCGATAAAGCGCAATTCCGGCACTACGCCTCCTACCCGAATGACGACGCGCGATTCTATCGGATCGAGCCGTTCAGGTCAATGAAAAGCAAGGAAAAATAATGCCTTAGAAGCAGTTGACAAGAGCGTTCGGCGGCGCCGGTTCGCGGCGCTCAGAAATTGTTTTTCCACTGCCGGATGGCGGTGAAAACCTGCACCGGATCATGCGTGCTCGCGCCCAGATACCGCTTGGCCGAGGCGATCACGGCAGGTTGCAGGCAGCGCAGGAAAGGGTTGGTTTCCAGCTCGCGACCGATGGTCGAGGGCAGAGTCGGGACGTCGCGCTTGCGCTTTTCGGCGTCGCTCGCGGCACGCGTCCTGAGCGCTGCATTGTCCGGCTCGACCGCAAGCGCAAAGTCGATGTTGGCCAGGGTGTATTCATGTCCGCTGTACACCAGGGTTTCTTCGGGAAGCGCCGCCAGTTTGGCCAGCGAATGGGCCATCTGCTCGGCGGTGCCCTCGAACAGCCGTCCACAGCCGCAGGCGAACAGCGTATCGCCGCAGAACAAGCAATTTGCGCCATAATAGGCAATGTGAGCTCGCGTGTGGCCGGGAATGTCGAGCACCTTGAAACGCAGGTTCAGCCGGTCGATGCGCACTTCGTCGCCTTCGCCGACCGGATCGGTCAGGGTCGCAATGGGTTCGCCGCGAGGGCCAAATACCGGGACTTTGTCTAGCGCCAGCAGTCGAGCGATCCCGCCGACATGGTCGGGATGGTGGTGGGTGGCGAGAATGGCGCACAGTTCCAGCCGTTCCTGACGCAGGTAGTCGAGCACGGGCTGCGCGTCGCCCGGATCGACGATAGCGGCGTAGCGGTCGTTGCGGAGCGCCCAGATGTAGTTGTCCTTGAACGCTCGCAGCGGGACGACTTCGAAATCATTGTTATCGGACATAAGCCTAGTTTTCGTGGAAGCAGAGCAAAAGTCAAATCTGGCTGAATGGTTCGCCACGCCCAAGGGCGAATATGTGCTGCGTTGGGAGCAGGCGCAGTTCGACAGCGCGGTGGAGGACGTGTTCGGCTTCAATTCTGTCCAGATCGGCCTGCCCCGCGTCGATTTGCTGCGGCAGAACCGCATTCCGCTGCACACGCGCGTCGGTCTGGATCAGGGCAGCGACCTCCTGGCCGAGGCCGGCGCCTTGCCGCTGGCGACCGGCAGCGTCGATCTCGTGCTGCTGCCGCATGTGCTCGAGTTCAGCCCGCATCCGCACCGCATCCTGCGCGAGGCGGCGCGCGTGCTGATGCCCGACGGCCATATCGTGATTTCCGGATTCAACCCGCTCAGCCTGTGGGGTCTGAAGAGCGCTTTGGGTTTCGGCCGCCACGAAATCCCCTGGCGCGGCCGTTTCATCGGCCTGTTGCGGCTCAAGGATTGGCTGCAATTGCTGGGCTTCGAATTGAACGGCGGGCGCTTCGGCTGCTACGCGCCGCCGTTCTCGCAGTCTCAATGGCTGCAGCGCTCCGCATTCATGGAGAAGGCCGGAGACCGCTGGTGGCCGATCGCCGGCGGCGTGTACGTGGTGCGGGCGGTCAAACGCACCGTGGGCATGCGGCTGGTGCTGCCGAGTTGGCGCAGCCAGGCGATGTCGGCCAAATCTTTGGCGCCGGTGGCTCAGCGCAATCACCACAAGACCGGGACCGAAGCTTGAGCAAGCCCGGCGGCGTGGCACGGGTGCGCATCTACACCGATGGCGCATGCAAGGGCAATCCCGGACCCGGCGGCTGGGGTGCGCTGCTGCAGCTCGACGGCCGCGAGAAGGAACTCTGCGGCGGCGAGCCCGACACGACCAACAATCGCATGGAACTCACGGCCGTGATCCGCGCGCTGGAGGCGCTGAAGCGTCACTGCGCCGTGGACCTCTATACCGATTCGCAGTATGTGCAGAAGGGCATCAGCGAATGGATCGTGGCATGGAAGCGGCGCGGCTGGAAGACCGCCGACAAGAAGCCGGTGAAGAACGTGGATCTATGGCTGGAGCTGGACCAGCTGGTTGCCGGCCACGCTATTCAGTGGCACTGGGTCAAGGGGCACGCAGGTCATCCCGAGAACGAGCGCGCGGATCAACTGGCGAACAAAGGCATAGTCTCGCTGAACGGCCGCTGAGCGCAGCGCCCTTGACAGCGCGGCTCCGCCACGCCGGTGCGTGCGTTTGGTTATAATCCGACGCTTGCTTTCGCTCACGGTTTCCTCCGGACCTTCCTCCCGATGCAGACATATCGCTTTGCTTTCAATAAGTTTTTTTCTTCGCTGCGCGCTCCCGCAGCGGTGGGCTTGTGCGCCGCACTCGTGCTCGCGGGCTGCGGCGAAGGCAAGCAAACCACACATGCGGCGGCGCCTCCCGCCCCGGCGCTTGCGGCGGCGGTGATCGAGGTCGCGCCGCAACGCGTTCCTATCACGGTCGAAGCCGTCGGTCAGGTCGAGGGCTCCAAGGAAGTCGAAGTCAGGGCGCGCGTAAGCGGCATATTGCTCAAGCGCGCCTACAGCGAAGGCGAAATCGTCAGGGCCGGCGCGACTCTGTTCAAAATCGATCCCGCGCCGTTCGAAATCGCGCTGGCCCAGGCCAAAGCGCAGTTGGCGCAGGAGCAGGCCCGCAACGATCAGGCAAAGCGCGAGTCGGCGCGGCTGAAGCAGCTGGCGGAGCAGAAAGCCATCAGCCAGAAGGAAGCCGACGACGCCGGCTCGAGCTTGCGCTTGTCCAACGCGACGCTGCAGGCGGTGCAGGCGAATGTGCGACAGGCGGAACTCAATCTTTCCTATACCGAGGTCACGGCGCCGGTCTCGGGCGTCAGCGGGCGCGCCGTGCGCTCGGAGGGCAGTTTGATCACCGCCGGCGCGGACAGCCTGCTCACCAGCATCAGCCAGGTCGACCCGATCTGGGTCCGCTTCAGCCTTTCGGAAACGGATCTGGCGAAGCTGCCGCAACGGCGGCTGATCCGCGGTGCGCCGGTGGAGGTCGGGCTGATCCTGCCGGGCGGGGCGCGCTTCGCGGGCAAGGGGCGGTTGAACTTCGCCGCGACCCAGATCGATACCCGGCTCGGCACGCAGCAGCTGCGCGCCGAGTTCGACAATCCCAAAGGCCAGTTGCTGCCCGGGCAGTTCGTGCGGGCGCAATTGATCGCCGGGCAGCGCGAGAACGTGTTCCTCGTGCCCCAGATCGCGGTCATGCAGGCCGAGGCGGGTCATATGCTGTTCGTGCTGGACAAGGAAGGCAAGGCCGCACTCAAGCCGGTGCAGGTCGGCGACTGGATCGGTTCGGACTGGATGGTTCTGGGGGGGCTCGCAGCGGGCGACCGCGTCATCATCGACAATCTGCTCAAGCTGCGCCCCGGCACACCGGTGAACCCGGTCGCGCCCGGCGCGGCGACGCCGTCGGCGCCCGGTGCCAAGCCGGCCACGTCCGGTGCTGACAAATCGGCCGCGTCCGGCGCACCGGCCAAGTAGGCACAGGCTCGCATGCTGTCGCATTTTTTCATCCGCCGGCCCATTTTTTCCGGCGTCATCGCCATCATCATCACCATCGCCGGATTGATGGCGGCGCAGGTGCTGCCGATAGCGCAGTACCCGGAGATCGCTCCGCCCACCGTGGCGATTACCGCATCCTATCCCGGCGCAAGCGCGGAAACGCTGGCGAAGACCGTGGCGGCGCCGATCGAAGAACAGCTCTCCGGCGTGGAAAACCTGATCTATTTCGACTCGACTTCGTCCTCGACCGGAACGATCAACATCACCGCGACCTTCGAGGTCGGCACCGATATCAACAACGCCACCATCCAGGTCAACAACCGCGTCCAGATCGCGCTGCCGCGGCTGCCGGAGGAGGTGCGCCGCGGCGGCGTGGTGGTGCAAAAGCGCACGCGCGACATTCTGATGACCGTCGCGGTGAGTTCCAACGACGCGCGCTACGACACGCTGTTTCTGAGCAACTATCTGACGGTGAATGTGCTCGACCTGCTCAAGCGCCTGCCCGGGGTGGCCGACGCGACGATTTTCGGCGCAAGGGACTACTCGATGCGCGTGTGGTTGCGGCCGGACCGGATGGCGCAGCTGGGCGTCACCACCACCGACGTCGCCAATGCCATCCGCGCGCAGAACAATCAGTATGCCGCGGGCAAGATAGGCCAGGAGCCGGCGACGGCCGGCCAGCCGCTGGTCTACACGGTCACGGCCCGCGGCCGGCTCATCGATCCCGGGGAATTCGGCAATATCATCCTGCGCTCGAGCGCGGCGGGAGGCGTGCTGCGCATCCGCGACGTGGCGCG
This sequence comes from uncultured Enterobacteriaceae bacterium, assembly GCA_964400745.1. Lineage (GTDB taxonomy): Bacteria > Pseudomonadota > Gammaproteobacteria > Burkholderiales > SG8-39 > 2-12-FULL-64-23. The sequence continues at coordinate 11,370 of CAYNVY010000075.1, read as the reverse complement.
CCTCGAGCTGGGCGCGCAAAATTACGACCAGTTCACGACCGTGGACGGCAAGCCGACGATAGGCATCGCGATCTTCCTGCAATCGGGGGCGAATGCGCTCAAGGTGGGCAATCTGGTGCGCGAGACCGTGGGCGAACTGTCCAAGACGTTTCCGCAGGGCGTCAGCCATCTGTTTCCTTACGACACCACGCGCGTGGTCGACGCTTCGATCAAGGAAGTCATCAAGACGCTGCTGGAGGCCGCGGCGCTGGTGCTGGTCGTGGTGTTTGTATTCCTGCAGAGCTGGCGCGCGGCGCTGATCCCCTTCATCGCGGTGCCGGTGTCGTTGATCGGCGCATTCGCCGGCCTGTACGTGTTCGGCTTTTCGATCAACACGCTGACGCTGTTCGCGATCGTGCTCGCCACCGGCATCGTGGTGGACGACGCCATCGTGGTGCTGGAGAACGTCGAGCGCCTGATGGCCGAGCGCGGCCTCACCCCGCGCCAGGCGGCGTTCGAGTCGATGACCGAGGTGACGACGGCGATCATCGCGATCGAACTGGTCCTGCTCGCGGTGTTCGTTCCGGTCGCATTTCTGGGCGGGCTTGCCGGCCAGCTGTACAAGCAGTTTGCGGTCACCGTCGCCACTGCGGTGACCATTTCCGGCCTGATCGCGCTGACGCTGACGCCCGCCTTGTGCGCCATTTTGCTCAAGCCGACGCACGAGGAGCCCCGGCTGTTCCATCCGTTCAACGTCGCGTTCGACTGGGTGACCAAGGTGTACATCAAGGGCGTGCGCCTTGCCATGGCCCATGTCTGGCTGTCGCTGATCGCCTTCGTGCTGGTGGTCGCCGCCTCCGCCGGACTGCTGCGCATCATCCCGGGCAGCCTGGTGCCGATCGAGGATGTGGGCTATTTCTACGGCGCGGTCGTGCTGCCCGACGGCGCCTCGCTCGGACGCACCGGAAAGGTCGGCGCTTCGGTGCAGGAGACCATGATGCAGCACCCGGCTGTCGATCATGTCTTCGTCGTGAACGGCTTCGATCTGATAGGCGGGGGCAACAAGACCAGCGCCGCGACCATGTTCATCACGCTCAAGCCCTGGGGCGACCGGGTTGAGACCGCCGGGGACATGGTCAAGTACATGTCGGCGAAAGGGGCGGCGTATCGCGAAGGCATGGTGTTTGCGTTCAACGCGCCGCCGATCCGCGGCCTGGGCACGGCGGGCGGCTTCGAAGCCTACATCCAGAACCGGGCGGACGGTGACCCGAAGAAGCTGGAAAAAGTGGTGCAGGAGTTCATCGGCGAATTGCGCAAGCGCCAGGAACTGGCCGGCGTCAACACCTTCTTCCGTCCGAATGTGCCGCAATTGTTCGTGGAAGTCGATCGCGAGCGGACGCTTGCGCTCGGGGTGCCGGTGAGCGACGTGTTCGAGTCTCTGCAAAGTACGATGGGCGCGCTCTACGTCAACGACTTCAACAAGTTCGGCCGCACCTACCGGGTCCAGATCCAGGCCGACGCCGCCTACCGCTCGCGCCCGGAGGACCTCGGAAGCGTCTACGTGCGTTCGGCCGGCGGCGACATGGTGCCGGTGAAGACGCTCATAAGCACCAAAGGCATCGTCGGCCCCGACCAGCTGGATCGTTTCAACGGTTTCATCTCCGCCAAGGTCGTGGGCGGTGCGGCGCCGGGCGTGAGTTCCGGCCAGGCGATCGGCGTGGTGGAGGAGGTGGCGGCAAAGGTGCTGCCGCCCGGCTATTTTCTTGCCTGGACCGGGCAGGCATTCCAGGAAAAGCGCACCGGCAAGGCGTCGACGATCGCGTTCGTCGTCGCCTTGTTCATGGTGTTCCTGATTCTCGCGGCGCAATACGAGCGCTGGTCGCTGCCGGTTGCCGTGCTGCTGGCGGTGCCCTTCGCGGTTCTCGGCGCGCTGCTCGCGGTGCTCGCGCTGGGCATGAGCAACGACATCTATTTTCAGATCGGCCTGGTCACGCTGATCGGATTGGCGGCGAAGAACGCCATCCTGATCGTGGAGTTCGCCGTTCAGAACGTGGACGCGGGAATGGATGTGGCGACCGCCGCGATCGAGGCGGCGCGCCAGCGCTTCCGCCCGATCGTGATGACTTCGCTCGCCTTCATGTTCGGGGTACTGCCGCTGGCGCTCGCCACCGGCGCCGGGGCGGCAGCGCGCCGCTCGATGGGCACGGGCGTGTTCGGCGGCATGCTGGTCGCGACCTTTGTCGCCACCCTTTTCATTCCGCTGTTTTTCACCCTGCTGGGCCGGCGCAAGGCAAAGCACGATGCCATCGCTCAGACGCAGGAGGAAGCCGCATGATTGCGCGTGCGCTGCTCCGCCTTTGCCTGCTGTCCTTGCTCGGCGGCTGCGCCGCGGTCGGTCCCGACTACCAACGTCCCGCGCTCGATCTGCCCGGCGCGTTTCCCGGCGCGCCTGCGGACATCGGAGCGGACGGGGAGTTGCGCGCCGAATGGTGGAAGCTGTACGGCGACGCGAAACTCGATCAACTCGTGGCCGGCGCCCTTGCGCGCAACGCCGAGGTGCGCATCGCCGTGGCGCGCATAGAGGAGACGGACGCGAACCTGCGCGAGGCGGGCGCGGCCTTCCTGCCCCAGATCGATCTGGGCGCAAGCCCGAATCGCTCGCGCATCAGCAGCCGCACCGCCACGCCCATCCCATCGACCGTGCCTTTGGTCAGAAACGATATCCGCCTGACGCTGGGCACCTCGTTCGAACTCGACTTCTGGGGCAAGCTGCGCCGCGCTCTTGAGGCCACGCGCGCGCTCGCGCTCGGCTCGCGCTATGCCAAGGAAGTGGTGACGCTGTCGCTCGCAAGCCTGACCACGCAGGCCTATTTTTCGCTGCGCGCGCTCGACGCGCAGATCGCGCTGACGCGCACGACGCTGCAGAGCCGCGAAGAGGCGCTGGCCCTGGTGCGCAATCGCGCGCAAGGCGGGATCGCTTCGGATCTCGAAGTCAATCAGGCCGAACTGGCGCGCGCCGATGCGTCCATCCAGTCGAAGGAGTTGCAGCGCCAGCGTTCGCTCGTCGAGCATCAACTGGCCACCCTCACGGGACAGCTCGACCTGGTGCTGGACGCGGGCGATCTCATGCGCCTGCCGCTGCCGCCTTCGCCGCCGGCAGGCTTGCCCTCGACGCTACTCGAGCGCCGGCCCGACGTGCGGCAGGCCGAGCAGCAGCTGGTCGCGGCCAACGCGCAGATCGGCATCGCGAAGGCGGCGATGTTTCCGACGATCTCCCTGACCTCCTACGCCGGCGGTCAGAGCAGCGCGCTGTCCACCGTTCTCAGTTCCGGCGCGAACATCTGGTCGCTGGGTTTCGGCGTGGGGCTGCCCATCTTCGATTCAGGGCGGTTTGCCGCGCGCAAGCAGGCGGCCGAAGCGAGGCAGCAACAGGCTGTCGCAGGCTACCAGAGGGCGGTGGAGGCCGCCTTCCGCGAAGTGGCCGATGCGCTGACCAACGTGCAGCAGAGCGCCGCGGCGGAACCGGATCTGCAGCAGCGCGTCACCGTCGCGCGCAATGCGCTGCGTCTGGCGCGCGTGCGCTACGAGTCGGGCTATTCGGGCTACCTGGAGGTGCTGGATGCGCAGCGCGCCGCGAACGAGGCCGAGTTGGGGTTCGTGCGCAACCGCCAGTCGCGCCTGTCCGCAAGCATCGACTTGATGAAAGCGCTGGGCGGCGGCTGGGCCGGCGAGCAGAAGCTGGTGTCCGGTTCGGCAACGCCCGAGGCCGGCGCAAAATGACGCGCCAGATCGTACTCGACACCGAAACCACCGGCCTCAACGCCAAGCTCGGCGACCGGGTGATCGAAATCGGCTGCCTCGAATTGCTCAACCGGCGCCCGACCGACAACCACTTTCATCACTATCTCAATCCGGAGCGCGCGAGCGAGGAGGGGGCGGTGAGGGTGCACGGCATCAGCGACGAGTTCCTCCTGGACAAGCCGCGCTTTCGCGAGATCGCGGCGGAATTCATCGAATACATACGCGGCGCGGAACTGATCATTCACAATGCGGCGTTCGACGTGGAATTCCTGGAGCAGGAACTGGCTCTGGCCAGGCTGCCGCCGCTGATGCAGCACTGCGCCGGCGTGCGCGATACGCTCAAGCTGGCGAAGGAGCTGCATCCGGGCAAGAAGAATTCGCTGGACGCACTGTGCGATCGCTACGGCGTGAACAACGCGCACCGCACGCTGCATGGCGCGCTGCTCGACGCCGAGCTGCTGGCGGAGGTCTATCTCGCCATGACCCGCGGGCAGGAAAGTCTGGTGATGGAGCTGGAGCCGGCTCCGGTCGCATCGGCTGCGGCAGGCGGCGTCGCTGCCGCGCGCGAAACGCTGCTGGTTCTCGCGCCCACCGAGGAGGAGGAGGCTGCGCATGCGGCGGTGCTGCAGGGCATAGACGCGGACAGCAAGGGCAAGTGCCTTTGGCTGAAGCACGAAGGCGATACCCCGGCAGGCTGAGGCGGGCTTTCGGAGCTTGTTTCAAGCCGGGGGGAGATGGCCCACCGCGCGCTCACCCATATCAGGGGCCGTTTCGGCAAGTCCGAAATGACCTCTTATTCGATCTTTACGCCGGCGTCCTTGATCACCTTTGCCCATTTGACGTTTTCGGTTTTCACCATGTCGGCCAGTTTTTCCGGCGTGCTTCCGACCGGTTCGGCGCCAAGCTTCATCAGGCGCTCTTTGGTATCGGCGCCGTGCACGATCTTCACCAGTTCCGCATTGAGGCGCGCGATGATGTCATGCGGCGTTCCGGCGGGCGCGAACACGCCGAAGTAGGTGTCGCTCACGTAGCCGGGTACACCGGCCTCCGTCATGGTCGGCAGTTCGGGCATGAGCGCGGAGCGCTTCTGGCTGGAGATCGCCAGCGCCTTCACCTTTCCCGAGCGGACGTGCGGCATCACCGAGACGATGCTGTCGAACATCATCGCGATCTGGCCGTTGATCATGTCCGGGATGGCGAGCGCGGTTCCCTTGTACGGTATGTGCTGGATGTCGGTGCCGGTCATGCTCTTGAAGCGCTCGCCCGACAGGTGAACGATGGAACCGGCGCCGCTCGAACTGTAGTTGAGCTGGCCCGGCTTGGCCTTTGCGAGTGCGATTAATTCGCGCACCGAATTGACGCCCAGCTGCGGGCTGACGATGAGCACATTGGTGGCATCGGCGACGATGCTGATGGCGGCGAAGTCGCGCTGCGCGTCGTAAGGCAGCTTTTGCAGCGCCGGGCCGATTGAATGGGTGCTGGTGGTCGCCATCAGCAGGGTATAGCCATCCGGTGCCGCCTTGGCGGCGAGATCCGAGCCGAGTGCGCCGCCGGCGCCCGGCTTGTTGTCGACGATCACCGGCTGCCCCAGCGCTTCGGAGAGTTTGTGCGCGATCGTGCGGGTGAGGATGTCGGTTGCCCCGCTCGTCGGAAACGGTACGATCCAGCGTATCGGCTTGGACGGGTACGCTTGCGCCCCCACCGGACCGGCGGCGAACAGCAGCGCACCCAGGAGCAGCGCGCGCAGCAAATCCACCGCGCCCAGCCTGCGTTGACGCAGGCAATGACGGCAATTTTCCGACATTTCAACCTCACGTTGTCGATAAAGGAATCTCACGCGCATTCTAACGCATCGACGCCCGGATCATCACCGCGGCAAGGCCGCACTCGCATCAAAGCGCGCCGATGCTCGACACAAACCACACGCAAACCAAAAGCGCGAATGGCATGGTGAAAGCAGGATAGAATCCGGTCCCTATGAATTCGCCCCTGCCAAAGCGCCTTGCCGCGGGTTTGACCGTATTCCTGGCGGCGGCCTGCACCGCGCCGGTCAAGCCGGTGGAAACGCCGCCGCCGGCGCCCGCGGTGGTGTCCAAGCCGGCACCCAAGTCCGCACCCAGGATCGCGCTGGTCCTGGGCGGCGGCGCGGCGCGCGGCTTCGCGCACATCGGCGCGATCAAGGCGCTGGAGGCCCAGGACATCGTTCCCGATCTCGTGGTCGGCACCAGCGCCGGCGCGGTGGTCGGGGCCTTGTACGCCGCAGGCAACGGCGGATTCGAGCTGCAGAAGCTGGCGATGCAGATGGAAGAGGGGCAGGTCAGCGACTGGTCGCTGCCGGATCGCGGCGTCATTCGCGGCGAGGCGCTGCAAAATTTCGTCAATCGCGCGGTCGGCCAGAGGCCGCTGGAAAAGCTGCCGCGCCTGTTCGCTGCGGTCGCCACCGACCTGCAAAGCGGCGAGGCGACGGTGTTTCGCACCGGCAATACCGGAATGGCGGTGCGCGCGTCGAGCAGCGTGCCCGGGGTGTTCCAGCCGGTGAAGATCAACGGCCGCGAATACGTCGACGGCGGCCTGGTGAGTCCGGTTCCGGTCAAAGCGGCGCGCGACATGGGGGCGGATTTCGTCATCGCCGTGGACATCTCCGACCAGCCGAAATACGGCAGCACGAAAAGCACCGTCGACGTGCTGCTGCAGACTTTCGCCATCATGGGGCAGAGCATAGGACGCTACGAACTGCGCAACGCGGACGTGGTGATCCGCCCGCAGACTTCGGGCATCAAGGGAACGGATTTCCAGGACCGGCACATGGCGGTGCTCGAAGGCGAGAAGGCCGTGGCAGCGGCGCTGGCCGAAATCAAGGCGAAGCTCGCGAAGCTGCGCGAAGGCCGCTGACGGGCGCATGCAGGCTCGCGGCGTGTTGCGGCGGCGTGGCGTGTCGCGGCGTTTTTGGCCCCGGCGGCAGTTGTGGTAGATTGGTCCGACCCCTTTGTTCCCCGGCGAGAGGATCATGGATCGCGCAGACCCTTACGAAACCGACCTGGACCGCAGTCCGGCCAACTACGCGCCGCTGACGCCACTCAGTTTCATCGAGCGCGCGGCTTATGTCTATCCCGACCGCCCGTCTGTGGTGCACGGCGCGCGCCGCTACACCTGGAAGGAAACCTACGCGCGCTGCCGGCGCCTGGCTTCGGCGCTGGAGCGCCGCGGCATAGGCCTGGGCGACACCGTGGCGGTGATGGCGGCGAACACGCCGGAGATGTTCGAGTGCCACTTCGGCGTGCCCATGACGGGCGCGGTGCTGAACACGCTGAACACGCGCCTGGACGCCGACGCGATCGCGTTCATGCTGAATCACGGCGAAGCCAAGGTGCTGATCACGGACCTCGAGTTTTCCGCAACCATCGCGCAGGCGCTGGCGCAGGTCGTGTGCCCGCCGGTCGTCATCGACATCGACGACGCGGAGTACGAAGGCGCGGGCGACCTGCTCGGAGAGAAGAGCTACGAGGCGTTGCTCGCCGAAGGCGATCCGGAATACGCCTGGCGGCCTCCCGCCGATGAATGGCGGGCGATTTCGCTGAATTACACCTCCGGCACCACGGGCAATCCGAAAGGCGTGGTCTACCACCATCGCGGTGCCTATCTCAACGGCATCTGCAATATCGTCACCTGGGGCATGCCGCAGCATGCGGTCTATCTGTGGACACTGCCCATGTTCCACTGCAACGGCTGGTGTTTTCCCTGGACCATGGCGGCCAACGCGGGCGTCAACGTCTGCCTGCGCAAGGTCGATCCGGCGCAGATCTTCCGTCTGATCAAGGCCGAAGGCGTCACCCACTATTGCGGTGCGCCCATCGTGCACACCGGGCTGATCAATGCGGATCCGGCTTTGCGCGCGGGCATCGCGCAGAAGGTCTCGGCCATGGTGGCGGGTGCGGCGCCGCCGGCGGCCATGATAGAGGGCATGGAGAAAATAGGCTTCGACCTGACCCACGTCTACGGCCTCACCGAGACCTACGGGCCGGCGACCGTATGCGCCAAACACGAGGAGTGGAATGCGCTCGACATAGGCAAGCGCGCCGAGCGCAATGGCCGCCAGGGGGTGCGCTACCTGATGCAGGAGGGGCTGGCGGTGATGGACTCGGATACCATGACGCCGGTGCCGGCGGACGGCGAGACCATGGGCGAAATCATGTTCCGCGGCAATATCACCATGAAGGGATACCTGAAAAATCCGAAGACGACCGAGGAGGCGTTTGCCGGCGGCTGGTTCCATTCGGGCGATCTGGCGGTGATGCAGCCCGACGGCTACGTCAAGATCAAGGACCGCTCGAAAGACATCATCATTTCCGGGGGTGAAAACATATCCTCTCTCGAGGTCGAAGAGGCGCTGTATCGCCATCCGGCCGTGCTCGCCGCCGCCGCGGTGGCGAGGCCCGATCCCAAGTGGGGGGAGACCCCCTGCGCCTTTGTCGAACTCAAGCCGGGCGCAAGCATGACGGAGCAGGAGATGATAGAACACTGTCGCGCGCACCTCGCGCGCTTCAAAGTGCCGAAGACCGTCATTTTCTGCGAGCTGCCGAAAACGTCGACCGGCAAGATCCAGAAGTTCGTGCTGCGCCAACTGGCGAAATCGGCGCAGGCCATCGAATAGGTGCCGCCGCCGGCGCGGCGGCACAGGACCTTCCCCTCGCCCTCAGGGAGAGGGGCTAGGGGTGAGGGTGGGTCAATACACAGGAGGCAAGAAATGAACGCAAACACCCAGGCGGCGAGCGAACCGCTATTGCTGCGGCAGGACGAGGCCGGCGTCGCTACGCTGACGCTCAACCGCCCGACGCAGTTCAATTCCCTGTCGCAGGCGCTGGTCGGCGAACTGCAGTCGGAGCTAGAGCGCATCGGCGCCGACGAAGCAGTGCGCGTGGTGGTTCTGGCGGGCGCGGGCAAGGCGTTTTGCGCCGGGCATGACCTCAAGGAAATGCGTTCGGACGCGTCCAAGGCGTTCCAGAAGGCCTTGTTTCAGCAGTGCAGCAAGATGATGCTGACGCTGGTGCGCATGCCGCAGCCGGTGATCGCGCGCGTGCACGGCATCGCCACCGCCGCCGGCTGCCAGCTGGTTTCGATGTGCGACCTCGCGGTGGCTTCCGACAATTCGCGCTTCGCGGTCTCGGGGGTGAATCTGGGCTTGTTCTGCTCCACCCCTTCGGTCGGCCTTGCGCGCAACGTCGGTCGCAAACAGGCGATGGAAATGCTGCTCACCGGCGATTTCATCGACGCGCAGACCGCCTTCATGCGCGGCCTGGTCAACCGGGTCGTGCCTCTGGCTCAACTGGACGAAGAGATCGCGAAACTGACCCGCTCGATTCTGGTCAAGACGCCGGTCGCGATCAAGGCCGGCAAGCAGATGTTCTACCGCCAGCTGGAGCTGGGCCTGGATGCGGCTTACGAACTCGCGAGCGAGACGATGGCCTGCAATATGATCGCGCAAGACGCCCAGGAGGGGATAGACGCCTTCATCGACAAGCGCAAACCCGAATGGAAAGGGCGCTGAACGCGCCGTCGCACGCTGTCATCCAAGGTTGTTATCCAATGGTTGCTTCGACGAAGCGGATGGCTATAATGCCTGACCCGGTAACGACCGGTGCGGCAGGGTTGAGGACGCCGCTAAATAGAAAGCCTGGAGGAGGGCCGCCGGTCATAGTGCCGCGCCGCTGAGGATGGACGATTACATACTCGAAACAAAAAGCCTGACCAAGGAATTCAAGGGCTTTGTCGCGGTGAGCGACGTCAACCTGAAGGTGAAGCGGGGCGAGATCCACGCCCTGATCGGTCCCAATGGGGCGGGGAAGACCACGTTCTTCAATCTGCTGACCAAGTTCCTCGTACCGACCAGCGGCCAGATCTCGTTCAACGGCGAGGATATCACCTTCGACAAGCCGGCCGAGATCGCGCGCCGCGGGATCATCCGCTCGTTCCAGATCTCGGCGGTGTTTCCGCACATGACGGTGCTGGAAAACGTGCGCATCGGCCTGCAGCGAAAACTCGGCACCTCGTTTCATTTCTGGAAATCCGAAAAAACCTTGGGGCAACTCGATGCCAAGGTGATGGAATTGCTGGAGTCGGTGGACCTGGCGGCTTACGCTTCCGCCGTGACGGTGGAATTGCCTTACGGCCGCAAGCGCGCGCTGGAAATCGCCACCACGCTGGCGATGGAACCGGAGCTGATGCTGCTGGACGAACCGACTCAGGGCATGGGGCACGAGGACGTGGACCGGGTTACCAGTCTGATCAAGAAGGTTTCGGCCAATCGAACCATACTGATGGTGGAGCACAACATGAATGTGGTGGCGGGCATCTCAGACACCATCACGGTTCTGGCCAGAGGCAGCGTCATCGCAGGCGGACCCTACGCGCAGGTGTCCAAGGACCCGCAGGTGATGGAGGCGTATATGGGAACGGCCGACGGCGAACTGGAAGGGGCGCACTAAGGTGAACGACGATTCGGCGATTTTTGGGGATTTGAAGGGGGGCCTGCCCCCCTTTTCCGGATGATCATGTCCACAGGCATTGAATTCCTGCGCGTCACCGACCTGCACGCTTTTTACGGCGAGTCGCACATATTGCACGGCGTCGATTTCAGCGTAAGCAGAGGCGAAGTGGTGACGCTGCTGGGCCGCAACGGCGCAGGGCGCACGACGACGCTCAAGTCCATTCTGGGCCTGGTCGGCCACCGCACCGGCTCGATCATGATCAACGGGCGCGAGGCCATCGCCATGCAGCCGCACCGCATCGCGCACCTGGGCATAGGCTATTGCCCGGAAGAGCGCGGCATTTTCTCCAGCCTGTCCTGCGAGGAAAACCTGCTGCTGCCCCCCGCAGTGGCGAGCACCGGCATGTCGGTCGAGGAAATCTACGAGATGTTTCCCAATCTGCGCGAGCGCAGGAACAGCCAGGGCTCCAGGCTTTCCGGCGGCGAGCAGCAGATGCTCGCGGTCGCGCGCATCCTGCGCACCGGGGCGCAGCTGCTGCTCCTGGACGAAATTTCCGAAGGCCTGGCGCCGGTGATCGTGCAGGCACTGGGACGAACCATCCGGATGCTGCGCGAGAAGGGTTACACTATCGTGATGGTGGAGCAGAATTTCCGTTTTGCTGCGCCGCTCGCGGACCGGTTTTACGTAATGGAGCACGGCCGTATCGTCGAACGTTTTTCGGCCGATGAAATGCAATCAAAAATGGGGATGCTGCACGAATTCCTGGGTGTCTGAGTTTCGTTTTCTAACGGAGGGGTAAACATGAAACGCAAATTGCTTGCGACATTGGTGGGGTCGGCGCTGTTGAGCATGGTCGCGAATGTCGCGGTGGGGCAGGCGGCGAAACCGGCCGCAGCCAAGCCGGCCGCAACCAAGGCGGGTGCGGTATCGGGCGACAAGGTGATCATCGGCGTCATGAACGACATGTCCGGGCTGTACGCCGACATCGCCGGACCCGGATCGGTCGAAGCGGCGAAGATGGCAGTGGCCGATTTCGGCGGCAAGGTGCTGGGCAAGCCGATCACCATCATCTCCGGCGATCACCCGAACACGCCCGATGTGGGGG
>CAYNVY010000074.1:0-18144 GCA_964400745.1 uncultured Enterobacteriaceae bacterium | reverse complement strand
CTTGCACGCACTCGACGCTCCGCTGCAGCGAAAAACGTGGTCTGTCCCCGATACTATTCGGAACATCAGTGAAATTTTCTAAGGTCGCAACCGTAGCACAGCTGTCGGAATTTGACGAGGTGATCGACGTGCGCTCGCCCTCGGAGTTCGCGGAGGGTCACGTGCCCGGCGCGATCAACTGCCCGGTGCTGGACGACGCCGAGCGCGCCGAGATCGGCACGCTGTACAAGCAGGTCTCGACCTTCGACGCGAAAAAACGCGGCGCCGCGCTGGTCGCGAGAAACATAGCGCGCCATGTCGAAAGCGTGTTCGCGGCCCACGGCCGCGACTGGCGCCCGCTGGTGTACTGCTGGCGCGGCGGCAAACGCAGCGGCGCCATGGCGCACATCCTGTCCGAAATCGGCTGGCACGCGGCGCAACTCGACGGCGGCTATCGCGCCTACCGCCGCGCCGTCGTCGCGCAGTTGGCCGGACTGCCGCAGCGGCACCGCTACCGCGTAATCTGCGGCCCGACCGGCAACGCCAAGAGCCGTCTGCTGCAAGCCCTGGCGCGCGCGGGCGCGCAGGTGCTCGACCTCGAAGCCCTCGCCAGCCACCGCGGCTCGGTGCTCGGCAATCTGCCCGAGACACCGCAGCCGGCGCAAAAAATGTTCGACAGCCGCGTCTGGGACAGCCTGCGCAATTTCGATCCGGTGTTTCCCGTTTACGTGGAAGCGGAAAGCCGCAAGATCGGCCAGCTTCAGGTCCCCGATGCGCTGCTTGCCTGCATGCGCGCGAGCCCCTGCGTGCAGATCGAGGCGTCGCTGGACGAGCGCGTCGGATTTCTGCTGCAGGACTACGGCCATTTCCTGGTCGATCCGCAGGACCTGAAGACGAAGCTCGCCTGCCTCACCGGCCTGCACGGCAAAGACACCATCGCGCGTTGGATGAAGCAGATCGAACAGGCGCAATGGCGCGAACTGGTCGCCGATCTGCTCGAAAATCACTACGACCCGGCGTACCGCCGCGCCACCCTGAAGAATTTCGAACTTCTGGGAGAAGCACAGGTGCTCCGGCCGAAGAAACTCGACCTCGAATCGCTGGATGAGATGGCCGCGCAATTGGTGACAGGACAAAAAACAAGAGGACCGAGGACATGAGGACCGAGGGCACGAAGACCGAGGGCATGAAGACGGAAGACTTGAAACCCGGGCTGCTGCAGTTGTTCCCGGTATTCCGGCAACTGCCCGATGCCGCCGTAGACGAGATCGTGCGCACCGCCACGGCCCGGCAGGCGCCGGCGGGCGCGATCATGTTCGAGGCGGCCAGCCCCTGCACCGGATTTCCGATGCTGCTCGAAGGCAGCGTGCGCGTGGTCAAATCCGCCCCCAACGGGCGCGAAGTCCAACTCTATCGCGTCACGCCCGGAGAAAGCTGCCTGCTCTCCAGCAGCTGCCTGCTGGGCGGTGCGGATTACGCGGCGACCGGCATCGCCGAAAGCGCGGTGACGCTGCTCGCTCTGCCGCCGGCGCTGTTCCATCGCTTGCTCGCCGAGCAAAAGCCGTTTCGCGACTACGTCTTCGGCCTGTTCTCGGAACGCCTGGCCGATCTGATGTCGCTCGTAGAAGCCGTCGCCTTCCACAAGCTCGACCAGCGCCTCGCGGCGCTGCTCCTGGGCAAGGGCGAAGTGGTGCGCAGCACCCACCAGGGACTCGCGGACGAACTCGGCAGCGTGCGCGAAATGGTGAGCCGGCTGCTGAGCAATTTCCAGGACCGGGGCTGGGTCGCGCTCGGTCGCGAGCAGATCCGCATCACCGACGCCGCGGCACTGCGCCGCCTGGCTCAGGCCTGAGGCGACAAACCTCCGTGTGGCGTGAAGATCGTTCGGTACTATACTGAACGCGTCGTGTTGCCCGGTGCGTGCGCGCATGAGAATTCCGCTCTTAGCCGCTTTTTTGCTTGCCGCGGTCAGCGCACCCGCTGCGGCCCACGATGTCCTGGACGACCTGATCGAAGCCCGGGACCTGATCTGCGAATTCCACGTCACCGGCCGGCCGCGCAGCGTGCTGCGGCGCATGGTCGAGGGCGAGCGCTTCGACATGCTGCTGGTGATCGAGGCCATCGATCCGGGAACAGGCAAGGCGCGCGCGGTATCGAGCAGGCAGACGGGCGCGAAGACCCTGCGCTACTACAAGACCGGCAACGCGGTGCATTTCGTGCAGGACCTGGCGACGAGCGTGATGGTGACCACGGTGAGCGGCTGCGACAAATGGGGGCGCAAGGGCGACACGGAAGTATGCATGCGCTACAAGGCGCTCAATTCCTGGCATTTCGACACCGCGGTGCACCGCGAGCCGGACAAGGTTCTGGACAAGCTGGGAACCAGTTCCTACTACGGCTCTTGCGAGCCCTGGCATCTGAACGGCGTGACTACGGTCGAAGCAGCGCGCGAAGTACCGATAAGCGGCGTAAAGCTTGATTCACGCTAGGCAGGCACGAGCAGTTAAGCAGCCCGCGCAAGCTGTATGCGCGGGCGGTCCTTCTTACAAGCCGCTTAGCACCTTGATGTGCGCGACCACGCTGCGCGCCAGTGCCGACAGGTTGTAGCCGCCTTCGAGCACCGACACGATGCGGCCTTCGGCATAGGTGTCCGCGACCGCCTTGATCTGCTGCGTGACCCAGGCGTAGTCGGCGTCCACGAGGCGCATCATCGCCATGTCGTCCTCGATGTGCGCGTCGAAACCGGCCGAGAAAAACAGCATCTGCGGCTTGAACGCTTCGAGCGCAGGCATCCAGGCCCAGCTCACCGCTTCGCGGAACGCCTGGCTTCCGGCGCCCGATGGCAGCGGCACGTTGACCATATTGGGTGACGGGTGCTCGGTGCCGCTGTACGGATAGAAAGGATGCTGAAAAATGCTCACCATCAGCACGCGCGGATCGTCGCGAAAAATGTCTTCCGTGCCGTTGCCGTGGTGCACGTCGAAATCGACGATGGCGACGCGTTCGAGGCCGTGGTGTTCGAGCGCGTGCCTTGCGGCGACGGCGACGTTGTTGAACAGGCAAAAACCCATGGCGCGGCTGCGCGTCGCATGATGCCCCGGCGGGCGCACGCTGCAGAACGCGTTGTCGGCCTGCCGGCTCATCACCAGATCGGTGGCGAGCACCGCCGCGCCGGCCGCGTGCAGCGCGGCATCCCAGGTATGCGCGTTCATCGCGGTATCCGGATCCAGGTGCGCGGTGCCGCTCGCGGGAGCGGTGCTGCGGATATGGCTGATATATTCGATCGGATGCACGCGCGCGAGGCTGCTCACCTCGGCCGCAGGCGCCAGATGGTGCGTCAGGTGCTGGCCGATGCCGGATGCGATCAACTGGTCGTCGATCGCGCCCAGGCGCTCCGGGCACTCCGGGTGATAGGCGCCCATGTCGTGCTTGCGACAGTGCGGATGGGTAATGAATGCGGTGGTCATGTAGGGCTGCTGTCGCCTTCGTATTAAAAGCTGCTGTTTCGGAATGCTCGAACCGGCCTCTGCATTGGGGAGACGCGAGGGGAAGCATTCCCCCGCTACGTATCGGGCTGTTGATGAATATTAGCCGAAATCCAAGTAAGATGACGCCCGCATTGTGAAAAAGCTCCCGGGCACCCGCCCCGCGATACAGTGCTCCGAACGGAGAACACGATTGCTGCTACACGCCGAAACCAAGTTCGCCGTGCGCGATACGTCCATTCATCGCGTCATCGCCAATGCCGGCAAGGTCATTCTGGGCAAGGAACGCCAGATACGGCTGGCAGTGGCCTGCCTGCTGGCGCGCGGCCACCTGCTGATCGAGGATCTGCCCGGCGTGGGCAAGACCACGCTCGCGCACACCCTGGCGAAACTCCTGGGCCTGCAGTTCCAGCGCATCTCGTTCACCAGCGATCTGCTGCCCGCCGACATCATCGGCGTTTCCATATTCGATCGCGACAGCGGCTCGTTCAAATTTCATACCGGGCCGATCTTTTCGCAGCTGATCCTGGCCGACGAGGTGAACCGCGCCACACCCAAGACGCAGAGCGCATTGCTCGAGGCGATGGAAGAGCATCAGGTGACCGCCGAAGGCCTGACGCGCCCACTGCCGGAACCGTTCTTCGTCATCGCCACGCAGAATCCGTCGCACCAGGTGGGCACCTTCCCGCTGCCCGAATCGCAGCTTGACCGCTTTCTCATGCGCCTCGAACTGGGCTATCCCGACCGCGACGCCGAACGCGCCCTGTTGCAGGGCGCCGAACGGCGCAACCTGGTGGCTGCGCTGGAATCCTGCCTCGAACCCGGCGAGTTGATGCGGCTGCAGGCCGGCGTGGATCAGATACACGCGGCATCGGCCCTGCTCGATTACATTCAGGCGATCGTCGAACACACGCGGCGCGCGCCCGAATTCAGCAACGGCCTCTCGCCGCGCGCGGCGCTGGGCATCCTGCACGCCGGCAAGGCCTGGGCCATGCTCGAAGGCCGGGACAAGGTGCTGCCCGAAGACGTGCAGGCCATACTCCCCGGCGTGGCCGGCCACCGCCTGGCGCCGGCGCACGAAGGTGCGCGCAAGCGCGCCGCCGAAGTCACGGCGGCGCTGATCGAGGCCGTGCCGATTCCTTGATCGGCATGAAAACCGGGGACAGACCACGTTTTCCGTTCCGGCAAGCAGGAGCTTGATTCCTTGGATACGCTAACGACGGGAAAACGTGGTCTGTCCCCGGTTTTGCAGAAAATTCTGAACCGCTCGCAGGTCTACAAGCTGTTCTTCGGCCCTCGCCCGGTGGAAACCGGCACCATTTTCCTGGTGCAAAATCGCGTCTACATACTGCCGACGCGCCCCGGTGTGGCATTCGGCGTGGCGCTCGCGGTGATGCTGATCGGCTCGATCAACTACAACCTTTCCCTGGGCTACATCCTCACCTTCCTGCTCGGCAGCATGGCGCTGGTGGCGATCCTGCATACCTTCCGCAACCTGGTGCATTTGCGCTTCACGCCCGGCCGGGTCGAATCGGTGTTCGCCGGCGAGACGGCCTGGTTCGAGCTGTACGTCGAAAACCGATCGGGTTATGAGCGCTGCTCGATTTCACTCTGGCACGATGACAAGGCGACGCGCTGCGACATTCCGGCCGAGCGCGGCACCACCGTCAGTATTCCGGTTGCGGCGCCCAAGCGGGGCTGGCTGATGCCGGGCCGCATAACCGTGGACACGCGCTTCCCGGTTGGTCTCCTGCGCGCCTGGAGTTACATCCGGCCGGACGTGCGCTGCCTCGTCTATCCCAAACCCGACGACAGCCTGCTGCCGCTGCCGGATCCGTCCGGCGGCGCCGGAGAAAAGCGCAGCGCCGGCGGCGGCAGCGACGATTTCGCCGGTTTGCGCCCCTACCAGGCGAGCGATTCGCCGCGTCACATAGACTGGAAAGCGGTCGCGCGCGGACAGGGGCTGCAGACCAAAGTATTCAGTGGCCGCGCCGCAGCCGAGCTGTGGCTCGATTGGACCCAGCTTCCCGCGAACATGGAACTCGAAGCCAGGCTATCGCGCCTGACGCGCTGGGTGCTGGAGGCCGATAGCGACGGCCTGCGCTACGGGCTGCGGCTGCCGGGCGCGACGCACGCGCCTGACACGGGCGAAGCGCACCGCCTTGCCTGCCTGCGCGAGCTCGCCTTGTATGCAAGCTAAGGCCGGCGTGCAGCTGCAGCTGCGCCATCTGTTCTGGCTGCTCGCGGGCCTTGCGCTGGTGGTCGCACCGCATACGCCGCGCCTGCCCTGGTGGCTCAACCTCATCGCACTGATACTGATCCTTTGGCGCGTCTACCTCGGCGTGGGCGAGCGCCTGCTACCGAAGAAATGGCTGCTGGTCGTGTTCGTCGTCGGCGGCACCTTCGGCATTTACCTTACCTATCGCACCATTTTCGGCCGCGATTCCGGCGTCGCGCTGCTGGTGCTGTTTCTGTCGCTCAAACTGCTGGAACTGCACACCGATCGCGACGCCATGGTGCTGGTGCTGCTCACCTATTTCCTCGCGCTCACGAATTTCTTCTATTCACAGACATTGCCCACGGCAGGGCTGATGCTCGCCTCGGTGCTGGTCAATACTGCCAGCCTGGTGCACTACGCCGCGCCCGGCCGCGCCCTGCGCGCTAATCTCAGAACCGCCGGCATTTTGCTGGCCCAGGCAGCGCCGGTGATGCTCATCCTGTTCTTCCTGTTCCCGCGGGTACAGGGTCCGCTGTGGGGGCTGCCGCAGGACGCCTACAGCGGCATCACCGGCTTGTCCGACTCCATGTCGCCTGGCCTGATCAGCCGGCTGTCGCAGTCCGACGCCATCGCGTTCCGGGTCAAATTCGAGGCCGATCCTCCGCGCCGGCTGCAGCTGTACTGGCGCGGGCCGGTGTTCTGGCACTTCGACGGGCGCACCTGGCGCCCAGGCGAATTCCGGCCTTTCGGAAAAATCAGTTTCGAGGCGAGCGGCAACCCGTACGACTACGAGGTGACGCTGGAACCGCACAACCACAGCTGGCTGTTCGCGCTCGAACTCGCGGCGAAACTGCCGCCGGGGGCCAATGTCACGCCCGACTACATGCTGATTTCGCGCACGCCGGTTCGCACCCGCATACGCTACGACATGCGCTCCTACACCGGCTTCACCGCCGGCGCGGCGAACGAGGAGGACGAAATCAAGCGCGGCCTGCAGCTGCCGCGCGGCTTCAATCCGAAGGCGCGCGACCTGGCGCAGTCCTGGGCGGTAGGCGCCGCTTCCGACGCGGACATCGCGCAGCGCGCCTTGAACTTCTTTCGCGAGCAAGGCTTCGTCTATACGCTGGAACCACCCCTGCTCGGGCGCAACTCGGTGGACGAGTTCCTGTTCGACACCAAGCAGGGCTTTTGCGAACACTACGCCTCGAGCTTCACCTTCCTGCTGCGCGCGGCAGGCGTGCCCGCGCGGGTGGTCACCGGATATCAGGGCGGCGACATCAATCCGGTGGACCAGTACATGATCGTGCGCCAGTCCGACGCGCATGCCTGGGTCGAGGCCTGGATCAAGGGCCGCGGCTGGGTGCGCTTCGATCCCACGGCCGCCGCCTCGCCGGTGCGGGTCGAATCCGGCGTTGCTGCGGCGGTACCCGAGACCGACCCGCTGCCGCTGCTCTCGCGCACCACAATGATCTGGCTGATCAAGGCGCGCTACAACTGGGAGGCGCTCGCCAACCAGTGGAACCAGCTGGTCTTGGGCTACAACCCGGAGCGCCAGCGCGAATTCCTCTCCAGAGTCGGCATGAGCGAGCCGAGCTGGGAAAACATGACGCTCGTCTTGTTCTGGAGCGTAGCCGGGCTGCTCGCGCTGCTCACTGCGTGGCTGCTGCGCCACATGCGCACCCTGGACCCGGTGCAAAGACTGTGGCTGCGCTTTTGCGCCAGGCTGGCGCAGCGCGGAAGTCCGCGCGCCGAGCACGAAGGACCGGCCGATTTCGTCGCGCGCGCCGCGCTGCGCCATCCGGGCGAGGCGCAGCGCATACGCGCGATCGGGGCGCGCTACATCGATCTGCGCTACGGCGAGCTCAGCGATCCGCGCCTGCTGGCCGAGTTGCGCCTGCTGGTGCGGGAGTTCAAGCCTTGAAGCGTTGCGCGCGCCTGCGGCGCCGCCTGCGCGCGATCGCGCTGACGCTGCCACTGTGGCTGCCTCTGTGGTTACCACTGTGCCTGCCGTTCTCGATCGGTCCGGCCGCCGCCGCCACCGCAGCGCACTACGCCGAGCGCGCCGAGGTGCGCCAGTTCATAGACGAGATGACGGACCGGCACGGCTTCGTCAGGAAAGAGCTGCTCGCCTTGTTCAGCCGCGCGCGCTTTCAGCCGGCGATCATCAAAGCCATCACCCCGCCCTCGCAAGCCCGAGCCAAGTCCTGGGACGCCTATCGCGCGCTGTTCCTCACGCCGCAGCGCATCCAGGCCGGAGCCGAATTCCAGGCGCGGCACGGCGAAGCGCTCGCGCGCGCCGCCCAAATCTACGGCGTGCCGGAGGAAATCATCGTCGCCATCATCGGCGTGGAAACCGTGTACGGACGCAATACCGGAAGCTACCGCGTGATCGACGCGCTTTCGACGCTCGCTTTCGATTACCGGCCGCGCGCCGAATTCTTTCGCTCCGAACTCGAGCACTTCCTGCTCTACGCGCGCGACGCCGGCGTCGACACGCTGGCGGTGAAAGGTTCCTACGCCGGCGCCATCGGCATTCCGCAGTTCATGCCCGGCAGCTACCGCCGCTACGCCGTGGACCATGACGGCGACGGCAGGCGCGATCTCTCCGGCAGCTTCGCCGACGCCATAGGCAGCGTCGCCAACTTCCTGAAATCGCACGGCTGGGAGACCGGTCAGCCGGTTGCCTTCCCGGTCGAGGTGCGGGGCGAGAACTACCGCAGGCTGCTCGACGCCGGCATCAAGCCGGTCTACCGCTGCGGCGACTTCGCCGGATTCGACGTCAGCGGCGACCTGGATGCCGTCGCGGATGCGCCCTGCGCGCTGATCGATCTCCCGACGCCGGAGGCTGCGACCCGGTACCTGGCGGGGCTGAACAACTTCTATGTGCTGACGCGCTACAATCGCTCCAGCATGTACGCGACCGCGGTGCTCGAACTCGCCCAGGCCGTCAAATCCAACTACGGGAACAGATGAATACGCCGACGCTGACGATACGCCGGGCCACGCGCGCGGATGTGCCTCTGGTGCTCTCTTTCGTCAACGACCTCGCCGACTACGAGAAGCTGGGGCATCTGGTCGTGGCCACCGAAGAGGTGATCGCCGACGAGTTGTTCGGCCCGAAAAGCCACACCGAAGTCCTGCTCGGCCACATCGGAACCGAGCCCGCCGCCTTCGCCGTGTACTTCCATAATTTCTCCACCTTCCTCGGCCGCAAAGGGCTGTACCTGGAGGACCTGTTCGTGCGACCGGCGTACCGCCGGCGCGGATTCGGGCGGACCATGCTGCTGCAGCTGGCGCGCATCGCCGCCGAGCGCCAGTGCGGACGCTTCGAATGGACCGTGCTCGACTGGAACGAGCCGGCGATATTCTTCTACGAAACGCTGGGCGCGACCGTCATGCACGAATGGAAACTGGTGCGCGTCACGGGCGAGGCGCTGCAGAAGATGGCGCAGTTGAAATAGCCGCGCCTATTTCAACTGCGCCAGCGCGCGCCGGATGTCTTCCACCGCTTCGGGCTTGAGCGCTTCCTGCGGCGCGATCGCGTCGCCGACGTCGAAGCCCTGCAGCTGCAGCGCGGTCTTGATGCAGGCCGCCAGCGCGTACTTGGTGAACACTTCGTTGATCGCCCATTGCCGGCGCTGCTCCGCCATGGCGGCGTCCCACTCGCCGGCGCAGGCCAGAGCGTAGAGGCGCACGCACTCGCGCGGCATGACGCAGCCGGGACCGGCCATCCACCCCACCCCGCCCAGCTTCAGCACCAGCAGCGGAATGTGCGCCGACGCGCTGAATACCTTGATCCGCGCGCCCATTCGATTGAGCATGGTGAGTATGCGACCGGTGTTGCCCGATGCGTCCTTCACGTACTCGATGTTGGGAATGTGCGACAAGGCGTCGAGCACGTCCATGGGCACGTCGCCGCCGAGCAGGCCCGGGTTCGTGTAGATGGTCATCGACGCCTGCGGCAGGCTTTCCGCGACGGCGCGAAAATAGCCCTCGACGCCGCGCGGCGGCACGGGGAACATCTGCTGCAGGATCAGAATCATCCCGTCTGCCCCAAGCTTCTCGTAGGCTTCGGCCTGGCGGATCGCGTCGGTGGTCGCGAACGCCGCCACGCCGGCCAGCACCGGCACGCGCCCGGCCGCGGCGTCGATCACGATGCGCACGATCTCGCTGCGCTGCTCGAACGAGAGGTAGGCGAATTCCCCGGTGCTGCCCAGGGGCGAGAGGCCGTGCACGCCGCATTGGATCAAATGCTCGACGAGTTCGCGCAGCACGCGCTCGCGCACGCGGCCGCTTGTTTCGTCGATCGGGGATACGAGGTAGGGAAAAATGCCGCGAAAGTCGGTCATGGGACGGTGGCCTCAGCCTGGTTGATGGCGCAGCCGCGATGATACTGCCGTTATCGCATGCCGCGCCGGCGCCGCGGCCCCTCACGGCGGCGCTTGCAACTTGATCCCGGGAACGCAACAATGCGCACTTTGCGCGATAAAGGCACAGCAGATGAAGAAAGCAGTGAAAGAAAGTCCGGGCCCGCGCATCGTCGTGCGCAAGTCCGGCATACACGGACGCGGCGTGTACGCCAACCGGCGCATACGCGAGGACGAAACGGTGTGCGAATACAAGGGCGAGATCATCAGCGAGGCCGAGGTCGCGCGCCGCTATCCGGAGAACATGGAAGGCCTGAACCACACCTTCATTTTCGGCATCGAGCACGACCACAACATCGACGGCGGCTCCAATGGCAATATCGCGCGCTGGATCAACCATTCCTGCGACCCGAACTGCGACACCTTCGATGAAAACAAGCGCATGTTCATCCGCGCCATCCGCGATATCCGGCCGGGCGAGGAACTGTCCTACGACTATTGCATCGAAACCAACGAGCGCATCACCAAGGAAGTGAAATCGCGCTGGCCGTGCTGGTGCGGCGCCAAGAAGTGCCGCGGCACCGTGCTCATCCGCGAGAAGAAGCCGAAAAAGAAAAAGAAGAAAGCCAAGCGCCGGGCGGCGTGACACAATCTGCGACAGGCCGCGTGTTCCGGCATCGCGCACCGGGTAGACGCACGGCCGCGGGAGGCGCCGTCCGCCCCCGATTTGCATATCGAGGCTGCAGATGAACCAATCGAACCAGCCGGAGCGGCAGTTCCGCTATTACGAACTGGTGATGGCCGCCTTCGTCACCGTGCTGATCTGCTCCAATCTGATCGGCCCGGCGAAAATCGCGCAGATCGAGCTGCCGCTGATCGGCGCGCTCACCTTCGGCGCCGGCGTGCTGTTCTTCCCCGTCTCGTACGTCTTCGGCGACATCCTCACCGAAGTCTACGGATACGCGCGCGCGCGCAAGGTGATCTGGGCCGGATTCGCCGGCCTCGCCTTCGCCTCCTTCATGGCGGCAATCGTGGTCGCGCTGCCGCCCGCGCCCTTCTGGAACAACCAGCCGGCCTACGAGATCGCGTTCGGCTCGACTTGGCGCGTCGTGCTTGCCTCCATGTGCGCCTATTTTTGCGGCGAATTCGTCAATTCCTACGTGCTCGCGAAAATGAAAATCCTCACCGCCGGCAGATGGCTTTGGACGCGCACCATCGGCTCGACGATATTCGGCGAGGCGGTGGACTCGGCCCTGTTTTATCCGCTCGCCTTCTACGGCTCCGGCATCATCCCGGACGACAAGCTGCCGCTGGTGATGCTGTCGCAATTCCTGATCAAGGTCGGCGTCGAAGTGGTATTCACCCCGCTCACCTACAAGGTGGTCAATGCGCTGAAGCGCGCCGAGCGCGAGGACTTCTACGACCGGGAAACCGATTTCACCCCGTTTTCCCTCAAGACATGACGTTTCTCTGGGAGTATCTTTCTGATATTAATGGCTTTTTTCAAATATGCCGAATTGTTAAACATTGTGACATGGCCGCAGAACCTCGTCTTGCCATTGCGTAGTACGGGATAATACTGGATCGTACTGAGAACCAACTGCCAGCCTCACCCCTGTTCGGCATGTTGAGCGCCAGGCGCGCGCGGAGGCGAAAATGACTTATCGCGGCAACGATTTCGATGTCAGTTCACAGTTCAACACCACCGACCCTGCGGTGGTCAATGACGAAATAGACCGGATCTATCTCGAGCTCTATCCGTCCGCGCCGACCAAACTCCTCGACAACGCGTTTCGCGACCTCACCCGCCTCTACCGCGGCGAATATCCCGGCTATCACCCCTGCGACACCGCCTACCATGACGTGCAGCACGTGCTCGACGTCACCCTGGCCATGGCGCGGTTGATCGACGGTTACGAACGCGGGCGCATCGGCGCCGAGCCGTTCGGCGATTCGCTGTTTCGCCTGGGCGTGATCACCGCCCTGTTCCACGATATGGGCTACGTGCGTCAGCTCGACGACCACACGAGCCGGAACGGCGCCGAATACACCCTGACCCACGTCACGCGCGGCTCGCATTTCCTCAAGGAATACCTGCCGCGCATCGGGTTGCCGGAAATGGCCGACATCGCCGCCGAATTGATCCACTTTACCGGCTACGAGACGCCGGTATCCAGGATCAAAGTGCCCTCGCCGATCTACAAGCTGCTCGGCAGCATGCTCGGTTCGGCGGACATCATCGCGCAGATGGCCGATCGCTGCTATCTGGAGAAATGCCGCGACCGCCTGTATCCGGAATTCGTCGCCGGCGGGCTCAACCGCAAGCGCAGCGCGGAAGGCGTAGAGCAGGTGGTGTTCGCCTCAGGCGAGGATCTGGTGATCAAGACGCCCGCATTCTTCCAGGGCGCGTCCAAGCGGCTGAACGAGGAACTCGGCGGCTGCTTCAACTACGCGCAAAAGCATTTCGGCGGCCAGAACCTCTACCTGGAGGAACTGGGCAAGAACATCAACTTCGCGCAGGAGATCCGCGCCGAGGCCGATGCCGCCATCCTCAAGCGCAAACCGCCCGATACGCTCAAGCCGGATTCCTGATCACAAGAGCGCGTCCTTGGACAGCCCGCACTGGCGCAGGATGCGCCGCAACTGCCCCAGTGCCTCGAGCTGAATCTGCCGCACGCGTTCGCGCGTGAGCCCCAGTTGCCCGGCCAGATCCTCCAGCGTGCAGACTTCCTGATTATTCAGGCCGAAACGCCGCTCGATCACCGCGCGCTGCCTGTCGGTCAACTGTTCCAGCCATTGCCGCACCAGGGATTCGACCTCCTGCGCCTGCAAGCCGGCTTCCGGGTTGACGCTCTGCTCGTCGGAAATGGCTTCGCCGATCGAAAGCAGCGGATCGAGGTCCAGCGGCGCGTCGAGCGAGGCCATGTGCTCGTTGTGCGCGAGCACGCTGCGCACCTCGTCTGCAGACTTGCCCAGCAGGTGCGCGATGTCCTCGACGCTGGCGTCGCGATCTCCGTGCGATTCGAGGTGGCGCCGCGCGCGCAGCACCAGATTGAGTTCCTTGATCACGTGCACCGGCAGCCGTATCGTGCGCGACTGGTTCATGATGGCGCGCTCGATGTTCTGGCGTATCCACCACGTGGCGTAGGTGGAAAAGCGAAAGCCGCGCTCGGGATCGAATTTCTCCAGCGCGTGCATCAGTCCCAGATTGCCCTCCTCCACCAGATCGAGCAGAGGCACGCCGCGGTTGAGGTAGCGCTTGGCGATGTTCACCACGAGGCGCAGGTTGCGCTCTATCATTTTCTGCCGCGCGGCGAAATCGCCCGCCGCGGCGAGGAGCGCATAGTGCAATTCCTCCTGCGGCGAGAACAGCGGATTGAGGCCGATCTCGTGCAGGTAGAGCTGTGTGACATCGGAGATGAATTCGGTCTCAGGCTCCACCGTCCCGGCTTGAGCCGGATCCGGCGTCCCCTCCCCTGTCCCTGGCTCGACCTCCTCCTCCGGCGGTGAGGATGAGCGGTTCACTGCGCTGGCAGGTACTTGGCGGGATCGACCGGCTTGCCCAGTTTGCGAATCTCGAAATGCAGCTTGGGCGCGTCGGTGTCGGTGTTGCCGATTTCGGCGATCTTCTGGCCCTTGACCACGCTCTGCCCCTCCTTCACCAGGATATCGCGGTTGTGGGCGTAGGCCGACAGATAGGTCTTGTTGTGCTTGATGATGACGAGCTTGCCGTAGCCGCGCAGGCCGGCACCGCTGTAGACGACGCGCCCGGGGGCGGAAGCGACCACCGGATCGCCCGGCTTGCCGGCGATGTCCAGACCTTTGTTGCTCGCCTCCGAAAACCCGGCCAGGATCTTGCCCTGCGCCGGCCGCCCCCAGTCGACCCTGTCCTCGTCGTCGACGTCGGCGTCGGTCTTGGCCGGCGCAGCCGCCGGCGCCGGCGTGGTGGCCGCGGGCGGCACGGCCACAGGAGCAGGCATAGGCGCAGGCGCGGGCTTGGCCTGCGTTTCACCGCGCTGCAACAGCGCGAGGTTCTCGGGGGAATAGGGCAGCTTTCGCGCCTGGGGCTCCGACTTGACCGGGTCCTTTGCGGCGGAGGGCCTAACCGCAGGTTCCACTCGGGCAGGTTCCGCACGGGCAAGCTCGCCCTTGGCGGATGGAGCGGGAAGCGCCTGTCCTTCTACCCGCCCCGAGGAACTCACCGGGCGCACGATCACCGGCGCCTCCTGCATCCCGGCCGGGGGCTTGATGCGCAATTGCTGCCCGGGGCGGATCAGGTTGGGGTTATCCAGGTTGTTCCATGCGGCGAGTTCCTTGTAATCGAGCCCGTGGTCGAGCGCGATGCTGTGCAGCGTGTCGCCGCGCACGACGCTGTAGGTCTCCGGGCGCGTATCGGCCGCCACAGGCGAAGGCGCCTTCGCCGCTGGCTGGGCGGCGCCCTGCGGCGCGCGTTCGATCACGGGCGCCTGCACCGGGCGACTGGAACAGGCAGAGAGCGCCAGCACGATCAAGGCACAGCCACCGGACAAGACTAGCGTACGATTCACTCGACCCCCGTCAGCATCGGCACGAAGCGCACCGCGCTCAGCGCGGTTTCGGTGAACCCCGAGCGCGTGCGCTCGAGCAGTCGCAACACCTGGTCCGAGGTGCCCACCGGCAGAATCAACCTGCCGCCCGGCGCAAGCTGCTGCAACAGCGCTTTGGGCACCTGCGGCGCGGCCGCGGCGACGATGATCGAATCGAAGGGCGCGGCCTCGGGCAATCCCAGAGTGCCGTCGCCGTGCTTGAGCCGCAGATTGGACAAGCGCAGGCCGCGCAGATTGGCGCGCGCCTTGAGCAGCAGCGGCGCGATGCGCTCGATCGAATACACCTCGGTCGCCACCTGCGCCAGCACGGCCGCCTGATAACCGCAACCGGTGCCGATTTCGAGCACCTTTCCGAGTTCGCGCCCGGCGCGCAGCGCCTGGATCATCAGCGCGATCACATAGGGCTGGGAAATGGTCTGCGAATAGCTGATCGGCAGCGCGTCGTCATCGTAGGCGCGCGACGCCAGCGCCTCCTCGACGAACAGGTGGCGCGGCACGCTCCCCAGCGCGGCGAGCACGGTTTCGTCACTGATTCCGTCTGCGCGCAGGCGCTCGACCATGCGCGTGCGCGTGCGCTGCGAGGTCATGCCTATCCCTTGGGCCTGGGCGCGTATGCTCCGGTTCATCGCTTCATCCATTCGCGCAGCAGCGGAATCTGGCTGACGTGCGTAAGGTCGACCTGCAGCGGCGTCACCGAAACGCGATCGGCGGCCACTGCGTAGAAGTCTGTGCCCTCGCCCGCGTCCTGTGCGCCACCGGCGGGGCCGATCCAATAGATGGTGTCCTTGCGCGGGCTGAGTTCCTTCACCACCGGTTCGGCCTTGTGCCGCCTGCCCAGGCGCGTCCCCCCGAATCCGCGCAAGGCCCCGTACGCCACGTCGGGAACGTTGAGGTTGAGCAGGACCGGGCCCGAGACGGGGGCGCGGCGCAAGCGCTCCACCATCTCCAGCGTCACGCGCGCCGCGGTATCGAAATGCCTGCCGGCCTTGCTCGCCAGCGAAACCGCGATCGAAGGAATGCCGAGCAGAAAGCCCTCGGTCGCCGCCGCGACGGTGCCCGAATAAATGGTGTCGTCGCCCATATTGGCGCCCAGATTGATGCCCGATACCACCATGTCCGGCAGCTTCTCCAGCAGGCCGGTGACCGCCAGGTGCACGCAATCGGTTGGGGTGCCGTTGACGAACATAAACCCGTTGGCGGCGCGCTTGACCGACAGCGGCCGGTCCAGGGTGAGCGAATTGGAGGCGCCGCTGCGATCTCGCTCCGGCGCCACCACCGTGATCTCAGCCACTTTGGCGAGCGTTTCGGCGAGTTGGGCCAGTCCGGGGGAAAAATAGCCGTCGTCGTTGCTGAGCAGGATGCGCATGTGCGCCGGATTATAAAGGACAGAATCCGTTCTTGTGCGCTGCCCAAACGGCTGCGCGCCCGTCACGGCGCATGCATCGGCTTGCTGCGCGCTGTTGTATCGCCTGGCGCAGAGGAAAAATCCGTGTCAGGACAAGATTGCCTAAATGTCGCTCTGAGCCGGATTTCCCTCCGGATATCCGCGGATTTCCCTGACCCGGATTTCCAGCGGAACGAATGGCGCCGGACCGGTCCTGGTGCACAAGGCGACGCAAGCGCGTCTATGCGCTTGCAACCAAGGAAGCCGGCGTCTAAACTCGCCTGATGGATTTTCAGATTGTCGCCCCGATTGAAGCGGTCGAAACAATTGCCGAAGGACATGGCATTCGCGAACTCGCAATGCTGCGACAGCGTTATGGCCTTGGCAACTGGCGAAAAAAATGAAGGGGATCGCAAAGGTGCGACTTGCGGGAGGCGCTGTAGCCAGTGCCGAGGTGCACTGGTACGAGGCGCACGGTATCGGCAAAGTGAAACTCAAGATAAAGGAATGGCTATGAAATTTGTGGTCTGTGTTTCCCGCGAAGGCTTCGGCGATTTCTCGGCTGATGATTTGACGCTCGGACGCCTCTACGAAGTCCTGAAACCGACCGATGCCTTGGGTATGTTGAGAATCATCGATGATTCCGGTGAGGACTACCTATACCCGGCAAACCTTTTTGACGCGGTGGAAGTTCTCGACCCAACAGCCGCCAAATTGCATGCCCTATTGGTTGCGTGAAGGCGAAGTCAGAGTAACATTTCTTAAATGTCACACTGACCCGGTTCTTCGCTGGAGAATGTCACTCTGACCCGAATTTTCCGGATCCGGACCCGGACCCGGATTTTCCGGATTTTCAGCAAGGCCTCACCGGCAGCACCGCTGCGCCTTGCCCCCGGCAGCAAGTGCCGCTAGCGTTTCGCCGCCATGCGATATACCGCATGGCGCTCCCGCTTGCCGACCGCAACCACGATCACCAACAAGATGTTGTCTCGCACTTCGTAGACCAGGCGGTAGCCCACGCTGCGCAGCTTGATCTTGTAGCGATCCTTGTGCCCCGCGAGCCTTGCCGCAGGAACGCGCGGATGTTGCAAACGTTCCGCCAGCTTCTTCTTGAACTGCGCACTCACTGTCGCATCCAGCTTGCGCCACTCCGTCAGCGCATCGGGATGAAAACTCAACTCATAGCGCATCAAGCTTTACCCGCACCAGCGGCCTGCCGTCCTTCAAACGCGCATCGGCTATGGAATTGAGCTCCATATCTTCCAGCTTGTCCATCAACGCTTCGTACGCCTTGGCCGGAACGCAATAGAAGGTCGGCTCATTGCGGTTCAGGATCGCCACCGGGAAACCCTCCCCGGCCGCGACCGTCGCCATCGGATTTTTTTTGAGCTCAGAAACACTCGCGGTCGTTTCCGCCAGAATCACATGCGCCAATTGATTCACCTCTTTGATATCGACAGCCGAATATAGTACTCCAAACTGGTCTCGGCTATGGTCTCCAATACGGTCTCCAATACAGTCTCGGCGTATCCCGTATCAAGAACCCCGGCACCGACCCCAATCATCGAAACTGCCGGGCGTGGCAATCGAAAATCCGGGTCAGCGAAAATCCGGGTCAGCGCAGCGCGCTTGCCGGCACCGTCAGAAAGTGCCGGGCACCAGAATCTTCTGGTCCACCTGCTTCACATCGCACAGGCCGCAGAACGCCATGGTGACGTCGAGTTCCTTGCGGATGATTTCGAGGCAGGTGGTGACCCCCGCCTCGCCCATCGCCCCCAGGCCGTAGACGAAGGCGCGGCCGATGAACACGCCCTTGGCGCCCAGGGCGAGGGCCTTGATCACGTCCTGCCCGGTGCGTATGCCCCCGTCCATCAACACCTCGATCTTGTCGCCTACCGCGCGCGCGATCGGCGCCAGGGCGGCGATCGACGAAGGCGCGCCGTCGAGCTGACGCCCGCCGTGGTTGGACACGATGATCGAATCGGCGCCGGAGCGCGCGGCGATCTCGGCGTCTTCCGCGTCCATGATGCCCTTCAGGATCAGCTTGCCGCCCCAGCGGTCCTTGATCCATTTCACGTCGTCCCAGGTCAGCGTCAGGTCGAGCTGGCTCGCGCTCCATTCCGAG
>CAYNVY010000073.1:0-18154 GCA_964400745.1 uncultured Enterobacteriaceae bacterium | reverse complement strand
TGAAGCTGCTGCCGGCGCTGGCGACGCCGACGGTGTCCACGCTGTCCGATCCGGATTGGGTCGACCTCTCCACCGTGGTCGAGGAAAAGAAAGTGCGCGAACTGATCCCCCGGCTCTACGCCGCCGGCGCGCGCGGCATCATCGAACTACCGCTGAACAAGATCGTCGAGTAATCCCGTTCGGCGGCAGGCCGCTCGCCGCGCCTCGCGCTCAGGCGAGATCGAGCACGTAGCGCTGTTCCAGCACCCGCTTGCCCCATTGCCCGCCCTCGATCTGCTCGGTCAGGCGAAAGCCGGCTTTTTCGTACAGGTGCCGGGCGGGTTCCAGGCCCTGGAAGGTCCAGAGAAAGGCGCGCGGGTAGTTCCGCTGCCTGCAGAACGCGAGGGCTTCCTGCAACAGTCGATTGCCCACGCCTTGCGCGCGCAGCGCGTCGGAGAGGATGAACCAGCGCAGATGCGCGCCTTGCGCTGCGGCGTTTGCGCCGTCGATGGCGATAGCGCCTTCGACGCGGCCCTCATGAAGGGCGGTCCAGAAACCGTCCTGCGCGGGGTTCAGTCGCTGCAGGAACAGCGACAGTTCGGCCGCGACCTTGGCTTCGAAGTAGAGGCCGAAACCCCAGGCCTCGCTGTAATAGGCCGCGTGCAATTGCGCCACGCGGCCGATGGCACCCGGCACGTAGCCGGCGATGCTGATTTCGCTCATGCCTTTCCCCGGCGAAAGGTCATATCGGACGATTGCATTCGGGGCGGCGCTACTCGGGCCCTGCCTTGGCGCCGCCTCGGCTAGCGACGGCGAACACTGCGCTCGCCCGGACGATGCGCTGCCCGTCCACCAGGATGTAGCAGTTCGCGAACGACAGGCGGCTGCCCTGCTTCTGAATGTCTACATGCGCTTCCAGCCAGTCGCCGGGCTTCGCCGTTCCGGCATAGTCGATGGAAAGATTGGCCGTCACCAGGCGTCCCGGAGGGTCGGTGGAGAACGCCATGGTGTAGCCCAGCGCCACGTCCGCCAGGGTGGCGAGAATGCCGCCGTGCACCGTGCCGCGCGAATTGCAGTGTTTCGCCTCGGCCCGCAGTCCGAGCGACAGTTGAGCGCCTTCGCCGCGAAAGTAAAGCGGTCCGACCAGGTCCAGTACCGGGCTGGTCCGGAACAAAGGCGCGAATCCCTGAGGTACATCCATGTCGTTTGACCCGGGCTGCCGCTCGCAGATGCGAGCAAGTGGCCGAAAGTATACAGGCGCATACGCGAACCCGCACGGCGCGGCGCCGCGGCGAACGGGAACAGGCCTGGGCGCCGCCACACGCGGCGTCGCCAGTGCTACCATTCGCCGCTTCAGTCGTACCTACATCGATAATCGGAGAAGACATGAAACTGTTGCATAAGCTGGTTTTCGCGCTCGCGCTCGCCGCGCCCGCATTCGGCGCGCAAGCGCAATCCTACCCCAACAAGCCGATCCGGCTCGTCTGCCCCTTTCCGCCGGGCGGCGCGGTCGACATCGCATCGCGCTCGTTCGCGCATACGCTCTCCCAGCTGCTCGGACAGACGGTCACGGTGGACAACCGTCCCGGCGCGGGCGGCAACATCGGGGCCGAGATCACGGCCAAGGCTGCGCCGGACGGTTACACCCTGCTGATGACCACCTCGGGCATCATGGGGATCAACCCGGCGTTGTACTCCAAGCTTCCCTTCGATCCGATCAAGGACTTCGCGCCGGTGTCGATGCTGGTATCCCTCAACAACGTGCTGGTGCTGCATCCCTCTGTCGCGGCCAAATCGGTGCAGGAGGTGATCAGCATGGCCAAGGCGCAACCGGGCAAGCTCACCTACGCCTCCAGCGGCAACGGCACCAGCATCCACCTCTCGGGCGAGCTGTTCAAGTCGATGACCGGCGTGGACATGCTGCACATTCCGTACAAGGGCAGCGCGCCGGCGGTGACCGACCTGCTCGCCGGACAGGTGAACATGATGTTCGACAACATCCCCTCGTCCCTGCCGCATATCAAGTCCGGCAAGCTGCGCGCGCTGGCCGTCACCGGCACCAAACGCTCGCACCTGCTGCCCGATCTGCCCACCATCGACGAAGCCGGCGTCGCGGGGTACGACTCCTATGTCTGGTTCGGCGTGGTCGCCCCCGCCGGCACGCCGCCCGAGATCATCGCGCGGCTGAACGCAGCGCTGGTCAAGGCCGCCGCGACGCCTGAAGTGCGCGACCGACTGACCAACCAGGGCTACGACGTGATGAGTTCCACGCCGGAGCAGATGGCGGCCAGCATTCGCGGCGAAATCGCAAAATGGGGCAAGGTGGTGAAGGCCTCGGGCGCAAAAATCGATTGAGCGCGATGCGTTTGCGCGTCGATAACACCCGCTCGGGCGGGCGCGCCCTAGGCACCCTAGACGCCCCAGGCGCGCCCGGACTGCCCTAGTGAAAGCACGCATGAGCGCCAGCCGCCGCTACTGGATCATCGTCATCTGCTCCGCGCTGATCCTCGCGGTCACGATGGGCATACGCAACGCGATGGGCCTGTTCGTGTCGCCGCTCAATACTTCCAGCGGCCTGGGCATCGTGACCATCAGCTTCGCCCTCGCCGTGGGCCAGTTCGTCTGGGGCGCGGCCCAGCCGATATTCGGCGCACTCGCCGACCGCGCCGGCTCGGTGCGCATCATCGCGATCGGCGCCGTGATGCTCGCGCTCGGCCTGGCCGCGACGCCGTTCATGCACTCCAGCCTCGGGCTGATCTTCTTCCTCGGCATCCTCTCGGCTGCGGGTGCCGGCGCCGGCAGCTTTTCCATACTCATAGGCGCCGCGGCGCAGCGCATACCGGCGGAACGCCGCGCATTCGCCTCGGGCTTCATCAACGCCGGCGGATCTTTCGGCCAGTTCGTGTTCGCCCCGGCGGCGCAGGCGCTGATCACCGCATTCGGCTGGGTCGCAGCGCTTTTGTCCCTGGCGGCCTCCGCGCTGCTCACCATTCCGCTGGCGCTGCCGCTGCGCGACAAACATGGCGGCGGCCCGGTCGTGCACTCGGGCGGCATCAGCCTCTCCGAGCAGACGCTGATCGCCTTCAAGGACCGCAGCTACTGGTGCCTGCACGCGGGCTTTTTCACCTGCGGCTTTCACATCGCCTTTCTCGTCACCCACCTCCCGGGAGAGGTGGCGCTGTGCGGACTCCCCGCCTCGGTGTCGGCCGGTTCGCTCGCCATCATCGGCCTCGCCAACATCGCCGGCAGCCTCAGCGTGGGCTGGCTGGGGCAAACCCACCGCATGAAAATACTGCTGGTCTGGATCTACGCCATCCGCGCCGTGGCCATCGCGATTTTCCTGATGGCGCCGCGAACCGCGCTCACCTTCTATATTTTCGCGATGGTCCTGGGCGTCAGCTGGCTCGCCACGGTGCCGCCGACGGCGGGCCTGGTGGGCAAGCTGTTCGGCACGCGCTATCTCGCCACCCTGTTCGGCCTGACGCTGCTGTCGCACCAGATCGGCGGATTCTTCGGCGCCTGGCTGGGCGGACTGGCGGTGGCCTCCACCGGCAGCTACGACTGGATGTGGTACGCGGATATCGCGCTCGCGACCGCGGCGGCGCTGGTCAATCTGCCGATACGCGAAGCGATACCGAAACCCGCTACCGCGGCGGCATAAGCGCAGCGCAAACGGCAGTGCGCAGTACACGCGGCTTCAAGGAAGTGTGAGGCTATGACAGACAAAAAAGCGATTCTTGTGGTCGGCGCCGGCGACGCCACCGGCGGCGCGATCGCGCGGCGCTTCGCGCGCGAGGGCTACATCGCCTGCGTCACGCGGCGGCAGGCGGACAAACTGGCGCCGCTGGTCGCGCGCATCGAAGCCGACGGCGGCCGCGCGCACGCTTTCGGCTCGGACGCGCGCAATGAGGACGAGGTCATCGCGCTCTTCGCGCAGATCGAGAAGGAGATCGCGCCGCTGGAAGTCGTCGCGTTCAACATCGGCGCCAACGTGCGCTTTCCTATCGCCGAGATGACGGCGCAGGTGTACCGAAAGGTGTGGGAAATGGGCTGCTTCGCCGGTTTCCTTGCGGGACGCGAGGCGGCGCGGGTCATGCTGCCGCGCGCGCGCGGTTCGATCTTTTTCACCGGCGCCTCGGCCAGCCTGCGCGGCCGCGAGGGTTTTGCCGCGTTCGCCGGGTCCAAGCACGCGCTGCGCGCGCTGGCGCAGAGCATGGCGCGCGAACTCGGGCCCAAGGGCATACACGTGGCGCAGATCATCGTCGACGCCGCCATCGACACCGAGTTCATCCGCGAGAATTTTCCGCAGCGCTACGCGCTGAAAGACAGGGATGGCATCGTCGATCCCGAAGC
This sequence comes from uncultured Enterobacteriaceae bacterium, assembly GCA_964400745.1. Lineage (GTDB taxonomy): Bacteria > Pseudomonadota > Gammaproteobacteria > Burkholderiales > SG8-39 > 2-12-FULL-64-23. The sequence continues at coordinate 13,822 of CAYNVY010000073.1, read as the reverse complement.
CATTGCGGAAAGCTATTGGCAGTTGCACCAGCAGCCGCGCAATGCCTGGACGCACGAACTGGACCTGAGGCCGTGGATCGAGGCGTGGTGACGTACATCGAGTTTCACTATCGGAGGTGAGAATGACAAAGCAAGTCGAGTTCTTCTTCGATTTCGGCAGTCCGTATTCCTATCTCGCCTACAAGGCGTTGCCCGGCATCGCGGCGGAGCACGGCGCGCAGATCGTCTGGCGGCCGATGCTGCTCGGCGGCGTATTCAAGGCGACCGGCAACCACAGCCCGGCCGAGACCCCGGCCAAGGGCAAATGGCTGCAGCAAGACCTGCGCCGCTGGGCCCAGCGCTACAGCGTCGCCTTCGAGCACAACCCTTACTTTCCGGTGAACACGCTCACGCTGATGCGCGGCGCAGTCGGCCTGCAGGCGCAGGGCCCGCTTTTCCACAAGTACATGGAGGCGATCTTCCACGCCATGTGGGGCGAACCGCGAAATCTGGGCGCTCCGGACGAACTCGCGGCGGTGCTGCACCGGGCCGGGATAGCCGCCGAGAGCTTTCAGTCGCTGGTGAATGACCCGGCAGTGAAAGAGCGGCTCAAGCGGAATACCGAAGAGGCGATCGCGCGCGGGGTGTTCGGCGCACCGACTTTTTTCATCGGCGACGAAATGCATTGGGGGCAGGACCGGCTCGACTTCGTCGCCGCCGCCCTTGCCCGAAAAGACTAATGCGGCATAATGCGCATTGTCCGCAACACCCACTTCTAAGGCCTACCCCATGAGCGAACATCCTGCCCCCGCGCCGGCGGTCGCCGCGCCGACCAACCAAACCCGAGACCTCGCGGCGCAGCTGTATATCGAACTCGCCGGCCGCGCCATGCTTCCGAGCGAAAAAGCCAAGCCCAACCCGGTGGACCTGGCCAAGTACTGCTACAAACTGGCCGAGGCGTTCCAGAGCATAGAGGCCGATGCGCAGAAGGACGCAATCGCGAAAATGGCCAAGTACGACGTCAAGGTGGACGACATGACAAGCTGGAAGAAGTAGCCCGCCCCGGCGTTATGCCTGAACCGGGCGGTCCCTGGCTCCGGCCCGGATTTCGCCCGGAAAGCCGCGCCGGTATTGATTCTCCGGCCTGTTGCCCCGATTGACCCGCAGCTCCGGCTGCCGCCATACCGAGAACGCCGCGTGCCGCAGATCATCTCCGTCAAGCAGCTCGACAAGACCTACGCCTCCGGCTTTCGCGCGCTGAAGAACATCGACCTCGAGATCCGCCGGGGCGAGATCTTCGCCCTCCTCGGCCCCAACGGCGCGGGCAAGACGACGCTGATCAACGTGATCTGCGGCATCGTCACGCCGACCGCCGGCAGCGTTCTGGCCGACGGCCACGACATCGTGTCCGACTATCGCGCCGCGCGCTCCAAGATCGGCCTGGTGCCGCAGGAACTGACCACCGACGCCTTCGAGAGCGTGTGGGCCAGCGTCAACTTCAGCCGCGGCCTGTTCGGCAAGCCGCGCAACACCGCCTTGTGCGAGAAGCTGCTGCGCGAGCTTTCGCTGTGGGACAAGAAAGACAACCGCATCATGACGCTCTCGGGCGGCATGAAGCGCCGCGTGATGATCGCCAAGGCCCTGTCGCACGAACCGCAGATCCTGTTCCTGGACGAACCCACCGCCGGGGTCGACGTCGAACTGCGGCGCGACATGTGGGACATGGTGCGCGCCCTGCGCGCCAGCGGCGTGACCATCATCCTCACCACGCACTACATCGAGGAAGCGGAACTGATGGCCGACCGCATCGGGGTCATCAGCAAGGGCGAGCTGATCGTGGTGGAGGACAAGTCGGTGCTGATGCAAAAGCTGGGCAAGAAGCAGCTGCGGCTGCAGCTGAAGCATCCGCTCGCGCGCATTCCGGATGCGCTTGCCGGCCGCGCGCTCGAACTCGCGGCGGGCGGCGGCGAGCTGATCTACACCTTCGACGCGCAGGAAGAGGACACGGGAATCGAAGCGCTGCTGCACGCGTTGGGCGAGCTGGGCATCGCCTTCAAGGACCTGCGGTCGAGCCAAAGCTCGCTGGAAGAGATCTTCGTCGACCTGGTGAGGGCGCGGGCATGAACCTCTACGCGATCCGCGCCATCTATTACTTCGAGATGGCGCGCGCGTTTTGCACGCTGATGCAAAGCATCGCCTCGCCGGTGCTCTCCACCTCGCTCTACTTCGTGGTGTTTGGCGCGGCGATCGGCTCGCGCATGGGGGACATCGACGGCGTCAGCTACGGCGCCTACATCATTCCCGGCCTCGTCATGCTGTCGCTGTTGAACGAGAGCATTTCCAACGCTTCTTTCGGCATCTACATGCCGAAGTGGTCGGGCACGATCTACGAACTGCTCTCGGCGCCGGTGTCCTTCGTCGAGGTGGTGATCGGCTACGTCGGCGCGGCGGCGAGCAAGTCGGTGATCCTGGGCGTGCTGATCCTCGCCACGGCGCGGCTGTTCGTCGATTTCCAGATCGCCCATCCGCTGTGGATGCTGCTCTTTCTCACGCTCACCGCCGTGACCTTCAGCCTGTTCGGCTTCCTCATCGGCATCTGGGCCGACGGCTTCGAAAAACTGCAGATCGTGCCGATGATGATCGTCACGCCGCTGACCTTTCTCGGCGGCAGCTTCTACTCGATCAACATGCTGCCGCCCGCGTGGCAGACCGTTTCGCTGTTCAATCCCGTGGTCTATCTGATCAGCGGCTTTCGCTGGAGTTTCTACGGCGTCGCCGACGTGAGTGTGGCCGTGAGCGCGGGCATGACCCTGCTGTTCATGCTGCTGTGCCTTGCAGCGGTGTGGTGGATCTTCAAAACCGGCTACCGGCTGAAAACTTGAAGACCTGGAGACCTGAGCGCGTCGTGGCGAGCGCGTCATGGGCGCGGCCTGCTTGCGGCTCGCCGGGGTTTGCCCCGCGGGCAGATGCAATCGGCCGGCTGTCGGTTTTTTTTACAACTCGACGGTCACCAGATGCGGAAGTTGCCATAACCCGCTGTTTCTTCGATTGTGGCACGTTTCTCGCTTTTTTTTGTTTGCGGGGCTCTGCCCACTGCACGCCCCATCGTACGTTTTCTATGCGAGGAGGGAAAATCTATGACCGCAAAACTGAAACCCGTACTGGCTGCTGCTGCGGCCGCTGTATCGCTGGCCTTCGGTACCCAGGCCCAGGCCGCCCCTTTTGCCGACGTCGTCGCGGTGGTGGACGAATCCGGTTCGATGGGTGGCGAGCATGCCTGGTTAGGGGGTATGGCAACCAGCCTGGAGGCCGGCCTGACCGGTGCAGGGCTCACCCCCAACCGCTACGGCCTGGTGGGTTTCGGTGGGGGAACCGGGCATACGCCCGGTCATTCGCACTTGGTGGGCGGCGGACAATTTGGCACCGCAGCACAATTCGGGACCGCGACTTCGGGGCTGTTGATTAACGGCGGCCTGGAGGACGGCTGGTCGGGAATCATGGCGGCGCTGGCTTATTCCTATCGGGGAACCGCGGCGAAAAACTTGATTCTGGTGACCGACGAGGACCGGGACAATGCGGGCAACAGCTTTACTTATGCGAGCACCCTCAGCGCGATGAGCACCGCCAACGCCATGCTGAACGCGGTGGTGAACTACGGCTTCAAGTGCGGCGACAATTCGACCGCTTTGGGGGTCGACTCCACGGGTACCGGCTACAAGGCCAACGGCAGCGGCGGATTCACGACCTGCGCGGGCGCCTACGCCACGACCGGATTCGGTACCACGAAAGCCAATTACATCGACCTCGCATGGGCGACCGGCGGCGCGGCCTGGGACCTGAACCAGTTGCGCTTGGGCGGACTGACCGCCACCTCGTTTACCAATGCGTTTGTCGATATCAAGGTCGAGGAAATCATCAACACGCCGGTGCCGGAACCCGGCGCGCTGGCGCTGCTCGGCCTCGGCCTCGCCGGTCTGGCTGGACTGCGCCGCCGCCGAAGCGCGTAAAGCCGCAGCCAGAGCAGGCATCGAAGGCCCGGCAATGGGTTTGCGCCGGGCCTTTGCTTTTCTGCTATCGCGACCGCGGCAAGAACGTGACCGCGACGAAACCCGGGAGATGCCTGGATTTCATCTCTTGAACGCGGCAATCGCGCGCGCCGCGCCGCTGAGTTCGAGGATGTGCAGGCCGCCGCCGGCGCGGTCGACGCTATAGATGTAGCCGCGCTCGTCGACCTCGACATTGTTGGTGTGAATTGCGCCGCGGCCGATGCCCGCATTCGGCGCCGGAATGTAGTAGCCGATTTCGCGCGGACGCAGCGGGTCGCGCACGTCCACCGCGCGCACCCCGGCGTTGAAATGGGCGAAGAACACGATGCGCCGGTAGTAGACGGGCGCGAAGCTTTCGTTGGACGAATGCGTGCCGAAGCGCCCGCCGCGGCGGCAGAAGTCCCCGCTCGCCTCATCCACGGTCCAGTCCGCCGCGATGCGCGGATTCGACTCCACCCCCGCGTCCACGATCCACGCCTTCTGCCGCGGCTCGCGGCAGCCTTCGGCCAGCGATTCGGCCGTGACGACGACATAGTCGCGCGGCCTGCCGCTCTCGCCGCCCATGCGCGTCAGCGGAAACGCGGTGTGCGCGCCCGCATCGGGACCCAGATCCAGCCGTCCGATCTGCGGGTACAGCAGATTCTTTTCGGTGGGCTCTTTCGGTCCCTTGAGCAGCTTGTCGCGGTCCACAATCTGCAATATGCCGTAGCTGCTGGTGCCGTAGCCGAAATAGACCCGGTTGCCCTTGGGTCCGGTGGAAATCGGGCCATGCAATTCGGTCGGCACCGCACCGCTCGCCCCCGGTTGATGCCCCGGCAGTCCGAAATTGCGGATGAACATCGGTTTCGCCGGATCGCCGAGGTCGTAGATCTGCGTCATGCGCGAGGTGCGCCAGCCCGGAACGCCCGAAACCAGGTAGGCGACGCCGCTGTCGCACTCCCACCAGTTCTTGTGCGTGCCCTGCAGGCCCGTCGCCACTTTGACCAGCAGCTGGGGTCTGGCCGGATCGGTGACGTCCCACACTTCCTGTGCCGAGTTGCCGTAGGGCCGCAGCAGGTACACCTTGCTCCGGTCCGCGCGCGGCAGTTCCGAGCCCTTGCACACGCGCACCATCTGCGCGCCGCCGCCGGGCGAGCCGGGGATATGCGCTAGCAGTTGCGGCCGCTTCGGGTCGCTGACGTCCAGGATCGCGGTGCCGTTGGCTTCGCTCTTCCGCGTGAGGGCGTTGGGGAGCGTGCCGCCATGCAGGCCGATGTAGGCGATCCAGCGCCCGCCCTGCTCGCTCACCAGCGGCTGATACGCGCCGCGCCCCTGCAGGTCATGCCGGCCGACCAGCTCCATGTCGAGGGCTTCCGCCGCGCCCGGCGCTTGCGCCTGCGCCCATGCTCCGGCACTTGCGGCCGACAGGGCCGCACAGGCCAGAAACCGGAGACACGCCATCCGAAGCCCCATTGCGCGCCGGGGAAGAAAGGCCGCCTAAACCCGAGGGCCGGTGACGAACTCTAGTTCTTCACGCCCATGCCGAGCCGCTCGATAAGAGGCTTCTCATCCTCCATCGTCTTCTTGGCGAACTTGAGGTAGTCCTCGCCGCTCATGTAGATCACCGGCTGGTCGTAGCGCTCCAGCATCGAGATCACCTTCGGATCGTCCATCGCCTTGCGGAACGCGTCGTGCAGGATCTTCACCACTTTCGGGTCCATGCCCTTGGGGCCGCCGAAACCGAAGGGCGAATCCGACACGGTGTCGTAGCCGGCGTCGAGCAAGGTCGGTATCTGCGGCCAGCGTTTGGTGCGCTTGCTGCCGTAGGTGGCCAGAAGGCGCATTTTGCCTGCGTCCACGTGCGGCGCCCAGCCGGTCGAATCCGACAACGCCAGAGTATGCCCACCGAGCAGGCTTTGCGCGTTCTCGGCGAAGCCTTTGAACGGGATGTGCGACAGTTTGATGCCCGCTTTGAGCGCAAACTGCTCTACCGCCAGGTGCGGCGTAGTCCCGGTGCCGGGGGTGCCGTAGGTGATCTTGTCCGGGTTGGCCTTGGCGAAGGCGACGAACTCGGCCAGGTCTTTCCACGGCGCGTCGGCCCGGACCACCATGCCGAAGGTGTAGCCGGTGACGTTGATGATATAGGTGATGTCCTTGAGCGGATCGAACGGCGTCTTTTGCATCAGCGGCAGGCGGAACACGCTGATCGGCAGTTGCGTCAGCGTGTAGCCGTCGGGCTGCGCATTCATCAGGGCACCGGCGCCCATGGTTCCGGAGGCGCCGGGACGGTTTTCCACCACCATGGTCTGTCCGAGCTGCTTTCCCATTGAATCGGCGATGGCGCGCATCACGAGATCGGACGAGCCGCCGGCAGGCCAGGGACAGATCAGCGTGATCGGCTTCGCCGGGAACTGCTGCGCCGAGGCGGCGCCCGCGACGAAAGCGAGTAACAGAACGGTAGCGCGCAATATCGATTTCAACATGGTTATTCCTTTTCTGGGTTTTCTCCAGCGGCGATTCTAGCCCAATCGCCGTCTGTCCTGCTCACATACCGCCAGAAAGCCGGCAATTGCTCCGGCCCCCTGCCCCGCGCCACGGATCTTTTGCGCATCCAGAGCGGCCGTTCCGGTAAACTGCCCCCCTTTCGAAGCAACCGGCCCGGCCTCCCATGCGCGAACCCGCACCCAAGACCATCTATCTCAAGGACTACACCCCGCCCGCGTTCCTGATCTCGACCATCGCGCTCGATGTCGACATCCGCGAGGACCACGCGCTGGTGCGCGCCACTCTGGCCATCAGCAGAAATCCGAAGTCGGCCGACGCGCGCGCGCCGCTGGTGCTCGACGGCGAGGACATCGAACTTCTGTCGGTGGCGCTGGACGGCCGCACCCTCTCGGCCGGGGAATATGCGCTCGGCCAGGAAAGCCTTTCCATCGACAAGACTCCCGAACGCTTCACGCTCGAAACCGTATCGCGCATCTGTCCGCAGAACAACACCCGGCTCGAAGGCCTCTACGCCACGGGCAGCGGCTTCGTCACCCAGTGCGAAGCGCAGGGCTTTCGCCGCATCACCTGGTTTCTCGACCGGCCGGATGTGATGGCGCGTTACACCAACACCATCCACGCCGAGCGGGCGCGCTATCCGGTGCTTCTCTCGAACGGCAACCTCGTCGCCGCAGGCGAGGAAGCGGACGGGCGGCACTTCGCGACCTGGAGCGACCCCTTTCCCAAGCCTTCGTATCTTTTCGCCATGGTGGCGGCGAAGCTCGAAAAACTGGACGACAGTTTCGTCACCCGATCCGGGCGCACCGCCAAACTTGCGGTCTATGTCGAGCCGGGCAAGCTCGACCAGTGCGGCTTTGCCATGCGCTGCCTGAAGAGCGCCATGCAATGGGACGAAGAGGTGTACGGCCTGGAACTCGATCTGGACGGCTACATCATCGTCGCCGTAGGCGATTTCAACTCCGGCGCGATGGAGAACAAGGGCCTGAATATTTTCAACACCAAGTACGTGCTGGCGCGCCCGGACACCGCGACCGACATGGATTACCAGAACATCGACCGCGTGGTGGCGCACGAATACTTCCACAACTGGACCGGCAACCGCGTCACCTGCCGCGACTGGTTCCAGTTGTCGCTGAAGGAAGGCCTGACCGTGTTTCGCGACCAGGAATACGGCGCCGACATGTATTCGCGCGCGGTGCAGCGCATAGGCGAAGTGCGCGGCCTGCGCGCCTCGCAGTTCCCCGAAGACGCGGGGCCCATGGCGCACCCGGTGCGTCCCGCCGCGTACATGGAAATCCGCAATTTCTACACCATGACGGTGTACGAGAAGGGCGCGGAAGTGGTGCGCATGCAGCACACCCTGCTCGGCGCCAAGGCGTTTCGCGCCGGCATGGACCTGTATTTCAAGCGCCACGACGGCCAGGCGGTGACCACCGACGATTTCGTGCAGGCGATGCAGGACGCGAGCGGCATCGACCTCGCCCAGTTCCGTCGCTGGTACGAGCAGGCGGGCACGCCGGTGGTGGAAGCGAAGGGCAGCTACGACGCGGCGGCGCGGCGCTACGCTCTCACGCTGAAGCAGTCCTGTCCTCCGACCCCCGGGCAGGAAACGAAGCTGCCGTTCCACATTCCGCTCGCGCTGGGACTGGTGGCGCCGGACGGAAGCGATATGGCGTTGCAGTTGGAAGGCGAAGCGGGATCGGGTCAGCCCGCAGGCGCCAAGCCGCCGGCCGCGGAGACCACGCGCGTGCTCTCGCTCAAAGAGGCGGAGCACTGCTTCGTCTTCGTCAACGTGCCGGCCGCGCCCGTGCCTTCGCTGCTGCGCAATTTCTCCGCCCCGGTCATCGTGAAATACGACTACAGCGACGCCGACCTGACGCACCTGATGGCACACGACGCGAACGCGTTCAACCGCTGGGAGGCGGGGCAGCGGCTGGCGCTGGCGCTGATCCTGCGCGACATCGCGGCGCGGCGCGCGGGCGCCGGTGCCGCAAGCGGCGGCCTGAAGGCGCCGCAGGCCTTTGTCGACGCCTTTGCGCGGGTGCTGGCCTACGCGCCGCACGACCCCGCGTTCGGCGCCGAAGCGCTGGCGCTGCCCTCGGAAATCTACGTCGCCGAGCAACTGGAAGAAGTCGATCCGGACGCGATCCACGCGGCGCGCAACGCCCTGCGCCGGCAGCTCGCCCTGGCCTTGAAGAAAGAACTGCTGGCTGCCTACCACGCGCATGTCGTGCCCGGGCCGTACAGCCCGGACGCGCGTTCGGCCGGCAGGCGCGCGCTGAAAAATCTGTGCCTCGGCTATCTGATGGAACTCGACGACGTCGAAGCGCGCGGGCTGGCGCGCCTGCAGTTCGAGTCCGCCGACAACATGACCGACGCCATGGCCGCGCTGGCCGCGCTCGCCAATTGCGATTGCGCCGAACGCGCGCCGGCGCTGGCCGCGTTCTACGCCAAATGGAAGAGCGAGCCGCTGGTGGTGGACAAGTGGCTCGCGGTGCAGGCCGGTTCGCGCCTGCCCGGGACCTTGGCCGAAGTGAAAAAGCTGCTCGAGCATCCGGCGTTCGACATCCGCAACCCGAACAAAGTCTATGCCCTGATTCGCAGTTTCTGCGCCAACCATGCGCGCTTTCACGCGGCCGACGGAGGCGGCTACGCTTTCATCGCGGATCGGGTGATCGCGCTCGACGCCCTCAATCCCCAGGTGGCCGCGCGCATGGCGCGCGCCTTCGACCGCTGGAAGAAATTCGACGCCGGGCGCAGAAAGCTCGCGCGCGCGGCGCTGGAGCGCATCCGCGACGCGAAGGGATTATCGAACGACGTGGCCGAGATCGTGACCAAGGCGCTGGTGTAGACCGGCCGTATTTATGGGGTCACTCATCGCACTTGATCAGCGACTTTCCCACGGGTTTATGACCGGTACCCCGGCTCCGTCAAAAGGGGCGGTGTCTCGTGTTGCTACGCTGAACCCATGCACCGAGGCGATCGCTGCGATTTGCCCGTCTGCCACTGAAATAATCTGACCGCGAGAACGTCCGCGCGCTATCAACGGCGCATATGCCATCGCAGCGCGTTGATCGAACGCAAGAATTCTCCCCCCGAACAGCATAACCAGCAATTCACTCAATGCGGTGGCCAGGCCTTTCTTGCGCTTGCTGTTGGGCAGTATCTCGATACCGACCAGCAATTCAGACAGGCTGGTCGATGTCAGATACAGCGTTTCGGCGGCTTGCTGATCCAACCACGTTTGGACAGCGGGGTTGGCATTGCGCCGCATCGGTTCGGACACCACGTTCGTGTCCAGAATAATCATTCGAATTCGGCCGGCTTGGTGGGAGTCTTATCGCGAGCAGCCTGAAACTCAAGCCCGCCAAAGCGTTTACCCAGGGCGGCGAGTTCCGTGCCGATTTTGAGACGCTCCTGGGGATGCACTGTTGTCTCGAGAATCTCCCGGATTTCGGCCTCGGTGCTGCGGCCATGCAATATCGCACGCTGCTTTAGCGCCCGATGCGTTTCCGGGGACAGCTTGCGCACAACGACATTGGGCATTTGACGCTACCTCCCAAAAAAACAAAAAAGGCAAAGGCAAAAGTAAAGGCAAAAGCAGATGATATCACATATTATATATGATATCAATTACGTCGCAATAGCGCTCCAGGGATTGGTTCAAAGGAGCACGCGGCAGCCAATCTGTCGCAGTCGCTGCCGGGTGTCACCCCACGGCACAAGTAAGTTTTCTTGCGACTAGCGGGCAGGTAAAGCGGAGGGTGTCGGTGCAAGATTGATTCGCTACCGCATTTCTGTATATGCTGAAGCCTGAATACAAACCTGCCGTGGATAGAAATCGGCGCGAGCGACGGCACACATGAGGACACGCCACCATGCAACGTAGAGAGTTCTTCGCATCCACCCTGCCGCTGGCCGCCGGCGCCATGCTGGCCACAGGCCGGGCCGCAGCGCAGCAGCCCTGCGTTCCCTTGCGCACCGCCGACGTGGTCTACGAACCGACGCCGCTGGCGGTGGTCGACACGCTGCTCGCCGCGGCCAACGTCGGGCCGAAAGACGTGGTCTACGACCTCGGTTGCGGCGACGGCCGCTTCGTGGTCGCCGCCGCCAAACGCGGCGCGACGGGGGTGGGTTTCGACCTCAACACCAACCTGGTCGAATGGGCCATCGCCAATGCGCTGGCCGAGCGCGTCGACGCGCGCGTCAAGTTCGAGGCGCGCGACCTGTTCAGCGTCGACATGAGCCCGGCTTCGGTGGTGACGTTGTACCTTCTGCCGGAGCTCAATCTGAAGCTGCGCTCGAAATTGTGGAAGGAACTCGCGGTCGGCTCGCGCGTGGTGTCAAACGCCTTCGACATGGGCGACTGGGTTCCGGATCGCACCTTCACCGTGCCGACCCGCTTTCAGCGGGCGTTCCTCTGGACCATCAAGCCGGAGCACAAGCGGGCCTAGGGCCTAATTACCGGCGTAATTCGGCTAGCGGATCTGCGCCGCCTTTTTCTGCACCCGCTGATCGAAGCGCTCCAGCGTCACCACCACGCGCTCGTGCGTGCCCTCGCCTATGGTTTCGATCGCGTCGGCGGCCGTCACGCGAAAGGTGAGCAACCGGCCGTCGATCTTGACCAACTCGGCCTCCGCGCGCACGCGCATGCCCACCGGCGTGGCGGCGTAGTGGCGCACGTCCAGGTGCGTGCCCAGGCTTTGCTGCCCGGCCTGTAGCAGGTGTTCCACCGCAGCTAGCGCCGCGGCTTCGATCAGGTTGATCATCACCGGCGTCGCCAGCACGTGCACGCGGCCGCTGCCCACCTTGGGCGCCGTGTGCTCCTCGCCGACGAGCAAGTCAACCGCTCCCTTCAAGCCTATGGTCAATCCAGTAACGCCGCTCATTGCCTGTGCCCTCGATCGATGCAGCCTCGATGGTACCGGAATCGCAGCTCTGTAAACTTGAACAAAGGTAAAAAGGCAAGAAACCCGGGCAAAGCAGTGAAATCCGCGCGCGCCCTCCACGTCAGCGCCAAGTCGCGCAACGCCATGGCGCACGTTGCGCGGGTACAATGAGCGACCCAAAAAATTCAGAGGAAACGAATCGAAATGAAACGATCGAGCCCACCGGCCCCTTGGAAAATCGCAGCGACGCTGGGCCTGTGTGCCGCCTGCCTGTCGCTGCTCGCCCCCGCTCCGGCCGGGGCGCAAACCGCAGCGAAGACCGCGAGCGGCTATCCGGCCAAGCCGGTGCGCATCATCGTGCCGTTTCCGCCCGGCGGCGCCACCGACATCCTCGCGCGCTCGGTGGCGGAGCGCCTGTCCGCGCGGCTGGGGCAACCCGTCCTGGTGGACAACAAGCCCGGGGCCGGCGCCAATATCGGCGCCGAGGCTGCGGCCAAGAGCGCGCCCGACGGTTATACCCTCCTGATGGGTTCGGTCGCCTCGCATTCGATCGCGCTCTCGTACTACCGCAAGCTCGGCTACGACATCCGCCGCGACTTGGCGCCGATATCGATGGCGGGCTACATCACCAACGTGCTGGTGGTGACACCCGGCCTGCCGGTCAACTCGGTGAAGGAACTGATCGCGCTGGCGAAGGCGAAACCGGGCCAGCTCAACTTCGCGTCTTCAGGCACCGGCGGGCTGATCCATCTCACGGGCGAGATGTTCAAGCAGATGGCGGGCATAGACATCGTGCACGTGCCCTACAAAGGCACTGCGCTGTTTCTGCCCGACCTGATGAAAGGCGACATCGCGATGTCGCTGGACACCCTGCCGCCGCACCACCCGCACATCAAGGCGGGCAAGGTGCGCGCGCTGGCGGTCACCACCAAGCAGCGCTCGCCGGTATTGCCCGATCTGCCGACCATGGCCGAAGCGGGCCTGCCGGGTTTTGAATCGGTGGCGATCTACGCCTTGTTTGCGCCGACCGGCACGCCGAAGGACATCATCGCGCTGCTCAACCGGGAAGCGAACGTCGTGCTGCAGCAAGCCGATCTGCGCGAGCGCCTGGCAGGCCAGGGCATAGAGATCGCAGGCAGCACGCCCGAGGCGGTGCAGGCGGTGGTGCTGGAAGAAGTGGCGAAATGGGAAAAGGTCATCAAGCAGGGCAATATCCAACCCGAATAGGGCCGTGCGATCGGCACGCGCCGAACCGGCGATCGTCATGACGAAATAGACAGGAGAACAGCGATGCACTCTTACTGGCTTCAATCGAATGCACATCAGACCATGCTCGAGCGGCGCGATATCGCGCAGCCGGAACCGGCTGCGGGGCAGGTGCTGGTGCGCTTGCACGCGGCGGGCCTCAATCGCGGCGAATTTATCGCCGGCCACGGCCTGATCAAGCCCGGGGCGGCAAAGCCGGCGGGCATGGAAGGCGCCGGCGAGATCACCAAACTCGGCGCGGGCGTCAGCGGCCTGAAACCGGGCGACCGGGTCATGGGTCGCTGTGCCGGCGCCTTCGCCGAATACGCGCTCATGGATGCGCGCGAAGCCGTCGCCATCCCGGCGGGCATCACCTGGGAAGTCGCGGCCGGCATACCGCTGACCTTCATGCTGGCGCACGACATGCTCATCGCGCAGGGCCAGCTCAAGTCAGGCGAATGGCTGCTGGTGACCGGCATTTCCTCCGCGGTAGGCGTCGCGGCGCTGCAGACGGCAAGAGCACTGGGCGCGAAAGTGATCGGCACCTCGGGCTCGGCCGACAAGCTGGCGCGGCTGAAGGAAGCCGGCATGGACGTCGGCATCCACACCCGCGCCGCCGATTTCTGCGCCGAAGTGATGCAGATCACCGGCGGCAAGGGCGCAAACCTCGTCGTCAACAACGTCGGCGGCTCGGTGTTCGCCGAATGCGTGCGCGCGCTCGCCTTCCAGGGCCGGCTCGCCACCGTGGGCTACGTCGATGGCGTGCTCAAGGCCGAAATGGATATCGAGGCACTGCACGCGAAGCGCCTGAAACTGTTCGGCGTGTCCAACAAGCTGCGCAGCGCCGAGCAAAAAGCCGAGTCCGCGCGCGGCTTCGTCGCCGACATCCTGCCCGCGATCGCCGACGGCCGCATCCACCCGATCGTGGACAGCGTGTACGCCTTCGACGAGCTGCCTGCGGCAAAGGCGCACATGGAATCGAACGCGCAACTCGGAAAGATCGTGGTGCGGATGCCGCCAGGCTGATTCAACGCAACCCAGCCTGACCCGGCGCACCGGGCCAGGCTGAGGATCCGCTGCCGATCTATGGCAGAATTCGGCGCAATCTTTAGGGGTCATCGACATGCGCATAGGCATCATCGGCGGCGGCGTCATCGCCCGCCTGTTTCTCGAACACAT
>CAYNVY010000072.1:13148-18229 GCA_964400745.1 uncultured Enterobacteriaceae bacterium | reverse complement strand
GGATGACCTCGCTGTTGCGCGAACTGGTCTCGGTGCCGATCGCGCCCGCCTCCTCGAGAATGACCACTTCGCGGCCGGCGAGCGCGAAGGCCCGGGCCACTGCAAGGCCGACGATGCCGGCGCCGATGACGACGCAGTCTACCCGTTCCATTTTGTCGGGCTCCCGTTTCGGCCTTGCTCGTGAAATAGGTCAAGGCCGACGATGCCGGCGCCGATGACGACGCAGTCGACTTTTTCAATCATTTTTCAAGGGCTCGCTTCAGCTAGGCTCGTAGAACCGAGTATTGCAGAGGGGTGCGAAGAATACCCCAGAGATTCCGGGGTCACAAGGGTAAGCCAATCGGGCAAGCCAAACGGATGCCTGGAAAGTGCATCTGCATCGACGGCCGAAGCGCCTCGCCGACCCCGAAGTTCGGGCCGGCAAAGGCCGGCCGCGCGGGAGAATGCCCGAAGAAGTTCGAGCGGGAACTCAGGCCTTCAGCGCGATCTTCTTCGTGGCCACGATGTTGGAGCCCGTGCCCAGAACGTCGGTCACGATGATGTCGCCGACGTTCACCGGTGCCTTGACCACCACGTGAGCCAGATGTTTCATTACGTCGAACATCGTCGCTTTGGGAACCGGGGGCTCGGTTTTCACGCTTACCAGCGGAATATCGCCGCCGTCGACCCGCACCGTGGAGGTCACCGTCCTCCTCGGATCGAAGATTTCGCTGCGAACATAATCCCACGCAAGTTTGCATTGTGCATGGTCGGTGTCCTGCAGTTCTATCTCGTTCCATTCGGCGTTGACCACGCAACTCGTCGGGCAGACGACGCAGGTGAATTTGCCTTTCATGCTTTCAGCTCCACAGTCATCTCATTGCCTATGTTCTGGAATCGCTCGGCCCGCACGCGGAACCTGACCATGGACGAAGGGGCAAGCACGTGCTCTTTCTTGCTTCTCAGCATATTGCCGTCGCTTTGAAACACCACCGTCCGGTCATGATCGGGCACAGTCACGCGCATCGAAAAGTCGACCGCTTCGGCGCCGCTGATGTAGTGCGGCACGACGTAACGGATGCCCGGGCCGGGCGTGACTTTGATGTGCGCCCGGGCGAGCTTCTTGTCTTGGGCGAACTCGGCGGCGCAGCCCCCGGCCTTCTCGGCTTCCACGGAGACCCAGTCCACAAGATCGTGCACCTGAAGGGCATTCCCCGCCGAGAAAATGCCGGGCACCGAGGTTTGAAAGTGGTCGTCTACGATGGCCCCACCCGTTATCGCACTTAGGGTTACTCCAGCCTTCTTGGCCAGTTCGTTCTCGGCGATCAATCCGACCGACAGCATGAGCGTGTCGCACTCGATCCGCCGCTGCGAGCCTTTTACTATCCCGCCACGGGGCCCGATCTTGGCCAGCGTGACGCCTGTGACCCGTTCCCTGCCGTGGATTTCAACCACCGTGGTACTGAGGTACAGGGGAATATTGAAGTCTTCAAGACACTGCACCACGTTTCGGATCAGCCCGCTCGGATAAGGAAGAATCTCGGCCACGCACGGCACTTCGGCGCCTTCGAGCGTGAGGCGGCGCGCCATGATCAAGCCTACGTCGCCGGAGCCAAGGACCACCACGCGGCGGCCCACGGCCAGGTTGCGTATATTCATGTAGTACTGCACGGCGCCGGCAGTGAAAACGCCGGCCGGCCTCTGACCCGGGATGCGGATCGCGCCTCGCGTGCGCTCGCGGCAGCCCATGCACAGCACCACGGACTTGGCGCGGATGCGCCGCACGCCTTCCGACGAGCAGACCGTCAACTCGCGCTCGGGGCTCAGGTTCAGCACCATGGTGTTGAGGTGGCAGGTGACCCCGGCGGCGTCGGCCAGATCGATATAGATCTGGGCATATTCGGGTCCAGTCAGGGCCTTGCCCATGTTCTTGGTGCCAAAGCCGTCATGAATGCATTGATTCAGAATGCCGCCCAGTTGCTCGCCGCGCTCGATCAGCGCGACGCGTGCAGCGCCCGCTTTGCGCGCGGCTGCGGCGGCAGCCAATCCGGCCGGCCCGCCACCGATGACCGCTACATCGACTTCTTCAGTACGCATGATGTCCTCAGCCTCTCAAGCCTTTGGTGCTGCCGACGAAAAGCCAGGAGCCGTCGCCCTTGAGCGACATGTCCGTCGGCTGCACGCCCATTTCTGTTTCCAGAATCTCTTCGATGCGGGGCCCGCAGAAACCGCCCTGGCAGCGGCCCATGGTCGCCCTGGAGCGGTACTTGATGGCTCCAAGGGTTTGGGCGCCGAGCGGATTGTGGATCGCCTCCAGGATTTCTTTGCGCGTGATGCTTTCGCAGCGGCAGACGATCTGGCCGTAGTCGGGATCCGAATCCACCAGTTCCGCCTGTTGCTCCGGCTCCAACTCGTTGAACGGGATGTGCACTTTGCGCTGCGGATGAAACTCGCCATTCTCGCGCAGCGGCAGGTGGGTTCCGGCCCACTTGGCGATGTCCAGGGCAATCGCCGGGGCCGCGGTGAGCCCCGGGGACTCGATCCCCACCAGGTGCATCATCCCCGGCAGCTCCGGCACTTCCTCGATGGTGAAATCGTTGAAGCCGCCCACTGACGAGGGAACGGTCTTGGGGCGCAGGCCGGCGTAGGAGGTGATGACATCGCGCGGGTTCAAACTGGGGAGCAATTCACGCGCTTCCTTGACGAGTTGCCGCGACATGGCGCCCGTGGTGCCGTCGCTGGTCTTGCTGCGCACGTAGGCCGCGCTGGGTCCGATCAGGATGTTGCCGTCGATGGTGGGCGTCAGATGCACGCCCAGGCCCGATCCGCCCTTGGGGGGCACGGGATAGATCATGCGCGTGATGAGGTCGCTGCGCGCCTTGTCGATGATCACATACTCGCCGCGGACGGGATAAATCTTGTAACGCTGCACGCCCGCCAGCTTGGCGATGTGGTCGGCGTAGAGGCCGGCGGAATTCACCACCAGCTTGCTGCGGACCGTTCCCCGCGTCGTTGTGATCTTGAATTCGCCCAGCTTTCCGGATATGCCCTTCACCTCGGCTTCGAGCAGGATATCCGCGCCGTTCGCCACCGCCGATTCGGCCAGCGCGATGGTCAAGCGAAACGGGCAGATGATCGCCGCTGTCGGTACGTGCAGCGCGGCGTAACCGCTGATATTGGGCTCCATGCGCTTGACCTCCTTGGAGTCGATGATCTCCAGGGAGGGGACGCCATTGGCGTCGCCGATGGCCTTCAGCTTCTCCAGATCGGGCGCTTCGGCGGCGGCAAGGGCGACAACCAGCTTTCCGACGCGCTTGAACGGGACGTTCAGATCGGTGCAGACGCCCTCGAACATGCTGGCGCCCAAGACGTTCAGCCGCGCTTTCACCGATCCTTTCGGAACGTTGAATCCGGTGTGCACGACACCGCTATTCTTGCCGCTGGTCCCTCTGGCAACGTCGCTTTCCTTCTCGAGGAGAACCACGCTGAGTTGATAGCGGCTGAGTTCGCGCGCAATGGCGCACCCGACGACTCCGCCTCCCACCACTGCAACGTCATACTCTTGTTTCATGCCGCCTCATTCGCTATTGGTCAATGCTACGGTAAGGACGAAGAATAGCCGCCAACGCCAGCCTCGAATTTGATGTGTATCAAGAGAACGAGAGGCCTGGGCAAGAAGATGGCCGGTTCGGTCGAATGTGCGCTTGATATGGCTTTTGGGCACTTTGGCGACCTCCCGGCCGTGCGCGCCGGACCGCCGCCGTTCGGGCACGTATAATCGTGTCCCATGACACGACAGCGCTGGCAGTTCCGGATCGACCGGGGCGGCACGTTCACCGATGTCGTGGCGCGGCGCACGGACGCAACGCACTGAAGGTTTGCCTGTCGGGTTCAATCCATATTCCCTATAATCGACGGCTGTAGCAGCCGGTGCGCGGCGGCATCCGGTGATTTGTCAC
Source organism: uncultured Enterobacteriaceae bacterium (assembly GCA_964400745.1). Lineage (GTDB taxonomy): Bacteria > Pseudomonadota > Gammaproteobacteria > Burkholderiales > SG8-39 > 2-12-FULL-64-23. The sequence goes on along the minus strand of CAYNVY010000072.1, from coordinate 14,291 downwards.
TGAGACAGCATGGATCAAAAAACAGTCTTTACTAAAACCGCCAAAGGCCTGATGGAGGCGACGGGGAAAACCAGCGCCCTGTCGCGCGACATGCGCACGCTCCTGAAGGAGATAGACGGCAAGGCGACGCTAGGCGAGGTGCAGGGCAGATTCGGCAAGGTGCCGGAGGCGAAGCTGCGCGAAGCGCTGCAGATTCTTGCCAAGAGCGAATATATCCGTGAACTGGCGCCGGTCGCGCCGGTCGCCGCGCCGCCGCTGGATCCGACGCCGGTGGATTTCGATCTCGATTTCACGATGATCATACCGGCGGCCGCGTCTGCCGCAAGCATCGCGGAAGAGGTGGCCAAGGAGCAGGCGCAAGCGGCTGCCGCCGATGCGGCGCGTGCCAAAGCCGAAGCCGATGCTGCAGCCCAGGCTGCGGCCGAGAAGGCGGCACGCGCGAAGGCCGCAGCGGAAGCCAGGGCCAAAGAGGAAGCCCGAGCCAAAGAGGAAGCCCGGGTGAAAGAGGAAGCTCGGGTGAAAGAGGAAGCCCGGGCTAAGGCGGAAGCACTCGAAAGGGCGAAAGCCGTCGCTGCGACACAGGCGAAGGCGGAGGCGGAGGCTGATGCCCGGGTTAAAGCTGCGGCGGAAGAAGCTGCGGCACGTGCAAGAGCGGAAGCCGAAGCCAAGGCGCGGGCCGAAGCGGAAGAGAAGGCGAAGGCTGCAGCCGCTGCAGCCGCAGCAGCCGCTGCGGCCGCGGCGCTGGCTCAAGCCGAGGCGCAGGCGCGCGCCGAAGCGGAGGCCGAAGCGCGCGCGCAGCGGGAGGCGGAAGAACGGGCGCGACGCGACGCGCAGGAGAAGGCGCGGCAGGAGGCGGAGGAGCGCGCCAGGGTGCTGGAACAAGCGCGCATCGAGGCCGAGGCGCGCGCACTCAAGGAGGCCGAGGAGCGCGCCCGCATAGAAGCCGAACTGAACGCCCGGCTCGAAGAGGAGCGCAGGGCGAGGGAAGCGTCGGAGCGCAAGGCGAAACAGGAGGCCGAGCGCGAGCGCAGGGAGATAGAGGAAAAGGCAAGGCGCGAATCCGACGAATTGCGCGCCAAGCTGGAAGAAGAGCGCAAGGCGCGGGAAGAATCGGAGCGCAAGGCGAGAGAAGACGCCGAGCGC
>CAYNVY010000072.1:0-13048 GCA_964400745.1 uncultured Enterobacteriaceae bacterium | reverse complement strand
GAGCGCAAAGAGTCCGAGGAAAGAGCAAAGCGCGAGTCCGACGAATTGCGCGCCAGGCTGGAAGAAGAACGCAAGGTGCGGGAAGAATCGCAGCGCAAGGCGAGAGAAGACGCCGAGCGCGAGCGCAAAGAGTCCGAGGAAAGAGCAAAGCGCGAGTCCGACGAATTGCGCGCCAAGCTCGAAGAGGAACGCAAAGCGCGGGAAGAGTCGGAGCGCAAGGCGAGGGAGGAGGCAGAGCGCAGGGCGCGGGAAGATGCTGCGCGGGACGCAAAGGATCAGGCGGAGCGCGAAGCTAGGGAACACGCGGAGCGTGAGGCGAAGGAACGCGCTGAGCGTGAGGTGAAGGAACACGCGGAGCGTGAGGCGAAGGAACACGCGGAGCGTGAGGCGAAGGAACACGCGGAGCGTGTAAGGCTTGAATCGGAGGCACGCGCGCGCAAGGAAGCGGAAGAGCAGGCTACGCTCCAGGCCGAAGCGCAAGCGCGGCAAGAGGCCGAGGACAAGTTGCGTCTCGAAGCCGAGGGGCGTGCGCAAAGAGAAGCGCAAGAACGAAGCGAGGCCGAGGCGAACCGCGTCGAGGACGAGAGACGGCGCGAGGACCAAGAGGCAAAGGCCAAGGCAAAGGTTAAGGCCAGCGAGGACGAAGAGGCACAGCGGCAAGAGCGACAGTCGCCAGCCGCAGAACCGGATCACGCGGCTTGGGAGAGGGAGCACGCCGAGGCGCAGGCGCTATTTGCCGCGCAACACGCGGAAACCGAGCGTCATTTCGCCGATATGGAGAAGGAGCTCGAGGCGGAGGAGGCCGCCGCGGGCGCCGGCGGAGCGAGGCCGGGACCGGCTCCTGAAGCGAGCCGAGAGTCGGTCGAGCCGGACCGTACCGCAGCCGCAGTGCGCCCCGCGCGGGCCGATAGCGCAAGCCGGGGCACGCAGGCGAAGTCTGAATTCGAAGGCGTTCAGGCGGCCTACCGCGCGCCGCTCAGATGGGGCAAGCCGGTCGCATTGGCCATGTTCGCGCTGCTGGTGCTGGTCCTGGTGCTGATTCATTTCGTTTCTTTCGACGGCTACATACCGCAGTTCGAGAAGCTGGCCGGCGAGAAACTGCAGCAGCCGGTGCAGATTAAGGCATTGCATCTGTCGCTGCTGCCGACCCCGCACTGGCGCATGGATGGCGTATCCGCAGGCAAGGAAGGGCAGTTCGTCGCGGAACGAATCAACGCGGTCACCGAACTGGGCAGCATGTTCAGCGACAAGAAGGCGTTCACCTCGATCGAGATCGTGTCTCCGGTCCTGAGCGAGCAAGGCATGGTCGCGCTGCTGTTCGGCAAGCCTCAGGGACAGGACTTCAAGGTGGCCAGCCTCAGCGTCAAGAACGGGACATTGGCTTCGGAGACCATCGCTTTGCCGGCGCTCGACGCCAAGATCGTTTTTGGCGAAGACGGCGCCTGGAAGAGCATTGCGCTGGAGACCCCGGACCGCAAGACGACCCTGCTGCTCGAACCCAAAGGCGAGGGCGCGCAGATCGAGATGCAGACCAATGTGTTCAGCACCCCATTCGGCCCGGCGTTCCTGCTGGAAAATTTCAGCGCCAAGGGCACGCTGGGTCGCGACGAACTCAATCTCGCCGAATTCAAGGGCGGAATCCACGGCGGATATCTGTCGGGCAGCGTCAACCTGAAATGGGGCGCGGACTGGAGCATGGGCGGCGAGGTCAGCGCGAGGGGGATGGATCCCGGGAGATTTGTCCCCGCTCTGCTCGAGGAGGGCACCTTCGAGGGCAAGGCGTCGTATGCGATGCGCGCAAAGTCGTATGAGGAGCTTTTTGCCGCGCCACGGCTGGACGGGTCGTTCACCATACTAAAGGGCACCTTGATCGGCGTGGATCTGGCGCGCCTGCTGCAGGGCGGCGGCATGGGCGGCAAGACCACCTTCGCCGAGCTTTCCGGGAATTTTGTCCGCGACGGCGGCAGGAGCCAGGTTTCGCAGCTGCGGCTCAGCGCCGGCCCGGTGACTGCGAGCGGCAGCGCCGAAGCCGATGCCCGGAAAAACGTCAGCGGCCGCTTCGGCGTCGAACTCAAGTCCAGCGTGGTGCAGGCGCGCGCCAGTCTGGCGCTGTCGGGCAGTCTGCGCGAGCCGCGATTCAGCCGTTAGCCGGCCGCGGCAATTTCCTCAATGCGGTTGATGAGATGGGCGATCACCGCGTCCTGCGGGAAATTCGAGTACTTGCGCGCAAACGCCTGAGCGTTCAGCGCGAAGTCCGGTTCAAACAGGATGCGGCGCAGCTTTTGATCGAGATCGACCGGCGACTGCTCCGGATCCACCAGTAAGCCTGCCCCCATCTCCTCGATGCGGCGCGCAACCAGAAATTGTTCGAGGTGCCCCGGCAGCGATAGCACCGGCTTGCCCTTCAGCAACATACTGGTCGCTGTGGACATGGCGGCGTAGAGGACGGCTGCGTCGGCTTCGCTTGATGTGCGCCCCAGATTCAGCGGCACTGCGCTGAATGCCAGGTGCGGAGCGGCATAGCGCGTCAGCAATGCCGGGGGCGCATCCGGAAAGAACACCACGCTAGGCAGTCCCAGTGCATGCAGGGCAGACAGCGCCGCTTCGTGATGCGGGGTGCTGCCGCGCAGATAAGCAAAAATGCGCTTTCCCGGCATGGCCGGCCAGGCTGGCGCATCGCCGATGCCGGCATCCGGCAGATTGCCCCAGTAGCGCGCCGGACCGCGATCGGCATATTGGTCGAGTTCGGGGAATCCGAGCAGCGTGTCCTCGGCGACGTCGAACAAATTCGCCACCGCGTCTAGCGGTGCCTGGTCGAAATGCCCGAGAACCGCGTTGATACTGGCTAGAGCTTCACTTTCCAATGCATCGAGTTGACCCGGCGCCAGATCCATCCATGGTCTCATGCTGGGCAGCGGCTGCTGTCGCGGCGGCGCGAAAAAGCCGAAGCAAAAAAGCATTACCGGAATTCCCAGCGTGCGTGCGGCGAGTATAGCGGTCGGCGCATGATCAGCCAGCACGACTTGTGCGTTGTTCTCGCGCAACAGTTTGCGCCAGGCAGCGACCAGCCCGAGGAGATCGTCGCTGCGCGCGTATCCGAAGCGCAGCAGGATATCGTTGTAGGACAGCGGCGGACCTTCCCGTACCGTTTCGTTCCAGACCGGCGCCGGCAGGCCGGTGAACCCTTCGTCGGCCAGAACTTTCGCCACGGGTCCGAGCTGCGCCAACGCGCAGCGCACATCGTTTCCGCGCTTGCGCAGCGCGCGCGCCAGCGGCAGGAACGCGCCGATATGGCCGAGACCTGCGCCAAATTCCCAGGCGTAGAGGAGTTTGCTCATGTGGTCAGAGGGTGTGTTCGACTGGATTCTACTTTACGTCGAGCGGGTGCCGACGGTGATCAAGGCGATACGGAACAATTTGTACACCCTCGTGCTTGCTTATGTGGTTTGTCAGTAGTATTCTTTAACACATTGTTTAATAATAAGTTTAAAAACTATTTTTCTGATCTGATATGCACCTTAAGAAAATATACTGTTGCATGATATTTCGCAAACATTTCGCCTATCGGATAAGCGAGAATAAGCGGGCTAATTTTTGTCATTCGGCAAACGGCGTATGAAAAAAACAATACTGCACTGCACACTGTTTCTTTCCTTGGCGGCGGCTCTTGCCGCGCCCTGTCTCGCGGCTGACGACAGTTTCGACATCGTTCGTTTCCAGATCGAAGGCAACACGCTGCTGCCCGATGCCGAAGCGCAGCAAGTCGTGGCGCCGCAGCTGGGCCCGAAGCGGGTCTATGGCGACATCCAGAAAGCGCTGGAGGCGCTGGAGCAGGCGTATCGCAAGCGCGGCTACAGCACGGTGCAGGTCTACGTGCCGGAACAAGAACTCACCGGCGGCGTGGTGCGCCTGCAGGTGACGGAGGGTGTGATCGGCAAAGTCCTGATCAGCGGCAACAAGTATTTCGACGCGGGCAATATACGCAGGGGCCTGCCGGCGCTGCAGGAAGGCCGCGCGCCGAACCTGCGCCAGATGTCGGAGGACATCCAGCTTTCGAACGACAGCCCGGCCAAGCAACTGGAAGTGACCCTGGGGGTGAGCGAGGAAGAAGGCAAGGTCGACGCCAAGGTGGTGGTGACCGAAACCAACCCGCAGCGCGTCTTCATGACCGTGGATGGGACCGGCACCGCAGCCACCGGCCGCTCGCGCGTGGGCCTCGCGTATCAGCACGCCAATCTATTCAACCGCGACCACAACCTGACCCTGGCCTATACCGGGTCGGCCGACGCGCCGGCCGGGGTGAAGGTCGATATTTTCAGCATCGGCTATCGCATCCCGTTTTATGCGCTCGGAGACAGCCTGGATTTCATCTACGGCAAATCAAGCGTGAATACGCCCAGCACTTCGCCCACGCTCGGCGGCGGGCTGGGCATCGTGGGCAAGGGCGATGTGATCGGCGTGCGCTGGAACCATCACTTTGCGCGGCGCGGCGAATACACCTCGAAGCTGATATACGGCTTCGACTACAAGTACATCAATTCGCGTTGCACCACCGCCGGGACGCCGGCGAGCATAGAGCCGCCCACCCCCCCGATCGCGAGCTGCGTGCCCTATACCACGCGCCCCATCAGCTTGACCTACAGCGGCCAGCGCCTGAGCCCGGGGCAGATATTCGATTACAACATCGGTCTCGCGCACAACCTGCCCTTGGGCACCCAGTACACCAACGTCGACGGCAGCGCCGACGCTTACTCCTACCTCACCTCCGGCAATCGTTCGACGCGCGATGATTTTAATATCCTGCGCCTGGGCGGCAGCTACCTGAAGGCGTTCCAGAGCGATTGGCAGGTGCGCGCGGCCGCAAGCAGCCAGTACGGCGCCAATCCGCTGGTGGCGGCGGAACAGTTCGGGCTGGCCGGTTCGACCGCGGTGCGCGGCTTCACCGAGCGCGCGGCGGCAACCGACAGCGGCTATTTCGTGAATGCGGAGATCTACACGCCGGAACTGGTGAAAAAGGGCGACTCGGGTGCGAGTCTGCGCGCATTGATGTTCTACGATTTTGCCCGCGGCTTCAACCATGACGTCCCCGCGGGTTCCCTGACCCCGGGCAAGATCGGCGTCGCCAGCATTGGGGCCGGCCTGCGCTATTCGGTGGGCAAGGATTTCAGCCTGCGCTTCGATCTGGCGCAGGTGCTCGACGCCGGCCCGCCCAATACCAAGGAGCGCGGCGACTGGCGCGGACACATCAATGTGATGATCGCGTACTGAACTGCGCCATTCGGACGTGCCAGTTCGAGTCGACGGCGGGTTGGCGCAGAATCCTCGCGGCACATCCCCATCCACGAACAGCAAGGCGCGCGCAGTTTGGGCAGGCTGCGTGCATGGGCGGGCGTGGTCCGGGATTATTGTTCGGTTTTGTGAACAAGTACCTACTGGACGAGGACGCTTTGACTGCAATATGTGATTTATATCAATGTAGATAGGCGCTCTGCGCTGCAATATTCCTGTGTCGGGACGACGCACTGCGTTGCAGTCGCATGAACTAATAAGGTGAATCATGGCGAACAAGACGGCGAACCATTTCTCAGCCCGCAAGCGTTTGATCGCGAGCGCGATCTCCGCCTGCTTTGCTTCAGCGCCGGCGTGGGCGAATCCCACGGCGCCGCAGTTGGTGAACGGCAGCGCGAGCTTCAACCAGGCGGGGAAGGTGCTGACGGTGACGAACTCGCCCGGGACCATCATCAACTGGAATACCTTTTCCATCGGAGCGGGCGAGACCACGCGCTTCAACCAGGCATCGGCCGCGAGCGGCGTGCTCAACCGCGTTCTCGCCAACGATCCCTCGGTGCTGCTGGGCACACTGAGTTCGAACGGCAAGGTGTGGCTGGTCAATCCGGCGGGCATCATGGTGGGGCAGGGGGCGAAGATCGATGTGGGCGGGTTCATCGCGAGCACGCTCAACGTAAGGAATGAGGACTTTCTCGCCGGTCGGCTGAACTTCCAGGCTACGCCGAACGCGGGAAAGGTGGAGAACTACGGCCAGATCAGCGCGCCCAGTGGCGGCAGCGTGTACCTGATCGGCTCTGCCGTGAGCAACGAGGGCATCATCAACGCGCCGAACGGCGAGGTGATACTGGCTGCCGGACAGACGGTGCAACTGGTGGACACCGGCACGCCCGGGGTGAAAGTGGCCATCACCGGCGCCGAGGGCAACGTGACCAACCTGGGGCAAATTGCGGCCGAAGCCGGGCGCATCGGCATGGCCGGGGTCCTGGTGAAGAACAATGGCGTGCTGAATGCTTCGAGCCTGGTGAAGGAAGGCGGGCGAGTATTCCTCAAGGCGAGCAAGGACGCTTATGTGGACGGTGCGGGGCGTATCGTCACCACCGGGACCAAAGGCGGTTCGATCGAGGTGCTGGGCAATCGTGTTGCGCTGATGGATCAGGCACAGCTTGACGCATCGGGCGAGGCGGGCGGCGGGTCGGTGCTGGTGGGCGGGGACTACCAGGGCAGGAACGCCGAGGTGCAGAATTCGAACATCACCTACTTCGGGCCGCAGGCTTCGATCAAGGCGGATGCGGTCACGCGAGGCGAGGGCGGGAAGGTGATCGTCTGGGCCGACGATACGACGCGGGCCTACGGAACTATCTCGGCGCGCGGCGGACAACAGGCCGGCAATGGCGGGTTCGTCGAAGTGTCCGGCAAGAGGCATCTCAGCTACCAGGCAAGCACCGATACCCGAGCGCCACAAGGAAAGACGGGTACCTTGCTGCTCGATCCGACCAATATCTGGATTGCGGCTAGTCTGGGTGTTGCCACGGGCGCCGGCATGGCGGGGACCGATGCGTCTGCCGATGCCGTTTCCAGCGGTATCTTTGCCGCCAGCGGCGCCGTCGCCGATTCGCTCCTGACCACGGGAGCGCTCGTATCGGCGCTGAACACCAGTAGCGTGGTCGTGCATACCAACAACGGCGCCGGGGCAGGCAGCGGCAATATCACGGTAGTCAGCCCGGTCACCTGGGCCAGTTCCACGAACGAATTGAAGCTGCTGGCGCAGAACAACATCGCCGTCAATGCCGACATGGACGCGACTAGCGGCGCCAACCTTTGGCTCATCGCCGGCTGGAACCCGGCTTCCGGTACCACCGCCCCGACGGTAACGCCCGGAACCGGCAGCATCGCGATTGCAAACGGGGTGACGGCGCACGCCAGCAACCTCTATGCGCGAGCCGGAGGCAATATCCTTTCCGCAGGCAGCGGAAAGCTTACCGGCTACGTCTATCTGAAGTCCGGCGGCAATATCTCCATCAATCAGGATGGCGGGGTTTCCGCGGAGACAACGGGCAGCGGCGGCTCGGTCACGATCTACGACGCCGGTGCGGTGCAGGTGCTGTCGCCTGGCATCACCACCGTCGACGGCAACGTCAGTCTGAATCCGACAGGCGCCACGGTTTCTCAAATCGACGGCGCGATAGATATCGGAGATGGCGCTCTGGAACTGCACAGCACCGCGGCCACGACCTACAACGTCGCGACCGGCAAGTCGCTGCGCGCAGGGAGCGTGGTCCTGGACGCGACGACGACGCTGCACGGCGTGGCGGAATTGACGCTCAAGACCGACGCATTGACGGCGCCCGCGGCCAGCCTGAGCGCGGCCGGCGCGCTGAGCATAGGACCCAAGTCCGGCAACCGTAGCATGCAGATCGGTGGATCGGACCCCGGGGGCGTTCTATATCTATCGGGCCTGTCGCAGTTGTCGCCGGGCAATTTGCTGCGGCTTGGATCCGACGACCCCGGCGCCACTGGATCGACCGTCGTTGCCGGCGCCATAGCGGCGACGACGAATTTGACCATTCGCAGCGGCGGGTCGGGCGGCATCACGGTCAATACCTCGGCGCCGATCAGCACGACGAGTTACGCGTTGAACCTCTATGCCGATGGCGCGGTTGTGCTCAATAGTCCGGTCACCCTGGGCGGTGGCGCATTTTCGGTGAAGGACGCCACGGGCTATGGCGGCGCCGCCAGCTTTACCGCCGGTGCCGCCGGGACGATTACGACTACCGGCATCACCGATTCATCGGCCGGCAATGTCACCATCCAAACGACCGGCCCCATCGTCACCCAAAGCATTACGGCCAGGGGTGGCAGCACAGCCTGCTGCGGCGGAAGGTTTGGCGGATCCGTGTCGCTGCAGGCTGAGGATGGGACGATCACCGCCGGGCCGATAGACAGCAGCGGAAGCAGTGCAGCGAATGGGCAGTCGGCATCCTATGCGGGCGCCTCGGCCGGCTCGGTGACGATTCAGGTGGACACGCCGACCGCGGCGCGGACGATCAACACCGGCACAATCACGGCCAGAGGCGGCGCAGGCAGTTCGCCTTCGGCGGGTTATTCCGGCGGGAACGGTGCTGCGGGCGGCCACGTTATCGTATCGACGTCGACCTTCGGCGGCGTGACCACAGCCGGAATTGATACTTCCGGTGGCGCCGGCGGCGCCGGTGCGACTGGGTATGGCGGTGGAGCGGGCGGCGCAGCCGGCATGATTTCGGTCTGGTCCTACGGCGCCGGAAACAATACCGTCATCGGCGGCAATCTGGCTTCGGCGGGCGGCGCCGGCGGCGCGGCTGCGAGCGCAACAACCGGCTCGGGCGGTGCGGGCAACTATTTCACCGTCGGTTCGTTGGCGGGTGCCGTATCCATGCAGGCCTTCAATTCAAGCGGCGGGCAGCCAGGAGGCGGAGGCGGAACGCCTGGCGCGCCAGGTACTCCAGGATCGGGTAGCGCGCTAACCGGGCCGGCCGGCGTGACCATCGATGCGGGAGCCGACGCGATCAAGCTATACGGGGTGACCGTCAGCAACGGGGGCGGCGCATCGACCGGCCCGATCACGCTGATCGCCGACAAGATGGCGCTGGATGGGACGGTCGTTGGGGGGGCGGGCACGATCTGGCTCAAGCCCAAGACGTCCGGCTGGAATATCGACCTGGGCTCCGGCACCGACAATGTCGCCAACACCTTGGAACTTTCGCCTTCAGAGCTCAATACCTTGAGCGTGAACGGCACCCTGCGCGTCGGCGCCCTGACGTCCGGCAATATGCATCTGTCCGCGCCGATCGCCCCAAGCGGTCTAAACGTCTATGGCGGGACCTTGTCATTGGAATCCGGAGGCACGGTGACCCAAGCCGTCGCCGGAACCGTGTCCGCAAGCAAGCTGGCGGTCAAGGCGCTGGGCGACGTCACCCTGGATACCGCGCCGAACGGGGTCAATTATCTCGCGGCGCAGTTGGGCGACGCGGCCAACCAGAACAGAAATTTCCGTTTCAAGAGTGCATCGGCCCTGACTATCGCGAGCGGCGTTGACGGCGTGAGCGGTATCGGCAGCGCGATCGATTCCACCGGTTTCAATCCCGCCAGCCCGAATGGCGTCATTGCCTTGTCGGCCGGCGGCCTGATGCAAGAGCCGGGTGCGCTGCTGGCGAGCAAGGCGGTGCAGGCAAGCGCAGGCAGCGTCATGCTGGGCAATGCCAACCCGACCGGCATCATTTCCGGGGCGACCACTGCAAGCGAGTTCATGTATCGATCCGCCAACGGGATCCTCGTTACCGGGGTAAATGGCGTGGACGGTATAACGGCATATGGCAATGTCAAGCTCACCGCCGATACTTCCGGCATCAATTTGAACCGGCCGATCAGCACCGGCTACGGCGGACAGGTCGTACTGGACGCCGGTGCCGGCGGTTTCGTCAACAACACCGGCAGTGCGACGCCCCTGTCCACGAGCGGCCGCTGGCTGATCTATGCCGGCAGTCCGGGCAGCGTAGTCAAGAACGGCATGACCTCCTCGTTCCGGCACTACGGCGCCGCAGCAGCCAACTACTTCTCCCCAGGCGAAGCCGGCAACGGATTCATCTACGCTTCCCTGCCCGGTGCGCTGTCTGTGAATACGACGCTTGTTTCCGGCACGCCGAACCATATCTACGGACAGGCGCCGACGGCGGTGTTCGGCTACGCACTGTCCGGTGTGTTCGATAAGGAAGACATCCTGGGCACGCCGGTATTTGCTCCTTTGCCCTCCAGCGCGAGCAACGCCGGCGCATACAGCGTGCCCTATGCCTCCGGCTTGACGAGTACCAGCAGTTTTTCCGGCAGCGCGATGGCGAATCCGGTGAGCTACACGTTTGCGCCCGGAACCGGTCTGCCCTATACGGTCAGCCCGCTCGCGCTCGCCGCCGTCGCCGCGCTCGTTGGCACGAGCAGCAAGACCTACGACGGCACGACCGCCGCCGCCCTGGCGCCAGGCAACTTCCTGCTGAGCGGCTTTGTCGGAAGCGATACGGCCAGCGTCACGAAAACGAGCGGAAGCTACGCCAGCAAGAATGTCGGCACTACCATACAGGTCAGCACGACGCTTGCGTCCTCTGACTACAGTCCCGCAAGCGGCACGCTGCTGTCCAATTACATCCTGCCGACCAGCGCGTCGGGCAGCATCGGTATCATCACCCCGGCCAGCCTGAGCGTCAGCGCAGTGGTGGCAGGCAACAAGGTCTACGACGGCGGTACCGCCACAACGTTGAGCGGCGGCAGTCTGTCGGGTGTCATTGGCAGCGACCTGGTGAGTTTTGGCGGCAGCGCGAGCTTTGCCGACAAGAACGTGGGCGCGGCGAAGCCGGTGAATATCAGCGGCCTCGCCCTTGCGGGGGCGGATGCGGGCAACTACCGGCTCGGCAGCACGATTGCGACGGCGACGGCGGACATCACGGTGCGCCCGCTCTCGACCTGGAAGGGCGGAACGAGCGGCAATTGGTCGGTGGCTGCGAACTGGGATGCGCTGCCGGATCTGGCCAACGTGACGGCGGTGAGCGTGCCCGCAGGCACGAGCGTGATCTACGACGCGGCGGCGGGGACGACCAAGCTCGGTTCGCTGTCGATCTCTGGCCTGAGCCTTGCCGGGGGCAGTCTGGACATCGCGAACAACCTGCTGGTGAGTTCCAGCTTTGCGCAGAGCGCAGGCACGCTGAGCTTCGGCAGCACGGCGAACGCGAGCTTCACCCAGGCGAGCGGCAATCTGGCGATGCCGGCGGCGACGCTGGCCAACCTGAGCCTGTCTGCGCCCGCGGGCGCGATCACGCAAAGCGGGCCGATTGTCGCGGCGGCGCTGAAGACCCAATCGCAGACCGGCGCCACGCTGAGCGACGCGGGCAACAGGATCGGCAGTTTCACCGCGGAGAACACGGGCAGCGGCAACGTGTCCCTGATCAACACGGGAGCGCTTTCCGTCGGTAGCGTGAGCAACACCAACGGCAACATCACGATAGACAATACGGGCGCGCTCATCACGGTGGGCGCGATCAGCGCGCCTGCGGGGGCGGTGTCCGTGGTGGCGCACAGCCCGCTCACCATAGGCGCGGGCGGCGTCTCGGCAGCAGGCAACATCAGCCTGAGTGCGGGTGATACGTCGGCCGCAACCGATCAACTGACCCTCAACGGGGCCATCCAGAGCACGGGCAGCGGCAGCGCGATCACACTCCTCTCGGGCGACGATCTGTTGCAGAACGCGAACGTGAGCACCAACGGCGGCGCGGTGAACGCGAGCAGCCAGTCAGGGGGGATACGCATGGCGCTCGGTGCGAGCACCGGCACCGCCGGCGGCGCCATCGGCTACAAGGCCTCAGCGGGGAGTATCTCCCTCGCCAGCCTGAACGCCGGCAACGGGGTGATCGACCTGAGCGCTGGCGGAAATATCAATTCGGTCGCCGGATTCACCGGCGCCAATTTGGTTGGCGGCAAGGCAGTCATCGTCGCCGCAGGCAATGCGAATTTCAGCACCCAGGTGAAGCAACTGGATGTGACCGTGGACGGAAAATTCTCCATCACCGATGTTCTGACCGGCAGCGTGTTCACCGACGCTCCAGCGTCCTTGCCTACGGGCGGCACTCCGGCATTGGATCAGGTATTGAGCACGATCACCGCCACGACGCAGCAACAATCGGTACAGACCACGCCGCAGGAGAGGCAGAGTGCGCCGCCTCCGGCCGTAGCCGGTCCGGCCGGGGGCTCAGGTCCGCTCACGCTGACCAATACCACCCAGACCATCGGCGGCGGGGAAGGCAGTTTCGGTGGTGGTTCGTCTTCAGGTAGCTCAGGGGGCTCCGGCGGTTCGTCCGGCGCGGGTGCTAGCGGCGGGGACAAAGCGGGAGGCGACAAGCCGGCCGAGTCCAAGCCCGGCGAGGACAAATCGTCGAGTGCGAAGACGGACGACAAGAAGGACGACAAGAAAGACGAGAAGAAGGACGACAAGAAGAAAGACGAGGAAGGCGGACAGAAGAAGTCGGACAAGCCGGCGCCGAAGAAACTGGCGACCTGCAGCTAAACGGAGAAGCGATCGTGCAAAAACTTGTATCCACCCTGTGCGTTGCGCTGTTTGCGCTCGCGGTGTCGTTGCCGGCGCCTGCTGCGGGTCCGATCGGGCAGGTGACGCACCTCTCGGGTACGCTGACGGCGAAGCGCGCCGACGGGAGCACCAAGCTCTTTGCGACCAAGTCCGAGGTGCAGGAGGGCGACACGCTCTCGACCGAGCAGGAGACCTACGCGCGGATCAAGTTCGCCGACGGGGCCGAAGTGGTGCTGCGGCCGGGCACGCAGCTGAAGGTGGCGGCCTATGCCTACGACGAAGCGAAGCCGCAGTCGGACAGCGTCGTGCTGAACATGTTGAAAGGGGGGCTGCGGGCGGTGACAGGGCTGGTGGGCAAGCGCAACCGGGACGCGGTGTCGTTTGCGACGACCAATGCGACGATCGGGATTCGCGGCACGCACTTCGGGGCGTTGATCTGCCAGAACGACTGCGGGGGGGTGCCCACGGCGACGGGCAAGCCGCCGGAGAACGGGCTGCACCTGGACGTGGCCGACGGGGCGATCGTGGTGAGGAACGCGGCGGGGACGCAGCAGATTAACAGCGGGCAGTTCGGCTACGTGCAGAGCGCGAACACGCCGCCTGCGATCGTGCCGCCGCAACAAGGCATACAGGTGACGATGCCGACCAGCATCAGCC
>CAYNVY010000071.1:0-18509 GCA_964400745.1 uncultured Enterobacteriaceae bacterium | reverse complement strand
ATAATCCGGGCTACCGTAGCCGGGTTTGCAGTAGTTGTTTTTCTTTAACTTTGATGAAGGAGCTTTACCATGGCAACGAAGAAAAAAGCAAAGAAAGCAGCGAAAAAACCGGCTAAAAAAGCCAAAAAGAAGAGGGCAGTAGCTAAAAAGCCTGCAAAAAAGAAAGCGGCCAAGAAAAAGGCCGCCAAGAAAAAACCTGCGAAAAAAAAAGCGGCTAAAAAAAAGCCGGCTAAAAAGGCCAAAAAGCCAGCCGCCAAAAAGAAAGCGGCAAAAAAAAAGGCTAAACCTGCTGTGAAACCGGCGAAGCCGGCAGCACGTTCGATGATGACTCCAGTAGTCCCATCGACTGCGGCGACGCCAGGGGCGAAAACCGCCCTGAATCCGGCAGCTGCGTGGCCTTTTCCAACAGGCTCAAGGCCTTAGTGCAGGTAAGGATGTCTCGCGGTCAGCCTAAGCGAAAGCGAAGGCTGGACCGCGGACATTCGACTAAAGCAGAATTGTTCCCGGCTGCGCCACCCGCTTTCTTTTCGGGGACCGCAGGTAGTGTGGCTGGGATCGTTTCTGCAGCAGACGCTAGCCTGAGACTAGATTGCCTGAAGTCTGGGGTAAAATCAATTTCAGGTTTCGTTTGTCGATATTGCCGTGCAGCAAGCGTTTCGGGCGCTGCTTGACATAAGTTAGAATATTCAATAGAATAGCGCTTGTTGCATTACATCACGTCTGTATCCGCCGCAAGGTCGGCCAAAGTTCGGGCCAGGCTTTGATCGTAGTCCCTTATAGTTCGAACGGCACTTTAACAAGCCGTTTCAAGTAACTAGATTTTAGAAGTTTTCGCTCAGGAAATCGTGTTCTGGTTACACGTGCGCCCACTTGACCGTCGGCGGCACACGGAAATCTCGACCTGGGCGGCAAGAGTGCAGCTGCTTGCTGGCCGAAAATTCGGAGAGGCAAGGTGCACTTACGACTGTGTCATGCGGCAAGGTGATGCAGCCCGCTTAGCGCGTTTGTTTTTTTGGCAAGGAGGTACACATGGACAACCTGAAGCAGATTGCCGTGCAGACCTATACTTTGATGACCGCATTTCTACATAACGGATTGGCTGTTCTCGGTGCTGTCGCAGCTGTTGCCTTGCTGATGGGGGCGCGCCCAGTGGTGGATTACAGCGCACAGCCGGTGCAGGCATCCGCCGTTTTCGGCACCATACGCCACGAAGGGATTTCACTCTACGGGCCGGCGGTCGAAGCGGAAAATCCGCAGTACCGTACCCTTGCGCTCTATCTCGCGCGCCGATACAGAGTCGCGCTGGATGCTACGGAACAACTGGTCGGCGCCGCGCATGAAGCCGGAAGCCGGCTGGGGATGGACCCCTTGCTGATCCTGGCCGTGATGGCGGTGGAATCGCGTTTCAATCCGATCGCCGAGAGCGTCATGGGAGCGAAAGGTTTGATGCAGGTGATTCCGAAGTTCCATCAGGACAAGCTGGATGAGCACGGCGGGGAGGAGTCGGTGTTCGATCCGATGACCAACATTCTGGTAGGCACGCGCATTTTGAAGGACGCGATGCGCCGCGGCGGCGGCGTGATGCCCGGGCTGCAGCTCTATGCCGGCGCCTTCGGCGACGATGCCCAGCAGTATGCGCAGAAGGTCATTGCAGAGAAAGAGCGCATGCAGCAGACGCTCAAGCGCGCCCAGCCCCAGCCGCGCGCATAGCTCCGTTCCAGGACTTCTGAGGGCGCTGTCAGCGGCGCAAGAACTTGTCCAGCCGTCGCACGCCTTCCTGCAGGTCGTCCATGGAGCGCGTGTAGGCGAAGCGCACGTAGCGCTCGGCCTGATTCCTGCCGAAATCCTTGCCCGGTGTGATCGCGACGCCGGCCTGCTCCAGCACCTCCAGCGCGAACTTCCCGCTGTCGGCGGCGAAATTCTCCACCCCGGCGTAAATGTAGAACGCCCCTTCGGGCGTAACCGGAATCGAGAACCCGAGCTCGCGCAACGCCGGCACCATAAAGTCGCGCCGCTTTCTGAATTCGGCCCGGCGCGATTCCAGTATCGCCGTCGTCTCCGGCGCGAACGCGGCCAGGCCCGCATATTGGGCTGGCGCCGAAGGGCAGATGAACGCGTTCTGGGCGAAGGTCTCGACTTCGCGCACGCAGTCCTCCGGCACGACCAGCCAGCCCAGGCGCCAACCGGTCATGCTGAAATACTTGGAAAAGCTGTTCACCACGAAAATGCGGTCCGAATGCGCAAGCGCGCTCTCGAACCCGCTGGCGTAGGTGAGTCCCTGGTAGATTTCGTCGACGATCACGATTCCGCCGCGAGCTTGCACCGACTCGACGATGGCGCGCATCTCGGCCGGCTGGATCATGGTTCCGGTCGGGTTTGAGGGCGATGCGATCAGCACGCCGCGGGTCTTCCCCGACCAGTTGGCTTCGATCAGATCGCGCGTCAGCTGATACCGGGTTTTCGGCCCCACCGGGATGCTCTTCACCGATCCCTCGAAGAAGCGCACGAAGTTGCGATTGCAGGGGTAGGCGGGGTCGGGCATCAGGATTTCGTCGCCGGGATTGACCAGCACTCCGAGCGCGATCAGCAGGGCGCCCGAAGCGCCGGCCGTGACCGCGATGCGCGAGGCCGGTATTGCGAGTCCGTAGCGCTCGCCGTAGTGGTGCGCGATCGCGTGGCGTAATAGCGGCATGCCGAGCGCCGAGGTGTAATGCACGGGGTGCTGTTTCAAGGCTTCGATGGACGCTGCGATCACGGTGTCGGGCGCGGTGAAGTCCGGCTCGCCGATCTGCATCTGGACGATGCGCCTGCCTTGGGACTCCAGTTCCTTGGCGCGGTTCCAGATCTCCATCACCTGAAACGGCTGGATTTCGGTCATTCTGTGCGCGAGTTTCATGTCCGCGATTATGACACTGGAGGCGCTCGTGGTTCGAGCGGTTTCTTGCCCGGCCGTTAGCGTTCCTCCTGGCGCGGGACTATAATTCCTGCATTCGCCAGCAGGTTTCACACCCAGGAAAATCATGCCAGACCAATTGCGCAAGGCCGCCCTCGACTACCATCGCCTGCCCAGACCGGGGAAGATTTCGGTGACGCCTACCAAGGGGTTGATCAATCAGCGCGACCTGGCTCTGGCCTACACCCCCGGGGTCGCGGTCGCGTGCGAGGAAATCGTGCGTGACCCGGCCGAGGCGCGCAACCTGACTGCGCGCGGCAACCTCGTCGGCGTCATCACCAACGGCACGGCGGTGCTCGGGCTGGGGGCCATCGGCCCGCTCGCCGCGAAGCCGGTGATGGAAGGCAAGGCGGTGCTGTTCAAGAAATTCGCCGGCATCGACTGCTTCGATATCGAGGTGAACGAACTCGATCCGGTGAAACTGGTCGAGGTGATCGCCGCCCTGGAGCCCACTTTCGGCGGAATCAATCTCGAGGATATCAAGGCGCCGGAGTGTTTCTATGTCGAAAAGATGCTGCGCGAGCGCATGAAAATCCCGGTGTTCCACGACGACCAGCACGGCACGTCCATCATCGTCGGCGCCGCGATCCTCAACGGCTTGCGCGTGGTCGGCAAGGACATCGCGAAGGTCAAGCTGGTGGTCTCGGGCGCCGGCGCTGCGGCGCTGGCCTGCCTCGACCTGCTGGTGAGCCTGGGCCTGTCCATGGAAAACATCTGGGTGTCGGACATCAAGGGCGTGGTGTACGCCGGGCGCAAGGAGGAGATGGACCCGAACAAGGCGCGCTATGCGAAGGAGACCACGGCGCGCGCGCTGGCAGACATCATCGCGGGCGCCGATGTGTTCCTCGGCCTGTCGGCGGGCGGGGTGCTCAAACCGGAGATGGTGAAACAAATGGCGGACCGACCGCTCATTCTGGCGCTGGCCAATCCGGAGCCGGAGATACAGCCGGACCTGGTAAAGGCGGCGCGGCCCGACGCCGTGATGGCCACCGGACGCTCCGACTTTCCGAACCAGGTGAACAACGTCCTCTGCTTCCCCTTCATCTTTCGCGGCGCGCTCGACGTGGGCGCGACCACCATCAACGAGGCGATGAAACTCGCCTGCGTGCATGCCATCGCCGATCTTGCCATGGCCGAGCAGTCCGATATCGTCGCCTCGGCCTACGGCGAGCAGAACGTCGCTTTCGGTCCGGAATACCTCATTCCCAAACCCTTCGATCCGCGCCTGATCGTCAAGATCGCGCCGGCGGTGGCCAAGGCGGCGATGGATTCCGGCGTGGCCACGCGGCCGATAGCCGACCTGGAACTCTACGCGCAGCAGTTGAACGAGTTCGTGTATCACTCGGGCCTGCTGATGAAGCCGGTGTTCTCCGCCGCCAAGGCGGCGGCGAAGAACCGCATCGTGCTGGCCGAAGGCGAGGACGAGCGCGTGCTGCGCGCAACGCAGGTGATCGTGGACGAGCGGCTGGCGCGGCCGATACTGATCGGCCGTCCGGGCGTGGTCGAGCGGCGCCTGGAGCGCTTCGGCCTGCGCATCAAGCCCGGCGCGGATTTCGACCTGATCAACCCTGAGAACGATCCGCGCTACCGCGAGTACTGGGAAGAATACTACCGGCTCACCGCGCGCCGCGGCGTGTCGCAGCATTACGCCCAGATCGAAATGCGCCGCAGGCTCACCCTGATCGGCGCCATGATGATGAATCGCGGCGATGCCGACGGCATGCTCTGCGGCACCTTCGGCATCCACGCGACGCACCTGCAGTATGTCGACCAGGTGATCGGGCTGCGGCCGGGCGTGAAGAATTACTACGCCATGAACGTGCTCCTGCTGCCCAAGCGCACGGTGTTCATCTGCGACGCCTATGTCAACTATGAACCCAGCGCGGAGCAGGTGGCCGAGATGGCGGTTCTGGCCGCCGAAGAAATCCGCCGCTTCGGCATCACGCCCAAGGCGGCTTTGCTGTCGCATTCCAGCTTCGGCACCAGCGACAAGCCCACGGCGCTGAAAATGCGCGAGGCGCTGGCGCTGATCCAGGCGCGCGCGCCGGAGCTCGAGATCGACGGTGAAATGCACGGCGATGCGGCGCTTTCGGACGCGGTGCGCGGGGGCGCGTTCCCCGATTCGCGCCTGAAAGGCGATGCGAACTTGCTGCTCATGCCCACGGTGGACGCGGCCAATATCGCCTTCAACCTGCTCAAGACCGCGGCGGGCGACGGTATCGCGCTCGGCCCCATCCTGCTCGGATCGGCCAAACCGGCGCACATCCTGACACCTTCGGCCACCGTGAGGCGCATTGTCAACATGGCGGCGCTGACGGTGGTGGACGCCAACGCGGTGCGCAATCAGATTCAACTCGCCGTCTAGATAGAGTCGCCTTGCCGCGGCCCGGCCGCTTGCGGCTGGCTGCGCGCTGAGGGACACTACGCCCTGCTGCGCGAGCCCGATCCAGGCGCCGGATCGATGTCGAAGGCATGGGAATGGAAAAAAAGAAACCAAAGGCGGGATTGATACTTACCGGGGGCGGCGCACGAGCCGCCTACCAGGTCGGTGTGCTCAAGGCGATTCGCGATCTCCTCCCCGACCAGGCGCTGAACCCTTTTCCCATTTTGTGCGGGACCTCGGCCGGCGCGATCAACGCCGCGGTTCTGGCGATACACGCCGACCATTTTCGCCACGGTGTGGGCTACCTGCTCGAGGTGTGGGAAAACTTTCACGTGGACCGCGTCTATCGCGCCGACACCTGGTCCATGCTGAAGACCAGCTTTCGCTGGTTCGCTTCCATGCTGTGGATCAAGCGCAACAGCCCGGCTGCGCTGTTCGACAATACTCCGATACGCGAGATGCTGGAGAAGACGCTTGATTTCGGGCGCATCCAGGACAATATCGACAAGGGCGCGCTTTATGCGGTATCGGTCACGGCATCAGGCTATTCGTCTGGCGAGAACGTCTCTTTTTACCAGGGCGGCCCCGGGCTGGAAGCCTGGGAGCGCACGCAGCGCATCGGTGCGGCCACCACGCTCAACGTCGACTACCTCATGGCGTCTTCCGCCTTGCCCTTTCTTTTTCCGGCGGTGAAGCTCAATCGCGAGTACTTCGGCGACGGCTCCATCCGGCAGATCGCGCCGATCAGCCCGGCGCTGCACCTGGGTGCGGATCGTGTGCTGGTGATCGGCACCGGGCGCACGCAGAACGAGGCAACGCGGGTGCGATCCAGCCTTTATCCTTCGATCGCGCAGATCGCCGGCCATGCGCTGAACAGCATCTTTCTCGACGGCCTGGCGGTGGACCTGGAACGCCTGCAGCGCATCAACCGCACGGTCAGCCTGATCCCGGAGGACAAGCGCCTGGAAGCCGGGGTGCATCTGCGCCCGGTCAAAGTGCTGGTAATCTCGCCC
Source organism: uncultured Enterobacteriaceae bacterium (assembly GCA_964400745.1). Taxonomy (GTDB): domain Bacteria; phylum Pseudomonadota; class Gammaproteobacteria; order Burkholderiales; family SG8-39; genus 2-12-FULL-64-23. The sequence continues at coordinate 12,160 of CAYNVY010000071.1, read as the reverse complement.
AGCGAGTCGATCGAGCGCATCGCCGGCAGGCACGTGCAGGAACTGCCGCGCATGCTCAAATTCGTGCTCGGCGGCATAGGCGCGATGAACCGCCGCGGATCCAATCTGGCGAGCTACCTGTTGTTCGAGGAAACCTACTGCAAGGCGCTGATCGACCTCGGCTATCGCGATACCTTCGCGCAGCGCGACGCCGTGCTCGAGTTTCTGGGTTTGGGCGAATGAGGCCGGCATCGCCGAATTGATGCAGCCCCTAAGCCGGGGTCTTGGCGAAATTGGATTACACTCGCGATTCCTTATCGCCCATCGAGGGGATGCCATGTCCGATCAATTGCCGGACCCGTTTGAGTTCATGAAGGCGCTGTGGAATCCGATGGGCCTGCCCATGCCCGGGATGGTCGCGCCGACACTGGACATCGACGCGGTGGAAAAGAAGATCGCCGATCTGAAATCGGTCGAGAACTGGCTGACACTGAATCTCAACATGCTGCGCCTGTCGATCCAGGGACTGGAAATGCAGAAGAATTCCCTGAGCGCGATGAAAGCCATGCAGGCGGGGTCTGCCGCGCCGGCCGGCCCCGGCGCGCAAGGCAATCCGTTTCCGGATCCTGCGGCATGGTGGAAGCTGATGCAGGAAGCGGCTGCAAGCGCCGCCGCGGCGGCACCGGCCGGACCGCAACCGGCCGGATCCAGAGCGGCGAAGACCAAGCTGAAATAGGCGCTGACGCCATCCGGACGCTGCCCCGCCTGCGCGGGGCGTTCCGGCGCCCGCGCCTGGGTTGCGGCGGATTTTTTGCTGTAACATGGCGCTCCGCTCAGGTCCGGATGCAGCGGCCCTGGCGCGAATTTCCGTGAATTTTCGTGGTTCAATTTTTGTTGGGAACAGAACATGTCAAAAGCGATTCGATTGCAGAAGCAGGGCGGTCCGGAAGTCATGCAGTGGGAGGATGTCGAGGTCGGCGAACCCGGGCAGGGCCAGGCGCGCGTGCGCCACAGCGCGTGCGGACTGAACTACATCGATGTCTACCACCGCTCTGGTCTGTACCCGCTGCCGATGCCCAATGGCATCGGTCTGGAGGGCGCCGGCGTGGTCGAGGCGGTGGGGCCGGGCGTCACCAACGTAAAAGCGGGGGACCGCGTCGCCTATGCCGCGCCGCCTCCGGGAGCCTATTCGGAAGTGCGGCTGATGGCCGCGGATCGACTGGTGAATCTGCCGGACGGAATTTCTTTCGACCAGGCTGCGGCGATGATGCTGCAAGGCATGACGACACAATTTCTGCTGAAGCGCGCCTACAAGGTACAGCCCGGCGACACCATCCTGATGCACGCCGCAGCAGGCGGTGTCGGCCTGATCGCCTGCCAGTGGGCCAAGGCGCTGGGCGCGACGGTCATCGGCACCGTCGGCTCGGACGAGAAGGCGGCTCTGGCAAAAGCGCACGGCTGTGATCACACCATCGTCTATACGCGTGAAAACTTCACCGAACGGGTCAAGGAAATCACCAAGGGCGCGCTCCTTCCCGTCGTCTACGACTCCATCGGCAAGGATACCTTCGTCGGTTCGCTGGATTGCCTGAGGCCGATGGGCATGATGGTGAGTTTCGGCAATGCTTCCGGCCCGACGCCGCCGTTTGAAGCCAGCATGCTTGCTTCGCGCGGTTCGCTGTTCTTCACCCGGCCGAGCTTGATGCATTACACCGCCAAGCGCGACGACCTGGTGGCCTCGGCCAAGGACTTGTTCGACGTCGTGCTCTCGGGCAAGGTAAAAATCGAAGTGCGGCAACGCTACGCGCTGAAGGACGCGGCGCAGGCGCACCGCGATCTGGAAGCGCGCAAGACCACCGGCTCGACCCTGCTCATTCCCTGAATGCTGGCGCCTGGAACGAACAACAACTTCGAAAGAGAGGGGGCATTGCATGATTTTTGAACTGCGCCAATACCGGCTGAAGCCCGGCCAGCGCGAGCGCTGGGTCAAGTGGATGGAGGAAAAGATCATTCCCTACCAGGTCGCGCTGGGGGTGGTGATCGTCGGCAGTTTCGTCTCCGAGGAAGACCCGGATCTCTACGTCTGGATTCGCCGTTTCGACAACGAGCAGGAGCGCGCGCGCCTGTATGCCGAGATGTACGAAAGCCCGACCTGGCTGAACGAAATCAAGCCGGTCAACGATGGCATGATCATCCGCGAGAAAATCCAGGTGACGCGCCTGCTCGCTACGCCGAAATCGGTGATTCACTAGCCGCCGGGCTACGCAAGATCGATTGACTTTGGCAGGGCCTTATGGAATTGTTTTGAACAATCCGCAGCGTCGAGCCGCCGGAATACTCCCGGCCGGCTCGGCCGGCGGGCATCCAAATCAAAAGGGGGAAATCCATGAAACTCAAATATCTGGCCGCTGCTTTCGCAGTGGCGGTTGCCGCCAGTGGCGGCGTGTTCGCGCAAACCAAGTTGAAATTCGCCCACGTCTACGAGACGTCCGAGCCCTACCATACTTCGGCGCTTTGGGCGGCTGGCGAAATCGCCAAACGCACCAGCAACCGCTACAGCATGGAGGTATTCCCGGCGTCGCAGCTGGGCAAGGAAAGCGACATCAATCAGGGGCTCACCCTGGGTACGGTGGACATCATCTATACGGGCCAATTGTTCGCCGGGCGCAACTATGGGCCGATTTCCATCGGCGGCGCGCCCTTCGTGTTCCGCGACTTTGACCACTGGAAGAAGTTCGCCACCTCGAAGCTGTTCGACGAGCTGGCCGACGGCTATCAAAAGGCGAGCGGCGGCAGCAAGGTCGTGTCGATCACCTATTACGGCGAGCGTCACGCTACCGCGAACAAGGCGCTGAACAAGCCCGAGGACATGAAGAATCTCAAGATCCGCGTGCCCGACGCGCCGCTCTATGCCATGTTCCCGCGCGCGGTCGGCGCGAATCCGACGCCGATCGCTTTTGCCGAGGTCTATCTCGCCCTGCAGAACAAGACCGTGGACGCGCAGGAGAATCCGCTGCCGACGATAGAAGCCAAGAAGTTCTACGAAGTGCAGACGCACATCAACCTGACCGGGCATATCACCGACGCGCTGCTGACCATCATCGGCGGGCCGCTCTGGGCCAAGCTCTCCGATGCGGACAAGAAAACTTTCACCGACGTGTTCCGCGAGGCCGCGGCGCGTGCTACCACCGAGATCATCGAATCGGAGAAAAAGCTGACGACCGGTTTCGCCACACGAGGCAAGACGGTGGTCAAAGTCGACCGCAAGCCGTTTATCGCCGCGGTGCAGAAGTACTACATGTCAGGCCAACTACCGGAAGGCGGCCCGCTGCCGTGGCCGAAAGACACCTACGAAAAACTGCAGGCGATCAAGTAGCGCAGTTCATCCCGCTCATCCCGCGCATCCAAGTTGGGGCGGGGACCGGAAGATGCAAAACGCCGCGGCCTGCCGCGGCGTTTTGCATTGGCGATGCGCCAACTTTACAGGCTCGGTCCAGGGGGCGGTGATTTCGGGCTAGAATCCTTGCATGTCTTCCGAAGAACAAGAGCTGAAGCAAATGCGCGGACCTGCCGCAGAGGCCTGGCTGCGCCAGCGCCTGGCGCAGGCGCGCTCGGTGGCGCCGATCGCAACCGGCGACGGCCACCTGTGGCGCCAGAGCGAAGCATTGCGGCCTGCCGCGGTCCTGGTGCCGGTGGTAAGGCGCGAGGCCGGCCTGACCGTACTGCTGACCCAGCGCACCGATCACCTGTACGACCACGCCGGCCAGATCAGCTTTCCCGGAGGGCGCAGCGAAGCGCACGATACCTCTCCGGCGGCCACCGCATTGCGTGAAACGTTCGAGGAAATCGGGCTGCCGCATTCCCATGTCGAGGTGCTGGGTTACCTGCCGGAGTATGCGACCGTCACCGGATACCACGTCACGCCGGTGGTCGGGCTGGTCGATCCGCCACAGACGTTCAAGCTCGACGCGTTCGAGGTGGCAGAGGCATTCGAGGTGCCGTTGACGTTCTTTCTTGATTCCGGCAACCATCAGCGCAATACCCTGCAGTACCAGGGCCGCACCCGGCACTACTATGCCATGCCTTACGAACAGCGCTATATCTGGGGCGCCACGGCGGGCATGCTGATGAATTTTTACGCGATCCTGACGGCGTAGATCCTAGGATTGCTGCGGGCTTGCCGGGGCTGCGGCCTGCGCCACGGCCCGCGTGTACAGCCTGGCGAAGTTCTCCAAAGAATGAATGTGGGCGTAGATTTTGCTCATAAAGCCCTTGATCACCAGCGCCTTGTGGTTCGCGGGAGTGAGCGCGCAGAGCTTTTGTTCGTCGATCCGGTGCATGCCCTGCAGTTTAAGCCCCGGCACGTCGTCTTGCGTGACCTGAAAGGTGAACGGGGAAAACAGATCCATGTGTTTGAAGATCGCGCACATCTGCGCCGTTGTTTCGAGGTCGTTCTCGTATTCTTCCAGCAGTCGTTCGGCGACCAGCCATTGCGACGTGGGTTTGCCCTCTTCGCTGAACAGGGGCAGGCCATGCGGATCAAGGTAGGCGGTGGCGATGCAGACCACCTTCTCGTTGCGCGGCTCGCCTTCGACGTTGAGTCGCGAAATGCAAAACGGGTAGCGCCGCACGAAGGCGGGCAGGTAGGTCGTGCTGTCCCACTCTCCGCCCGCATCGACGAAAAGATTCTGCGCGTCTGCCAGACCGAGCACGATGACCGGCGAGTACGTATCACCCGAATCCGAACTGACGAACACGATGGGGTAGTCGCGTGCGGCGGCGTTGAATTCGCTGAACGACAGCACCAGCGCATTCACCGAGCGGCAAAAATGAGGCGTGGTTCCCGCCGCCGGAAGTAGCACCTTGTCGGTTCTTTGCAGCGGAACGATATCGTGGTAGCCGAAAGGCGGCGTGATCTGCAGGCTGGATTTGTCGTTGCTTGGCATGACATACCTTATGTTGGACGGAACTCGGCGCTAAGGCTTCGCGCCGGGATCGAGCGGGCGCGCACGGATGCGGGCGTTTGAGGCAGTGGTGTGCGTATGGTATCTTGATGCCTGTTTCGCGACCTTCCTCGGTCGCGCCCTTGCCTAGAGAGCGCCGCTTCCCCCAATGAGCCTCATTTCGCTGATCATCGCCTTGCTACTGGAGCAGTGGCGGCCGCTCGCCGATCGCAGTTACCTGATATCCAGGGTGTTTCGTTTTGCCGATTTCCTGCAGCAGCATTTCAACGCCGGAGAGCGGACTCACGGCATGATCGCCTGGATGCTGGGCGTGCTGCCCGCGACCCTGCTTTCGATCGTGGCGTACTACCTGCTTTTTGCCCTGTCGCCGCTGCTCGCCTTGGCGTTCAACGTGCTCGTATTGTATTTGACCATGGGTTTTCGCCATGTCGGCCACTATTTTACCGATATTCATTGGGCGCTGAAGAGCGGCGAATTGGACAAGGCGCGGGCGATACTGGGCCAATGGCGCGGCGCAAGCTGCGAACGCCTGAGCGTCGAAGAGGTGGCGCGCCTTACCATCGAAGAGGCGCTGGCGGCCTCGTATCAGCATGTGTTTGCGGTGGTGTTCTGGTTCGTGCTGCTGCCGGGGCCCAGCGGGGCGATCCTGTACCGCATGTCCTCGTTCTTGCATCGGCGCTGGGCCGAGAGCGCGGATGCCGAACTGGCCGCGTTTGGCGCATTCGCCGCCCAGGTTTTTCGTGTCCTCGATTGGGCGCCCGCGCGGCTCACCGGGATCGCTTTTGCCGTGGTCGGCGATTTCGAGGATGCCGCCTACTGCTGGCGCACCCAGGCTGCAAAATGGCCCGATCCCTCGCTCGGCATCGTGCTCGCGAGCGGCGCCGGGGCGATGGGCGTGCGTCTGGGCATGCCGATCCTGTCGGAGTTGAGTCCGGTCGATCGGCCCGAACTGGGCTTGGGGGAAGAAGCCGACGCCGGTTTCCTCGACAGTACCATTGGATTGGTATGGCGTGCGCTGGTCGTGATTTTGTTTATATTGATGCTGCTGGCGATCGCCAGGGCGCTAAGTTAAGAAAATCAAACAAGGGGGAGTCCGAATGCTCAAACCAATCGCGGCCGCATGCGCCGCCATCGCTTTCGCGCTGGTCTCGAATGCGGCATTGGCGCAAACGTATCCGAACAAGCCGATCAAGATCATCGTGCCGTTCGGGCCGGGCGGATCGGGTGATATCACAACGCGCGTGTTCGGCAAATTTCTCGAAGAGCAATGGAAGCAGCCGGTGGTGGTGGAAAATCGGGTCGGAGCCAACGGCATCATCGGAACCGAGGCGCTGAAGAACTCGGCGCCCGACGGCTATACGCTGGCGATGTCGACGAATTCGACCCATGCGGCCGCACCCTATCTGGTGAAGAAGCTGCCCTACGATCCGGTCAAAGACTTCGAGCATGTGGGCCTGTTCGGCGTGTTCGGTTCGGTGGCTTTGGTCCCGGTCAACAGTCCGTTCAAATCGATTCCGGAACTGGTGGCGTACACCAAGGCCAATCCCGGGAAGGTATTCTTCGGCTATTTCAACACTTCGTCGCAGATTCCCGGCGAACTGCTCAAGGCGACCGCCGACCTGCCGATCCAGAGCGTGCCCTACAAGACCATCACCAATGCGGTGCCGGATCTGATCAGCGGGCAGATACAGTTCATGTTCATGGACTACGTGGCCGCGTCCTCGCACATCGCCTCGGGCAAACTGATCCCGATCGCGATCACCGAGGGCAAGCGCCTGGAGCGCTGGCCGAATGTTCCGGCGGTGGCGGAGTTCTATCCCGGTTACGAGGTTCAGGCCTTCCTGGCTCTGGCCGCGCCAGCCGGAACGCCCAAACCGATAGTGGCGAAAATAAATCTCGCGATGCGCGAGGCGCAGGCCAATCCCGCGTTCAAGGGCCAGCTCGAAGGCATGGGCTTGCGTCTGCAGTCGATGACGCCGGAGGAGTATCGCGCGTTTCTGCTGAACGAACTGGAGCGCTGGGGGCGCTACTTCAAGGCAGCCAAGATCGAGCCCCAATGAGCATTGAGGGTAGTGCGCTGGCGCAGCTCGCTCTGCCGCCCGGGATACGCTCGCGTTTCGTGAGCGGCGTCAACGGCCTGCGCATGCATGTATTGGAGGCGGGCTTCGAGCGCGGCGAGCCGTTGGCGCGCCGGCCCTGCATACTCCTGCTGCACGGCTTTCCGGAACTCGCCTACAGCTGGAGAAAGGTGATGCTCCCGCTTGCTGCCGCCGGTTTTCATGTGATTGCCCCCGACCAAAGGGGGTATGGGCGCACCACCGGCTGGGACGGCAGCTACGACGGCGACCTCGGCCCGTTTCGCATGCTCAACCTGGTGCGGGACGCATTGGCGCTGGTCTCGGCCCTGGGCTGCCGCAGCGTGGCGGCAGTGGTCGGGCACGACTTCGGCTCGCCGGTCGCGGCATGGTGCGCGCTTGTCCGGCCGGATGTGTTTCGTTCGGTTGCGCTGATGAGCGCTCCGTTTTCAGGTCCGCCGCCACTGCCATTCAATACGGCGGAATTTGCCGCAGACGGCGCAGCGGCAGATGGCGCAGCGCCAAATGGTACAGCGGTAAATGACGCAGCGGCGAAGGGCCCAGGCGCCGCGGGCCCGGCCGGCGCGGCGCCGGAGCCCGGCATTCACGATGCGCTGGCGGCGCTGGCGCGTCCGCGCAAGCATTACCAGTGGTATTACTCGACGCGCGAAGCCGATCGCAATATGCGTGATTGCCCGCAGGGCATACACGCTTTTCTTCGCGCCTATTACCACCAGAAGAGCGCGGACTGGAAACAGAACCGGCCGTTTGCGCTCCGCTCGTGGAGCGCCGAGGAAATGGCGCAGCTGCCTACCTACTACGTTATGGACTTGAAGCGGGGAATGGCGGAAACGGTGGCGGCCGAAATGCCGTCTGCAGCACAGATCGCAGCGTGCGCCTGGCTCGGCGAAGAAGAGCTCGCGGTCTACAGCGGGGAATTCGGCCGGACCGGATTTCAGGGCGGGTTGCAGTGGTACCGCTGCGCCACGAGCGGCGTCAATGCCGCCGAGCTTCAGTTGTTTTCCGGGCGCACGATCGACGTGCCTTCGTGTTTTATCGCCGGCAAGAGCGACTGGGGCGTCCAGCAGAAGCCGGGCGACCTGCAGGCCATGCAGAGCGGCGCCTGCACGCAGTTTCTTGGCTGCCATCTGGTGGAGGGAGCCGGCCATTGGGTGCAGCAGGAGCAGCCCGGGGAAGTCAGCCGCTTGCTGTTGCAGTTCCTGCGGCAGCGCGACATCGGTGCAGGCACCGATGCGCGCGCATAACCGGGCTTGCCTGCAAACGCGGAACAGGCGCTCATTTTCAGGCTAATTCGACGCTTGCGCCGGAACGAGCCGGTGTATTTTCTTCCTATTCGTTCGGCCCGTGGATTCGAGGCTTGCTTTCGGTCACTTGCGCTTGCCGCATGGCCTGCCAGCGCGGATAATTGTTCGGTCGCTAGAGCGAGCCCGAAAGGGCGGGCGAATTCAGATGGTCGAAGAGCTTTCCCGGAGAAATTGAAAAAGACATGGCGATGCCGCTCTCCGTCCTGATCGTCGAGGACTACGAAGACGATGCCGAGCTGATAGTTCTGCAACTGCGGGACGCAGGTTTCGATGTCTATCACCGGCGGGTAGAGACGGCGCGCCAGATGCGCGACGCGCTGGGCGCGCACGCCTGGGATGTGGTGCTGTCCGATTTCCGGGTCCCGGGCTTCGGCGCCGCGCCGGCGCTGGCGCTGCTGCGCGAATCCGGCCTGGATATCCCTTTCATCACCGTGTCCGGCATGATAGGCGAGGAATCCGCGGTCGAACTGATGAAATCGGGCGCGCACGACTATGTGATGAAAGATCATCCGGCCAGACTGGCGCCCGCGGTGAAGCGGGAAATCGGCGAGGCGCGCGAGCGCCGCGCGCGGCGCGATGCGGAAGAGGGCCTGCGCGCAGCCGAAGAGCAGTTTCGCGGCCTGGTCGAACAATCGATTGCCGGCATCTATATCATCCAGGACGGCAAGTTCGTTTACGTCAATCGCCGTTTCGCCGAAATTTTCGGCTACGAAGCGGCGAACGAGTTGGTCGGGAAAGATCCTTTGCTATTCGTGGTCGAGAAGGATCGCGGCATCGTCCGGGAGTACATGCGCCAGCGGCTTGAAGGCGAACTGCGCAGCGTGAGCTACACCTACACGGCGATGCGCAAGGACGGCAGCCAGATCGACGTCGGCGTGCACGGCTCGCGCGCGACCCACGCGGGCAAGCCCGCCGTCATCGGTTTGATGCAGGACATATCGGAGAAGAAGCGCGCGGAGGAAGAAATCCAGCGCTATGTCGCGCAACTGGAAAAGGCATTCATGAGCACGGTGGGGGTGGCCACCACCTTGAGCGAAATGCGCGATCCCTACACCGCCGGCCATGAACGCAGAGTGGCCGAGATCGCGGTGGCCATCGGCAGGGAATTCGGATTCGACGATCGCAGGCTGGAGGGCTTGCGCGTCGCCGGGTACCTGCACGACGTGGGCAAGATGACCATTCCGTCCGAAATTCTGTCCAAGCCGGGAAAACTGAGCGCGATCGAATTCCAACTGATCCAGGGGCATGCGCAGGCGAGCTACGACGTGCTGAAGGACGTGGAATTTCCGTGGCCGGTGGCGCAGGTGGCGTTGCAGCATCACGAGCGCATAGACGGCAGCGGCTATCCGCAGGGCCTCAAGGGCGACGAAATCATGCTCGAGGCGCGCATCATGGCGGTGGCGGACGTGGTCGAAGCCATGTCGTCGCACCGGCCCTACCGCCCGGGCTTGGGGATCGAAAAGGCGCTGGGCGAAATCGAGCGCGGGCGCGGCACGGTGTACGACCCCCTGGCCGCCGACGCCTGTTTGCGCTTGTTCCGCGAAAAGGGCTACACGGTTCCGGCCTAGGGCGGCATCGCGGCGGGGGGTACTCGACAGCGCCGCGGCGGATCAACTCAGGCGCCGCCTTCGGCGCGGATGATGCGGCGGAACATTTCCATTCGGCGCGGGTGCACGGCGCCTGTGGCGGCGGCCTGTGTCAGGGCGCAACCCGGCTCGCTCAGATGGCGGCAATTCTGAAAGCGGCATTTTCCCAGATAATCGCGAAACTCGACGAAGCCGTCCGCGATTTCTTGCGGCGACAAGTGATGCAGTCCGAATTCCTGCAGGCCGGGGCAGTCGATGAGCGTGCTGTCGGCGTCCAGCCGGTGCATGCGCGCCTGTGTGGTGGTGTGGCGGCCCGAGGCGAGAAAAACCGATATTTCCCGGGTGGCGACGTTCGCCTCAGGCAGCAGTGCGTTGATGATGGTCGACTTGCCCATGCCGGACTGCCCGACCAGCACCGTGGATTGATGCGCGAGGTGCGGACGCAGCGACTGCGCGCCTTCCAGGGCGGAGAGTTCGATCACGCGGTATCCGGCCTGTATGTAGGGAGCGAGGCGCGCCAGCGCCGCCGGGGCGGCCTGCTTCAGGTCGCATTTGTTGAGCAGGATCAGCACGCGCAGGTTCTGACATTCGGCCGCGACGAGGCAGCGGTCTATCAATTCGTCGCTGAAGCTGGGCTCCGTCGCGACCACGAGGGCGAGCTGCGAGACGTTGGCGGCGATCAGTTTTTGCCGGTGCGCGGCGGAGCGGGAAAAAAGGCTGGAGCGCGCATCCACCGATTCGATCACGCCCTGCGCGTCCGCGGTCTGCGCGAAGGCCACCCGATCGCCGCAGGCAACGGCGCTCTTCTTGCCGCGCGGGAAACAAACATATTGGCCGCCGTCGGCGGCCTCCACCAGGTAGTGCCTGCCGTACGCCGCGATTACCTGGCCCGCTAGCATCGGATCGCGCAAAGCGCCTCGATCGCGGTCGAAAGCGCGGCGGCATGCTGTTCGAGCTTGATCATCCGGGTCAGGCAGCTTGCGCTTGCGTCTGCGCAGCGGCCGCCTGCAGGCGCGCGATGCGCAGCAGCGCCGGCGGATGAGAATCGTAGAACGTGGAGTAAAGGGGGTCGGGCGTGAGCGTGGCGGCGTTATCCTGATACAGCTTGACCAGCGCGCGTATCAGATCGTCGGGAGCGGCATGCCGCGCGGCATAGGCGTCGGCTTCGTACTCGTGCTGGCGCGAATACAGGCTGGTCAGGGGATGCAGCAGAAACGTGAACACCGGCACCACCAGAAAGAACAGCATCAGGGCGAGTGCGGTCGAATGCGCCTGCACGTTGAGCCCGGCGTAGAACCAATCCTGTTGCATCGCGTGGCCGAGCAGCCACAGAAAACCGAGGCTCATCGCAAACAGGGCGGCCATGCGCTTCCACACGTGATGGTGCCGGAAGTGGCCGAGTTCATGCGCGAGCACCGCCTCGATTTCCATAGGGGCGAGCCGGGCGAGCAGGGTGTCGAACAGCACGATACGCTTGGCTGCGCCAAAGCCGGTGAAGTAGGCGTTGCCGTGGCTGGAGCGCTTGGAACTGTCCATCACGAACAGGCCCTGCGACTTGAAGCCGCACTTGGCGAGCAGCGCCTCGATCCGCGCCTTCAGCCTGTCGTCCGCGAGCGGGGTGAATTTGTTGAACAGGGGCGCGATCAGCGTCGGATACAGGGTGAGCACCAGCAGATTGAACGCGATCCAGGTGGCCCAGACGTACAGCCACCATGCGTCGCCCATGCGCTGCATCAGCCAGAGCACGCACGCGAGCAGGGGCAGCCCCAGCGCCACGCCGAGCAGAGTCTGCTTCGCCATGTCGACGAAGAACAGGCGCAGGGTCATCTTGTTGAATCCGAACTGCGCTTCGATGACGAAGGTGCGATACAGGGCGAGCGGCAGGTCGATGGCGCCGGAAATGAGGGCGACGCTGAAGATGAGGGCGATGCCCTGGGCGTGGCTGCCGGCGTCGAACGCGGCGAGCCATGCCTCGTGCAGCGCCTGCAGCGCGCCGCCCAGCGTGAGGGCGAGCAGCATTGCCGTTCCGATGAGAATGTCGACCATGCCCAGACGGGTCTTGGCGATGCTGTAATCGGCGGCCTTCTGGTGCGCGGCGAGGTCGATATGAGTGCAGAATTCGGCGGGCACTGCGCTGCGGCAGTGCGCGATATGCCGGATATGGCGCTGCGCCAGCCACAGCCGCAAGCCCGTGGTGAGCGCGAGCGCTGCGAGAAAAACGACGGTGAAAG
>CAYNVY010000070.1:0-19003 GCA_964400745.1 uncultured Enterobacteriaceae bacterium | reverse complement strand
CCACGCGCGCCGGCATGCTGACCAATCCGCTGCGCGACCGCTTCGGCATCGTCGCGCGGCTGGAGTTCTACACCGCGCTGGAACTGCAGAAAATCGTCAGCCGCTCCGCCGGACTGCTGAACGTGGAGGTCGCCGCCGACGGTTCGCTCGAAATCGCGCGGCGTTCGCGCGGCACGCCGCGCATCGCCAACCGGCTGCTGCGCCGCGTGCGCGACTACGCCGAGGTCAAGACGCGCAGCGGCGTGAGCCGCGAAGTCGCCGACGCGGCGCTGCGCATGCTGGATGTCGACACGCTGGGCCTGGACATGATGGACCGCAAATTGCTGCTGGCCGTGATCGAGAAATTCGCCGGCGGACCGGTGGGTGTGGAAAATCTCGCCCACGCGATCGGCGAAGAGCGCGACACCATAGAAGACGTGATCGAGCCCTTCCTCATCATGCAGGGCTATCTGCAGCGCACGCCGCGCGGCCGCGTCGCGACGCTCTCGGCCTACCGCCACTTCGGCCTGGCGGCGCCCAATGCCGGCGCGAACGGCGATCTGTGGAATGGCCAGGGTGAGTCCTGAGGGCCGGATGTTCAAGTCTTTCGTCTGGCCAGTGCGCGTCTATTACGAGGACACGGACGCGGGCGGCGTGGTCTACTACGCCAACTACCTCAAGTTCTTCGAGCGCGCGCGCACCGAATGGCTGCGCAGCTTCGGCGTGAATCAGGATAAACTGGCCGAGGAGCAGGATCTGATCTTCGTGGTGCGAAGCGCGACGCTCGACTTTGCCAGTCCGGCCCGCCTGGACGACATGCTCGAGATCACGGTTGAACCGATCAAGCTGGCGCATGTCTACGTACTGTTGGCGCAGGAGGCGCGCAGCGGCACACGGGCACTGGCGCGGGCCGAGATCAAGGTGGCCTGCCTGGATCGACGGAATTTCAAGCCGGTCGCAATGCCGCAATCCTTATACGAGTCGATACAACAATGAACGTAACTCAGGACTTGTCTATCCTTTCCCTGGTCACCAACGCCAGCGTGCTGGTGCAGATCGTGATGGCGCTGCTGCTGCTGGTGTCGTTCATGAGCTGGCTGTTCATTTTCCGCAAGCTGTTCGCGATCCGGCAGGCGGGCGTGCAGACGGAAAAGTTCGAGCGCGACTTCTGGAGCGGCAGCGACATGAACGGTCTGTATCAGAGCGCGGTCAACGACCGCCACCGCGCCGGCTCGCTGGAGCGCATCTTCGAAGCGGGCTTTCGCGAATTCGCCAAGCTGCGCGCGCAGCGCGGCGCCGATCCGAGCATTCCGGTGGAGGGCGCGCGCCGCGCCATGCGCGCCACCTACCAGCGCGAAATGGACAACCTCGAGCGCCATCTCGCGTTTCTCGCCTCGGTCGGCTCGGTCAGCCCCTACGTCGGACTGTTCGGCACCGTATGGGGCATCATGAATTCGTTTCGCGGTTTGGCCAACGTCAACCAGGCGACGCTGGCGCATGTCGCGCCCGGCATCGCCGAAGCCCTGATCGCCACCGCGATCGGTCTCTTCGCCGCCATCCCCGCGGTGATCGCCTACAACCGCTACTCGCACGACATCGACCGTCTCGCGATCCGCTTCGAGAGTTTCATCGAAGAGTTTTCCAACATCCTGCAGCGCCAGGCCGGCGTGGGCAAGTAGGGAACAGCCGCCATGCCGCGTCAGCGCCGTGCGATGAGCGAGATCAACGTCGTGCCCTATATCGACGTGATGCTGGTGCTGCTGGTGATTTTCATGATCACCGCGCCCCTGGTCAACCCGGGCGTGATCGACCTGCCCTCGGTCGGCAAGTCGGCGCAGCCGCCCGAACTGCCGCTGGAGGTGGTGATCAAGGCGGACGCGACGCTGGTGCTGCGCGAGCGCAGCAAGACCGCGGCGAGCGAGCGGCCGGTGTCAACCGCGGAACTGGTCGCGGCGTTGCAACAAAAGCAGAAGGCGCGCCCGGATCAGGCGGTGGTGATCGCCGCCGACAAGAACGTGCGCTATGAGGAGGTGCTCAAGGTCATGGACGAGCTGCAAAAGCAGAACGTGCGCCGGGTCGGGCTGATGGTGAATCCCGCGGTGAGGCCTGCGGCACGATGAACGTGGCGGTCGCCACGCTGCAGTATCAGGAGCCGGGCAAGCTGCCCTCGGTCGTGCTCGCCGTGGCGGTGCATGTGCTCCTGGCGGTGTTCCTGTTCTTCGGCGTGCGCTGGCAGAACAAGGAGCCCGAAGCGGTGATGGTCGAGTTGTGGAGCAGTCTGCCCGCCCCCGCCGTGGAAAAAATCGTGGCGGAGCCCGCGCCGCCGCCCAAGCCCGAGCCCGTACCCGAAATCAAGCCGGCGCCCAAAATAGAGAAGGTGATCGAGCCGCCCAAGCCCGACATCGCCCTGGAGAAGAAAAAAGAGAAGAAGGATGTCAAACCGGAGCCGCCGAAGAAAGAGGTGTTGAAGAAGGAAAAGGAGCCGCCCAAGCTCGATCTGGACCGGAGCAAAGACATACGCGCGCAGCTGGAGCGTGAGACGGCCGAATTGAACAAGCAGCTGGAGAAAGACCGGATACTCGACCAGATGAAGCGCGAAGGCGCGGCATCCGCGGCCAGGGCGGACGCGGCTTACATCGGCAAGCTCAAAGGCAAGATCAAGGGCAATATCGTGCTGCCGCCGGACATCGCGGGCAATCCCGAAGCGATATTCGACGTGGTGCAACTGCCCACCGGCGAAGTCATGTCGGTCAAGCTGCGCAAGCCGAGCGGGCACAAGGCGTACGACGAGGCGGTCGAGCGTGCCATACTCAAGTCCTCGCCCCTGCCCAAGCCGGACCGGCCGGATCAGTTCCAGCGCAGTCTGGAAATCAAATTCAGGCCGCTGGACTTGAAATGACGGGGCGGGTTGTATAATGCGGCGAGCACAACGTTAACAGGCTGTTGAAATTCGCTTTCCGGGCGGAATGTTCGGCGTTTCGGCAAAGACTCCCTTAGCGGGAAGCGAATTTCGGCAGCCTCTGAAATGGGGAATTTAAAAGGGGGGCATGCCCCCTTTTTCAACACCCTGTTAGGGCCATAGATGCGATATTTTCTGAGTTCGATCGGATTGCTGCTCGCGCTCCTCGGCGGCGGCGCGCAGGCGCAACTTTCGATAGAGATAACCGGCGGCGGCGGCAAACAGATCCCGATCGGGGTGCTGCGCTTCGTCGGCGAGGAAGCCTTGTCGCAGCGGATCAGCGACATCGTCGAGGCCGACCTGCAGCGCAGCGGGCGCTTTCGCATGCTGTTCGCGGGCAACGTCGAGCCGCTGCCTACCGAGGCGGCGCAGGTCAACTTCGCCGACTGGAAGAACCGCAACGCCGATGCCCTGGTGATCGGCAGCCTGGGGCGCCTGGCCGACGGAAGGTACGAGGCGCGCTTTCGCCTGCTGGACGTGCCCAGGCAAACCCAGATCGGCGGCGTCGCGTTCACGCTGACGGCGCAGCAGGTGCGTGCCACCGCGCACCGCATCGCGGATTTCATCTACGAGAAACTGACCGGGGATCGCGGCGTATTTTCCACGCGCATCGCCTATGTGGTGAAGCAGGGCGCCCGCTACGAACTGCAGATCGCCGACGCCGACGGGGTGGGCGCGCAGACCGCGCTCGCTTCGCGCGAGCCCATCATGTCCCCGGCCTGGTCGCCCGACGGTGCGCGCCTCGCCTACGTCTCGTTCGAGAACAAGAAACCGGTGGTGTACGCGCACTCGCTCGTCTCCGGGCAGCGCCAGGTGGTGGCGAATTTCAAGGGCTCCAACAGCGCGCCCGCATGGTCCGCCGACGGCAGGCAGCTGGCGGTGGTGCTGTCCAAGGACGGCGGCTCGCAGATCTATCTGGTGGACGCCGACGGCAGCAATCCGAGGCGCCTCACCAATACCAGTTCGATCGACACCGAGCCGTTTTTCGCGCCCGACGGCCAGACGCTTTACTTTACCTCCGATCGGGGCGGCAGCCCCCAGATCTATCGCATGGGCGTGGGCGGCGGGGATGTCGCCCGCGTGACGTTCGACGGCAGCTACAATGTCTCGCCGCGCATCTCGCGCGACGGCAAGACGCTGATCTACATCGCGCGCGAAGGCGGGCGCTTTCAGCTGAAGTCGCTCGACCTGGCGAGCAAACAATCGCAGGTGCTCACCGACGGGCAGCACGACGAATCGCCCAGCTTCGCGCCGAACGGCAGGATGATTCTGTATGCTACGCAGGCAGGCAATCGCGGCTCGCTCGCGGCGGTTTCGAGCGACGGCGCGGTGAAGCAGAAATTGTCGGTGCAGGCGGCGGATGTGCGCGAACCCGCCTGGGGGCCGTTTATCAACAACTGATGCACAAGAAGGAGAAGGGTATGAAACGATTGCTTGCCGCCGCCTCGATGGCGGTCCTGCTCGCGGGCTGCTCGAGCACGCCGACCACGGAAGAACCGAAAGCCGCGGTGGAAGACCGCACGCCGACGACGGCCATCCCCTCCAAGCCGGGCATACCCACCGTCACGCCGACCGTGCCCAGAGGGGATCAGGTGCCGAACGTGCTCAAGGACCCGAACAACATCCTGTCCAAGCGCAGCCTGTATTACGACTACGACAAGTACGACGTCAGGGACGAATACAAGCCGCTGCTGCAGGCGCATGCGCGCTATCTCTCGCAGAATCGCAATGCCAAGATGCTGATTCAGGGCAACTGCGACGAGCGCGGCAGCCGCGAGTACAACATCGCCCTGGGCCAGAAGCGCGCCGACGGCGTGAAGAAAATGCTGCTGCTCATGGGCGCCCAGGAAAGTCAGCTGGAGTCGGTGAGCCTGGGCGAGGAAAAGCCGCGCTGCACCGAAAACACCGATGTGTGCTACAGCCAGAACCGGCGCGGCGACATGCTCTACAGCGGCGAGTACTGATCGATGAGGTTGCACGCTGCCCTGCTGCTGGGGCTTTGCCTTGTCGTCGCCGGCCATGCGGTGCCGGCGCGCGCCGGGATGTTCGACGACGAAGAGGCGCGGCGCGACATCGCCGCCCTCAGAGCACAGGTCGGTGCGAGCCAGAAGGCGGTGGACGACCGCTTGGCCCGGATCGAGACCCTGTTGCAGGACCGGTCGATAGAGCTGAACAAACTGATCGACGAGCTGAAGCAGGAACTGGCGCGCATGCGCGGCCAGATCGAGGTGCAGACCAATCAGATCGACACCCTGGATCGCAGGCAGAAGGATCTCTACGTCGATCTGGACGCGCGCCTGCGGAAGCTCGAGGCCAGCGCCCAGGCGCAGGAAAAGCAGGCCGCGGAGCCCGTCGCGGAAGCGAAGGCCTACGAGGCCGCGCTCAACCAGTTCAAGCTCGGCAATTATCAATTGTCCGTCGCCGCATTCCAGAGTTTTCTGACGACGTATCCGAACAGCCCCCAACTGTCGAGCGCGCAATACTGGATCGGCAACGCCTATTACGCCCTGCGCGATTTCAAAATGGCGATCGCCGCGCAGCAGAAAGTACTCGCCACCTGGCCCGACAGCGCCAAGGCGCCCGATGCCATGCTCAACATCGCCAGCTGCCAGGCGGAGACAGGCGAGGTCAAGGCGGCGCGCGATACGCTGCAGGCCCTGCTGAAGAAATACCCCGGCACTCAGGCGGCAGAGCAGGCGAAGCAACGCCTGGCCGGGAAGCGTTAGGAAAATCGGGGACAGACCACGTTTTCCGATCAACAATCGGTATTCGATTTAGTGATACCGGAAAACGTGGTCTGTCCCCGGTTTTCTTCCTTCTCATGCGCAAAGCGGTAGTTCTGCTCTCGGGCGGCCTCGATTCCGCCACCGTGCTCGCCATTGCCCGGCGCGCAGGCTACGCCTGCCACGCATTGTCCATCGACTACGGCCAGCGGCACCGGGTAGAACTCGAGGCGGCAGTCCGAGTCGCGGCCGCTTTGGGCGCGGTGGAGCAAAAGACCGTCGGCATCGATCTCACCGCCTTCGGCGGCTCGGCGCTCACCGACGACAAGATCGCGGTGCCCGTCCAGGGCGTGCAGAAGGACGGCATACCCGTCACCTACGTCCCGGCACGCAACACCATCATGCTCTCGCTCGCGCTCGCCTGGGCCGAGGTGCTGGGCGCGTCGGCTCTGTTTTTCGGCGCGAACGCGGTCGACTACTCCGGCTATCCCGACTGCCGGCCAGATTACGTGCGCGCGTTCGAGCGCATGGCCAACCTCGCCACCAAGGCCGCGGTGCAAGGCCATCGTCTGAGCTTGCATACGCCCATCATCGACATGAGCAAGGCCGAGATCATCCAGCAAGGTTTGGCGCTGGGCGTCGATTACGCCATGACCGTCTCCTGCTATCAGGCCGACGGCGAAGGGCGCGCCTGCGGGGTATGCGACTCCTGCCGCTTGCGCAGCGCGGGCTTCGAGGCAGCGGGTGTGTCCGACCCGACGCGCTATCGTCCGAATCGCGCGTGACGTCCGTGCCGTTCGACCGGCGGGCGCCTCGTTTTGCTGCGCGCCAAGGCGCTGATTCGCCGAATCGCGACGAATTCCGGCGGAAAGAGACCGGATTACATTGACACGAGCACCCCCGACAAACTAAAATCTCGCCTCTTTTCGGGTCGTTAGCTCAGCCGGTAGAGCAGCGGACTTTTAATCCGTTGGTCGCCAGTTCGAATCTGGCACGGCCTACCAAAAATTCAAACGTGATGGCGCAGTTCCGCGCCTGTTCGCGTATCGGGGCGTTAGCTCAGTTGGTAGAGCAGCTGACTCTTAATCAGTAGGTCGCAGGTTCGACCCCTGCACGCCCCACCATTATCCATGCGGGTTTCCAGCCTGCAGCCCGATTTAAGTACTTGCGCGGGGTTGGGCCGGGGTTACATTTCCGCCTTTTCAGGCAAGGCGAGAAGTCCCAATTTCCTCGTAGAGATGGCGCTGAAATCCACTAAACACTTTCCCGATTTCATCTGGCCTGCCCAAGTCAGCTACCGCGTCCGGGATTGAATCGTGATACTTCAGCTTCAATAGCGGTGTCAGCTTCGCCTGATCCAGTTCCTCTACCCCGAGCGCCACATAGTGCGACAGCACGAAATCGAGAAACACCCTCTGCTTCGCGTTGAAGTTCTCGCTGATTACCGCCATCGCGCGATCCGCACGTTCCTCGCGGGTCAGCGGCTCCATTGCGTACGCCACGTGGGCCAGCACGTCGAACAGGTCGCTCTTTTCGGCGTCGATGATCTTCTGCATCTCCGCCAGTTGATCCTTGCCGAAGCCTTTCTCGGCCAAACCTTGCAGCAACTTGCGGCGCGTATCCGGTGCGCTCCATAGCGCCCGCAGTTCGTCTTCGTCCTTGAAAAAGTCCGGCAGCCTGCCGAACAGCGCTTCCATGAACTGCTGCGCCGACATCGGGGTGCCGTCCGGGTGCCAGAAGCTGGTAAGCACCATGTGCTGGATCGTGCGCGACTTGCCGTCCGCCAGCTTCACCTTCGCCTTCTTTTTGCACACGCAGGGACGCTGCCCGCATTTCTCGCAGGGTTCCTTGGGACAGGTGCAGGGCGAATTGCCGCAGAGGTAACAAGGCGGTGACGGCTCTTTGATACAGACGCAGGGTGCCGAACGGCACTTCGCGCAGACCTCCGGCTCAATCGGTTCGCCGTCCCATTCCGGGTCGCTGAAATGATGGTGCGCCTTCACGAAATCGTAGATCGTGAAGTAGTCCTTGCCGTCGTAGAGCCGGGTGCCGCGCCCGATGATCTGCTTGAACTCGATCATCGAATTCACCGGCCGCAGCAGCACGATGTTGCGCACGTTCCGCGCATCGACGCCGGTCGATAGCTTCTGCGACGTGGTGAGGATCGTCGGAATGTGCTTCTCGTTGTCCTGAAAGTCCCGCAGCCATTGTTCGCCCAAGGCGCCGTCGTTGGCCGTCACGCGGTGGCAGTAGTTGGGGTCGGTGCTGGTCTTGATCTGATTGATCAGGTCGCGGATCGCCAGCGCATGATCCTGCGTGGCGCAGAACACCAGCGTCTTTTCCCGCTGGTCGATCAGCGACATGAAAATCTCGACGCGCTTCTTCTCACGCTCCTTGATCTCGATGATCTTGTTGAAGTCCGGTTCCGCATATAGCTTGCCGGCTTCGACCTCGCCTTCCACTACCTTGTCGTCGGGCGTATAGACGTATTCGTCGAGCGTGGTCGAAATCTGCTTGACGCGGAACGGCGTCAGGAAGCCGTCGTTGATGCCGTCCTTGAGCGAGTAGATGAATACCGGTTCGCCGAAGTAGGCATAGGTATCGACGTTGTCCTTGCGCTTCGGAGTCGCGGTCAGGCCAAGCTGCACCGCCGGTGCAAAGTAGTCGAGAATGCCGCGCCAGTTGCTCTCGTCATTGGCCCCACCCCGGTGGCACTCGTCGATGACGATGAAATCGAAGAAGTCGGGCGGATACTCCCCGAAATAGGGGGACGGCTGGCCGTCCTTGGGCGGGCCGCTCATGAAGGTCTGGAAGATGGTGAAGAAGATGCTGCCGTTCTTCGGCACCTTGCCCTTCTTGCGGATGTCTGCCGGGTCGATGCGCACCAGCGCCTTGTCGTCGAAGGCGGAAAAGGCGTTGTAGGCCTGGTCGGCCAGAATGTTGCGGTCAGCCAGAAACAGGATGCGCGGTCGCCGTGTCGGTTCACCCTCGCCCTTGGCATCGGTCAAATTCCACCGGCTCTGAAACAGCTTCCAAGCGATCTGGAAAGCGATAAAGGTCTTCCCGGTGCCGGTCGCCAGCGTCAGCAGGATGCGCTCCTGCCCGGCCGTGATGGCCGCCAGCACCCGCTCGATGGCGATGTCCTGATAGTAGCGGGGCTGAAAGAAGCCCCCTTTGTCCTCGAACGGCACGGACGCAAAGCGATCCCGCCACGCGTTCTTGGTGGCGAAGGTGCGCTTCCACAATTCATCGGGCGACGGGAAGGCGGCGATCTCGCCTTCCACCGCCGACTGCATGTCGATGCCGTAGATGCCCTGCCCGTTGGTCGCGTAGCTGAACCGTACCAACAGCTTGCCGGCGTAATCCTTGGCCTGGGCGACACCCTCGGTCAGCGGCTTCGCCCACGCCTTGGCCTCGACCACCGCCAGCTTGGTGTTGCGGAATTCCAGAACGTAGTCTGCCGTCAGCGGCTTGCCGCGCTTGCCTGCGCCTTCGAGACGGCCGAGTGTGATCGGATACTCGCGCCGGATGCGGCTGCCCTCGACCACGCCCCAACCCGCCGCGGCGAGTGCAGGGTCGATGTGTTCGGCGCGGGTTTCGGCTTCGTTCATGGGTCTTCGGTGCGTGGCGATCAGTCAAGTATCAGTCAAGTGATGGGTCAAGCCAGCTTTAGAGTTCGGCGCGGGTTTCGGCGTCATTCATCGTTCAGGCTGATGGTCGTCAACAGGTTGAACAAAGGGCGGTTGATATAAAAATTCGTGCGCCCGATTTTCTTCTTCTCTACAAAGCCTTTTGCCACCAGCGCCTCCAGATGCTTGGCCGCCGTGATCCGCGAAACGCTCAAGTCCTTTTCCACGAACTCGATTTTGGTATAGGGATAACGGAACAAATTATTCAGCAACTCCTGGCTGTAAATTCTGGGTAATTCCTTGCGCAGCCGTTGCTTGGTGGCCTGCATCAATTCGCGCAGATTCTTGATCAGCCGGATTTCGCTCCTGGCGGTGATCGCCACGCCCCTCATGACATAAACGCACCAATCCGCCCAGCCCTGCGACTCGCGGGTAGATCGCAGCAGCTGGTAATACTGCGCCTTGGTCGAGGTGATATAGCGGCTCAGGTACAGCACCGGCAATTCCATCAGGCCTTC
Source organism: uncultured Enterobacteriaceae bacterium (assembly GCA_964400745.1). GTDB lineage: Bacteria > Pseudomonadota > Gammaproteobacteria > Burkholderiales > SG8-39 > 2-12-FULL-64-23. The sequence continues at coordinate 9,195 of CAYNVY010000070.1, read as the reverse complement.
GCGCTGCAGCATCAGCAAATTCAGGATGCGCCCGGTGCGGCCGTTGCCGTCGTAAAACGGATGAATACTCTCGAACTGATGATGTGCAATCGCCATGCGCAACAACGGGTCCAGGTCGTCATCGGCATGGATGAAATCCACCAGTTGCGTCATCAGCTTTTCAATCAGCACGGCATCCTGTGGCGGCTCATAAACCACCGCGCCCGTCGCTTGATTCTTCAGCACCGTCCCCGGCAGCTTTCTGAACCCGGCACTGTTCTGCTCGACCTGTTCCTGAACACGCAGGATCGTACTCATGCGGATCAAGCCGGAATTCACCACGTCGGTAAAACCCACCTTCAAGGCCGCGATGTAGTTTTGCACCTCCTTGGCGGCCGGCGATGCCGAACCGCTCTGGTCGTAGGTGTACAACTCGTCATGCGTGGTGATGATGTTCTCAATCTCGGAACTGTCTTTCGCCTCCTGAATGGCCAGCGTATCCAGCAAGATGGCGCGGTTGGGCAGCGACTCGCACAAACCCTTCAGCTCCGCCAAATGGCGGTGCGCCTCGGCCAGACTCTGCCAGACCGCCTTGACCTCAAGGCTGGCGGGGCTGGGAATATCCAGTTCGGTCATGTTTCCGCCTGCAGGAACGTGATAAGAAATAGCCGATAGCTTATCACGTCGTCAGTGATATGTATAACATTTGCCATTTTCTTATCACACCGCAGGGCATGTGTTCAAAAGAGACCGCCTTTTGGCCCTATCGGAAATCTGGCTCTGCCCCTCAACCACCGCCAGCCTTGTGTTGCGGTATTCCAGAACGTAGTCCGCTGTCAGCGGCTTGCCGCGCTTGCCCGCCCCTTCAAGCCGTCCGAGCGTGATCGGGTACTCAGGGCGGACGCGGCTCCCTTCGACTACGTTCCAGCCTGCCGCCTTGAGTGCGGGGTCAATGTGCAGGAGACGGGTTTCGGCTTCGTTCATGGTCATCCGTGGTTTGCTTTAAAGCACCGAATGGATTGATATATCTATGTTTTTCAATCTTTCGCCAGCTATGCCGGGTTTGCGTTAAAGCACTCTCAAGTCCAGAACGGAAGGTAGCGGGCATAGCGAGTCGAACTGGTTTCCGACTCGTCAGCCTTGATTGCCCCGGCCTCCTTGGCCGCACCGATCACCAGAGATACCCGCATGCGCAACTTGTCTACAATGCGTGACTTCATGTCGTTGAGATCGGATGCCGCCGAAAACGCTTGCGACCCTACGACGCGACGCGGCAGCTTGTCCGACACACCAAGCACAAGGTGACCACCACATTCGTTAGCCAGCGCAACGCAATAGCGCATGAGCTTTGTCGTATCAAACTGCTGCTTGGCCTCCTTGAATTCAAGATGCTCGGATTCAGCAGGCACAGAAAGCCACCGGTTCAACGTATCGAGAGTAATCATCGCGCCGACATCTTATAACGCCCCGGAGAAGGCTTGGTGCAGGAGGGATTTTTTCAGGTCGTCGAGGGCGGTCAGTTTTTGCTGGTAGAGGGATTCAAGGCGTTCGGTTTCGCCAGACAGCTCTTCGAGCTTGGCCGTCATCGCTTCCTGCTCCTTTAGCGGCGGAAATGACACGGCAATTCTCCTCAAATCGCCGATGTTTATTTGCATTAGCGCTGCGCCATAGGTCTTGGCGCGGATTTGGCTTTGTATTGCTTCGGAAGTCATCAGGAAGTAGCCAAAGTCTTGGCGAAGTAACGATGGTTCAAACATGATTGGAACTATTCCGCGTGTTACGTTCGCTCCAGCGAGTTCAGGTGACGTGACCGCCACGACTCCGGTACTTCCTCGAACACACAGCAGGAGTTCGTTACCGCGAAGCTTTGTTCGTTTGTAGCCATCGGCCAGCTTAGGATCAATGCGCTTTAAACCGTCAAGGGTTACCTCCTTGGCCGTTAAGTCAGTGGGTCTTACCACCGGCAGACCTGATGGAAATTCGTTGCCCGGCTGGACGATTCCATACGAAAGCGAGCATTGGACATCAACCACATCCTCCAGCGGCTTCTCCACCCACCCCTCACCCCGCTCCGTGAAAACGGATTGCAGGTGACTTTCAAACAAGGCGCGGGCGTTCTGGAGGTTCTTTTCGGCGTTGGCTTTGGCGGTGGCGATGCCGTCGAAGGCTTCGTCGAGGATGGCGACGATACGGTGCTGTTCGGGGAGCTGGGCGACCGGAACAGGAACCTCCTTGAGTTTTCCGCCAGATAGCTCCTTGAAGGTTGCACCGGTGCCGAGGTCGTTCAGCAGGGGAACGATGCTCACCAAGTAGTAATAAAGGTACTTGCTATCAAGTCCATTGCGCGGCACCAAGCCCTTGCAACCTTGATTGGTTGCCATAGGCACGGTGTTGATGACCAAATGACCAATCGGGGCGCGGGACGAAAGAATGACGGACTGTTCCGGCAGGAGCCTTGCGGAGCTGTTCTGCATTCCTGCATCGGTGATCGTTCGTTGCGTTTGGTCTATGTAGGGCGTCGCTCGTTTGCCCATTTCGGCAGGCGTAATCCACTGATGTGGCCCATCCCAGTATTCGACGATCCCTGTCTTGGGTGTGCCACCATTGACGACATCGCAAACATCGCCAATGGCTTCCCGCCGCCACCCTGCCTTCACAACAGCACCCTGATATTCGCCAGCACTTCCGCGCGCTCCACATCCGCCACTCTTCATTCCCCCACCTCCGCAATCCACTCCTCCAGCTTCTGCCGCAATTCCTCCTTGCTCGGCAGGTAGAGCTGGTATTCGCGGGCGTGGATGTTGGCGTCCTGGGGTAGGGTGATTTCGACCAGCGCCTGATGTTTCTTTTTGCACAGCACGATGCCGATGGTGGGGTTCTCGCCTTCGAGCCTGACGTGGCGGTCGAAGTAGTTGACGTACATCTGCATCTGGCCGAGGTCTTGATGAGTGAGTTTGCCGAGCTTGAGATCGATCAGCACGTAGCAATGCAGCAGGCGGTTGTAGAAAACGAGGTCGACGAAGAAATGCTCGTCGTCGAAGCTGAAGCGCTTTTGCCGCGCCTCGAACAGAAAACCTTTGCCGAGTTCGAGCAGGAACTGGCCGAGGCGGTCGATGATGGCACCTTCCAAGTCTGACTCGGAATAGCGGCTTTGCTCGGCAAGGCCCAGGAATTCCAGCACCAGCGGTTCCTTGAGCAGGTCTTGCGGTTGGCTGACGATCTGGCCTTCATTTGCCAGTTTGCGGATGCCCTCCTTGTCCCGGCTTAACGCCAGCCGTTCATAGAGGCCGCTGTCGAACTGGCGCTTGAGTTCGCGCAGCGTCCAGTTTTGCCCGGCGGCTTCGATTTCGTAGAAGCTGCGTTCGTCGGCGTTCTTGATGCCGAGCAGGAAAACGTAGTGTGACCAACTCAGCGAGAAGGGGCGAGAAGATTGTCCAGACAGCGTCTGGACAATCCGGAAACTCTCGGTTTCTGCCGCCGCATCGCGCCCCGGCAATTGTCCAGACACTGTCTGGGAAATCTGTGCGCGGCTTGCATAGGCGAGATAAAAGCTGCGCATGTAAGCTATATTGCTGCGCGCAAAACCTTTGCCGAATTCGCGGGTCAGACGATCAGCCAGACTCGCGAGCAACTCCCTGCCATAGTCGGCGCGGTCTTTACCCTGCTGTTCATGCTCGACGATATGCCGACCAATCTCGAAGTTAATGCGTACCTGCACCAGATCGATGCCACGGGCAACGGTTTGACGTGCAGTGACAACCAGTTCGCGGATGCGTTGATAGAGATTATCTTCGCCTGTCGGGGTGGTGCTAGAGCGCTTCATAACAGCCTCCGAATGTTCGCCAGCACCTCCGCGCTCTCGGCATCCAGCGCAGCGATCTCGTCCATGATGGCCTGCGGGCTGCGGTGGATGACTTCCTCGCCGCCGTTCGGGTTTTTCACCGACAGGTCGTAGGTCGCGGTGGCTATCGTTGCAGCATCGACGCTCCAGCTTTTCTCCGTGTCGGCCTGCGTCTTTTGCAGTTCGACGAACTCGGCGAGGTCGGCGTCGTTGAGCGGGTTGGTCTTGCCCATGTTGCGGCCGGGGTCGAGCTGGTAGTACCAGACTTTGCGCGTCGGCGTTCCCTTCTCGAAGAACAGCACCACGGTCTTGACGCCCGCCCCCTGAAACGTGCCGCCGGGGCAGTCGAGAACGGTGTGCAGGTTGCACGATTCCAGCAGCAACTTGCGCAGGCTCACCGACGCGTTGTCGGTGTTCGACAGGAAAGTGTTTTTGATGACCACGCCGGCCCGGCCGCCGGCCTTGAGCATCTTGATGAAGTGTTGCAGGAACAGAAATGCCGTCTCGCCGGTGCGGATGGGGAAGTTCTGCTGCACTTCCTTGCGCTCGCCGCCGCCGAAGGGCGGATTGGCGAGGATCACGTCCATCCGATCCTTGTTCTGAATGTCGGCGAGGTTTTCGGTCAGGGTGTTGGTGTGGATGATGTTCGGCGCTTCGATGCCGTGCAGGATCATGTTCATGATCGCAATCACATAGGCCAGCGGCTTCTTCTCCTTGCCGTAGAAGGTGCGTTCCTGAAGCATCTTGAGTTTGTCGGCGGTCAGCCCGGCTTGGCCGCGCAGGTAGTCGAAGGATTCGCAGAGGAAGCCGGCCGAGCCGCAGGCGCCGTCGTAGATGCGTTCGCCGATCTTGGGCTGCACCACCTGCACCATCGCCCGGATCAGCGGGCGCGGGGTGTAGTACTCGCCGCCGTTGCGCCCGGCGTTGCCCATGTTCTTGATCTTGGCTTCGTACAGGTGCGAGAGTTCGTGCTTCTCGGCCTGCGAGCGGAAGCGCAGTTCGTCGATGTGGTCGATGATCTCGCGCAGGGTGTAGCCGCTCTGAATCTTGTTTTTGATCTCGCCGAATATCTCGCCGATCTTGTATTCGATGGTGTTCGGGCCAGTGGCCTTGAGTTTGAAGCCGTGCAGGTAGGGGAACAGCTTGCGATCCACGAACTCGCGCAGGTCGTCGCCCGTTTGCGCCTTGTTGTGGTCGAGCTTGCCGTCCTTGTCCTTGGGCGCGGCCCACGATGACCAGCGGTAGGCTTCGTCGAGGATGAAGGCGTATTTCTTGCCCTCCAGTTCCGCCTCCATCGCCTTGTCCTGCTCCAGCCCGTCGAGATACTTGAGGAACAGCAGCCATGAAGTCTGTTCGGTGTAGTCGAGTTCGGTGGTGCAACCGGCTTCGTTGCGCAGGTCGTTGTCGATATTCTTGAAGGCTTGCTCAAACATCGCTTGGTCTGGTCTCAGATGATGGGCGGAGGATGCATTCTGTACGGAAATGCCCCGTCACGCACATGAGATTGTCGCGTGCGTCATTGAACCTCGGCAACAGGGCATCGACAGATCTCTGCTATCCGTGCGCGTATCCCTGCACGTTGTCATGAGACCAGAAAAAGACTATATTCAGTCCTACTCGAACATACGGAGCGCAGCCGTGAGCTATTCATCGCAAGTCAAACCGATCAGTTATCTCAAGGCCAACGCTGCCGAGGTCCTGACACGCCTCGCCGAGCGGCGTGAGCCCTTGGTCATCACGCAGAACGGTGTAGCCAAGGCGGTCCTGCAGGACGTGGCCTCGTTCGAGCAAACCCAGGAAACCCTGGCATTGCTGAAAGTTCTTGCGCTGGGCAATCAGGAAGTGGGGGCGGGAAAGGTCAAGCCTGTGGCTGAAGTGCTTGCCCGCCTGCGTGCCAAACGAGCGGCGGCCTGATGCCGGGCAGGTCCGCCAAGTTCGAAGTCCTGCTCACCCAGGGCGCCGAGCAGGATCTGGAGGCCATTCACGGCTACATCGCAGAGTTCGACTGCGTAGCCAACGCCGACCATGTGTTGGACCGGCTGTTGGAGGTCGTGGACAACTTGTCGCGTTTCCCGGAGCGTGGCAGTTATCCGAAAGAACTGATCGCGCTGGGCATCAGAGAGTACCGGCAGACCTCGTTCAAGCCGTACCGCATGATCTACCGCGTAATCGGCAACCAGGTCGTCATTTACCTCATCGCCGATGGCAGGCGCGATATGCAGTCGGTGCTCTCGCGCAGGCTGCTAGGCGCGTAGACGCGAACGCGCGCAAGGCCTGCGCGAGAGCGCCGGCTGCGGATTCGCAGCGTGATCTATTTCACTTTCAGAGTGCCTTTTTCAGCGGCCCGCCGGTCTTTTATTTCAGTTGCAGCGAGTACTTCCCCGGGCTCCCCGATGGGTTTGATCTAGGTCAAGATAGCCCGGATGCCCGCGGAAGATACTTGCCTGGCCTATCGGGAAAGTCGTGCGCTCATAGGCAGATGAGCGGGATTTCGGCATCGGGAAAAGCGCAGGAAAGATATCCAGGCGGAGATTCCCTTCAGACTTGGCTTTGGAGGTTACGATACCCCTTCGGAAAGCGTGCCAGCGGTGCGAAACCACCGGCTGCCTGATACCAATGGAACCCCGAAAAACCTAAACTGGCATAAGCGGAAAACATAGCGATGGAAACGTCCAATTTCGAGATCGTGGCGCGCGAGGATTTCTCCGACGTCACGTACCTGCTTGAGGTGCGCCATCCCCTGATGGCCAAGGCCGCCAAACCGGGCCAGTTCGTGATCGTCATGCTGAACGAGCACGGCGAGCGCATTCCGCTCACCATCGCCGACTTCGACCAGAAGCGGGGCACCGTCACCCTGGTGATCCAGGCGGTGGGCAAGACCACGCGGCAGATGCAACAGGAATGCAGCGTGGGTACGCGGCTCTACGGCATGGTCGGCCCGATGGGCATCCCCAGCCCGGTCAGCCACGCGAAAAAGGTGCTGTGCGTGGGCGGCGGCCTGGGCGTGGCGCCGGTGTTTCCGCAGGCGCGCGGCTTCAAGGAAGCGGGCGCCTATGTGATCGCGGTCCTCGGTTTTCGCAACCAGGATCTGGTGTTCTGGGAGGACAAGTTCCGCTCCGCCTGCGACGAGCTCATCCTGTGCACCAACGACGGCTCGGTCGGCATGAAAGGCATGATCACCGACGGCATCAGAGTGGCCCTCGCCGGGCACTCCGATATCGACGAGGTGGTCGCGATCGGGCCGCCGCTGATGATGAAGGCCGCGGCGGACGCGACGCGCGCGGCCAGGATCAAGACCATGGTGAGCGTCAACCCCATCATGGTGGACGGCACCGGCATGTGCGGCGGCTGCCGGGTCAAGGTCGGCAACGAGGTGAAGTTCGCCTGCGTCGACGGTCCGGACTTCGACGGCCACCTGCTCGATTTCGACGACCTGATGCTGCGCCTCTCGCGCTATACCACCGTTGAAAAAGACGCGCACGAACGCTGGTCGGAGTCCTGCCGCATGACCAAGCAGGTCGGCGCCAGCGCGCTGCACGCGCTGAAACACGGCGACCAGAACGAGCTGCTCGAACTGCCCGATCCGTTCGAGGACGCGCCCGGGGGCTGATACCGTTTGGTGATTGACTATTGCGCCGGTGCGGCGCCCGGAGGCGGGTCCTCCGCGAGCGTGGACCGGCCGCTAGAGGACATGGACATGGCGAAAAAGAAGACGATACGCAGCATCCCGCAGGAACGCACGCCGATGCGCGAGCAGGATCCGCAGCTGCGAGCGAAGAATTTCGAGGAAGTCGCCTGCGGCTACAGCCCGGAGGACGCGGCGCGCGAATCCGAGCGCTGCCTGATGTGTCCGGACGAGCCCTGCATTTCCGGCTGTCCGGTGGGCATCGACATCCCCGGCTTCATCCAGAAGATCAACGAGAAGAACTTCCGCGGCGCCTACGACATCCTCACCGACACCAACCTGCTGCCCTCCATCTGCGGCCGCGTGTGCCCGCAGGAGAACCAGTGCGAAGGCGTGTGCACGGTGGGCGATTCGCTAGAGGCGGTCGCGATCGGCCGCCTGGAGCGCTTTGTCGGCGACATCGCGATCAAGGAAGGCTGGGTCAACATTCCGTACATCGAGCCCAACCGGTTCAAGGTCGGCATCGTCGGCTCCGGTCCCGCGGGCATGGCCTGCGCGGCGGACATGGCCAAGGCGGGTTGCGACGTGACCGTCTATGAAGCCTTCCACCAGCCGGGCGGTGTGCTGAAATACGGCATCCCCGATTTCCGCCTGCCGAACGAAGTCATCGACGCCGAGATCGACAACCTGAAGAAATTCGGCGTCAAGTTCGAATGCAACACCCTGGTCGGGCGCCTGTTCACCATCGAGCAGATGCTGGACGAGATGGGCTTTCACGCAGTGTTCGTCGGCGTCGGCGCCGGCTACCCGACCATGCTCAACATTCCCGGCGATTCGCTCAACGGCGTGCTTTCGGCGAACGAGATGCTGACCCGCTGCAACCTGATGCGCGGCAGGGATTTTCCGAACTTCGACACGCCGCAACCCATAGGCAGGCGCGTCGCCGTGGTCGGCGCGGGCAATACCGCCATGGACGCCACGCGCGTCTCGCTGCGCCTGGGCTCGGAGAAGGTGTACTGCGTCTATCGCCGCTCGCGCACCGAGGCGCCGGCGCGGGCGGAAGAAGTGCATCACGCCGAGCAGGAGGGCGTGGAATTCCACTGGCTCACCGCGCCGGTGGCGGTGCTCGATGACGGCAAGGGCAATGTGCGCGGCATGCGCTGCGTGCGCATGGAACTGGGCGAGCCCGACGATTCCGGCCGGCGCCGTCCGGTCCCGGTGGCGGGCAGCGAGTTCGATTTCGAGGCCGACCTGATCATCTACGCCATCGGCACCAACGCCAATCCGATCATGGGGCAGACCTCCAAGCTGAAACTGAACAAATGGGGCTATATCGGCGCCGACGCGAACCTGGCGACTTCGGTCGCGGGCGTGTTCGCCGGCGGCGACATCGTCACCGGCGCTGCGACCGTGATCGAAGCCATGGGCGCGGGGCGCAAGGCGGCGCGGGGCATGAAGGCCTATCTCGGCATCCGCGACGCAAGCCTGCCTTATGCAGGCGGCGACGGTGGTTCGCTCTTCGGCATCGCCACCAGGGAGCGGAATTTCGCGCGCGTGCGTGTTGCCTAATCACACGACTGCGCACTCAACAGCGGCTACGGAAAAAACATGAACCAGACGACAGTGCAGAAATCGGGCAAGAAACCCGGCAACAAAGTGGAGGCGCCCGCGGGTCGCAAAGCGGAGGCGCCCGCGGACGGCAAGGCGCGCGTGCAGTTGCAGGAACACATCGTCGAAATCATCAGCGATT
>CAYNVY010000069.1:0-19171 GCA_964400745.1 uncultured Enterobacteriaceae bacterium | reverse complement strand
GGCGGGCGCGGGCACGGCCGGGCCTACCGGGCGGGCGGGCGGGTGTTTGCCGCGCTGCTTCGCTGGTACGAGGTGTCGCTTGCCTGGGCGCTGCGCCACGGCCTGCTGATGCTGGCGCTTCTCGCCGCCACGGTGTGCCTCAACGTGTACCTGTATATCATCGTGCCCAAAGGGTTCTTCCCGCAACAGGACACGGGAAGGCTGGTCGGCAACATCCAGGCCGATCAGAGCATCTCGTTCCAGGCGATGCGGCAGAAGGTTGCCGCCTTCGTCGAGATCGTGCGCCAGGATCCCGATGTGGAAAATATGGTCGCCTTCACCGGCGGCGGCCAGCGCAACCGCGCCTTCATGTTCGTGACCTTGAAGCCCCTGGGCGAGCGCAATGTCCCGGCCGAGCGCATCATCGCACGCCTGCGCGGCAAGCTTTCGCGCGAGCCGGGCGCGGCGCTGTTCCTGGTTCCGGTGCAGGACATCCGCGTAGGCGGGCGGCAGGCGAGCGCTCAGTATCAGTTCACGCTGCAGGCGGACGAACTGGAGGAGCTGCGCGTCTGGGAGCCGCGCGTGCGCCGCGCGCTGGCCGAACTGCCGGAACTGGTGGACGTCAATACCGATCAGGAGGACAAGGGCTTGCAGACCACGCTGGTGATCGACCGCGACGTGGCCGCCCGGCTGGGCGTCACCACGCGCATGATCGATACGACGCTGAACGACAGCTTCGGCCAGCGCCAGGTATCGACCATCTACAATCCGCTCAACCAGTACCGGGTGGTGATGGAGGCGGCGCCGCAGTTCTGGCAAAGTCCGGATGCGCTCAACAATGTCTATGTCAGCGCGGCAGGCGGGGCGCAGGTGCCGCTCGCCGCGTTCAGCCGCTTCGGCCCGACCAACACGCCCCTGGGGGTGAATCACCAGAGCCAGTTCGCGGCTTCCACCGTTTCTTTCAACCTGCCGGCGGGCGTGTCCCTGTCGGACGCCACGCGCGCGGTCAAAGACGCCATGGACCGGATCAACGTGCCGACCGGCGTGCACGGCACCTTCCAGGGCACGGCGCGCGCGTTCCAGGCTTCGCTCAACACCCAGCCGCTGCTGATTCTGGCGGCGCTGCTCACGGTCTACATCGTGCTCGGCATGCTGTACGAGAGCTTCATCCACCCGATCACCATACTGTCGACGTTGCCCTCGGCCGGCGTGGGCGCCTTGCTCGCCTTGCTCGCGTTTCGGACCGAGTTCAGCATCATCGCGCTGATCGGCGTGATTCTGTTGATCGGCATCGTGAAGAAGAACGCCATCATGATGATCGACTTCGCGCTCGAGGCCGAACGCAACCAGGGCCTGCCACCGGAAAAAGCGATTTTTCAGGCCTGCCTGCTGCGCTTTCGGCCGATCATGATGACCACCATGGCGGCGTTGTTCGGAGCCATGCCTCTGGCGCTGGGCTTGGGCGAAGGCGCCGAGTTGCGGCGGCCGCTGGGCATAGCGATCGTGGGCGGGCTCGTGTTCAGCCAGGTGCTGACGCTGTACACGACGCCGGTGGTCTACCTGTACCTGGATCGCTTGAGCCTCTGGTACAGGCGAGTGCGCGGCAAAGGCAGCGTGACGCATCCAGCCTTGGAAGGAACATGATGAAGCTCGCAGACTTGAAATGCGCGGCGCTTATGCTGCTGAGCGTTGCGCTCACCGCTTGCACCTCCGGGCCGAACTATGTGCGCCCCGCGGTCGAAACCCCCGCCGCGTTCAAGGAACAGGGCAACTGGAAGCCGGCCGAGCCGCGCGACCTCGAAGCGCGCGGCAAGTGGTGGGAGATGTACCGCGATCCCCTGCTCAGCAGCCTGCAGGAGCAGGTGAGCGTGTCGAATCAGAACCTGGCCAGGGCGGAGGCGCAATACCGCCAGGCGCTCGCCCTGGCGCAGTCGGCGCGCGCCGGCTACTTCCCGAGCGTGACGGGAGGCATTTCGGAGTCGCGTTCGCGCGCGTCGGCCACGACCGCCACGACCGCCACGACCGTCGCCCAGCCCTCGGCGACGCCCGTATCGCGGGGCGTGGTGACCAATCACAATCTTCCGTTCCAGGCGAGCTGGGTGCCGGACGTTTGGGGCAACATCAGCCGCGCGGTGGAGGCAAGCGACGCGAATGTCAAGGCGAGCGCGAGCGATCTGGAAGCGGCGCGCCTGGCGGCCCAGGCCGCGCTTGCGCAAAACTACTTTCAGCTGCGCGCGCTGGACGCGCAGCAGCTCCTGTTGGAAGAGACGGTGGCCGCCTACGACAAGTCGCTCAAGCTGGTGCAGAACCAGTACGCCGCCGGCATTGTGGCCAAGGCGGATGTGGTCCAGGCAACGACCCAGATCAAGACCGCGCGGGCGCAGGCCATCGATCTGGGCGTACAGCGCGCGGCACTCGAACACGCCATCGCATTGCTCGTGGGCAAACCGCCCTCCGCGCTGTCGATCCCGCGCCAGGCGCTGGCGACGGATTTGCCGCCGATTCCGGATGCCGTGCCCTCGGCTCTGCTCGAGCGCCGCCCCGATATCGCGGCGGCCGAGCGGCGCATGGCGCAGGCCAATGCTCAGATAGGCGTGGCCAAGGCCGCGTTCTTTCCGACGCTTACGCTCTCGGCTTCGGCCGGCTACCAGAGCGCAAGCTTGGCCGATTGGCTGACCCTGCCCAGCCGCTACTGGTCGCTGGGGCCGGCCTTCGCGATGAATCTCTTCGACGGCGGCCTGCGGCGGGCGCAGACCGCGCAGGCGATAGCCGCCTACGACGCCAGCGTCGCTGCCTACCGGCAGACGGTACTGGCCGCATTCCAGCAGGTGGAGGACAACCTTTCGGCGCTGCGCATCCTCGCGGAAGAGGCGGAAGTGCAGGGCGAAGCCCTCAAGTCGGCCGAGCAATCGCTGGCCCTGGCGCTGAACCAGTACAAGGCCGGGACGGTGAGCTATCTCAACGTGGTGGTGGCGCAGGCGACGGCGCTGGCGAGCCAAAGAGCGGCTGTGGATTTGCGCAGCCGCCGCGTGAACGCGAGCGTGCAGCTGATCACCGCCCTGGGCGGCAGTTGGAACGCGCCGCGCTAGGGACATATAATGGCGGGCGGCGATCGACCGGAAAACCGCCGCAATTGAAACCCAACGAAAAGCAAAAGTATAGGGACTTATGCAAGACCCAGAGCAATCCGCCGTCACCAGACTGCTGAAGAAAATGGACAGCAGCCCTGGTTTTGCCGGGCTGGGCGCATCGGTACAGACCATCAGCCGGCTCAGCGACGATGCCGGCGGCGGCACGCGCGAACTCACCACCGCCATCCTTCGCGATGCCGCGCTCACGGCGAAGCTGCTGCGCATCGCCAATTCGAGCCGGAACGCGCGCAGCGGGCGCAATATTTCGACCATAGACCAGGCGCTGGTGATCCTGGGAATGAACACGGTGAAATCGGTTGCCCTGTCCCTGGCATTGCTCGATTCGCTGTCGCACAAGCCCCAGTCGAAGCAGTTGCACGCGGAAATCGTCGCCGCGTTCTTCTGCGGCAGCCTCGCCGGCGAACTCACACGGATCAACGGCACGCGCTTCAGCGCCCAGGAGGCGCAGGTTTGCGGCCTGATGCAGAACCTGGGGCGCATGATGTCGATCTACTATCTGTACGAGGACATCGAACGCAGCCGTACGCTGCAGGCGGACAGGAACCTTTCCGAGGACGAGGCGGTGGCGGAAACCCTGGGCATGAGCTACGAGGAAATCGGCGCGGCCATCGCCGCGCACTGGTCCCTCCCCGACGTGCTCCAGGGCAGCCTCGCGCCGCTGGCGGAAAAGGCGCCGCCGCGCACTGCGGCCAATGCCGTCGCCTGGAACCAGTTGTGCTCGTGCTTTTGCCGCCGCGTGACCGAAGCCTTGTTCCGCCAGCCGGAGAACGGCGAGCGCGTGGCGATCAGCAACCACATCGAGTTCTTTCGAGGGGCGCTGCGCCTGAGGGAGGTCGAGGTGCGCGAGTGGATCGAGAAGTGCCTGGCGGAAACCGACGCCACGCTGGCGGAGATGTCCTTCCCGAGCAATGTGGAGCAGGCGCGCAATCTCCTGCGCAAGGCGTCGGAGCGGGTGCTGGACCGGCTCTCCGCGCAGGACAGCCTGACCAAGGAGAGCAAGGGCATAGGCGGGCGGGCGCCGGTCGAAGTGATACAGCATGTGCTGCGCCTGATCCACGACAAATACCATTTCGACCATACGCTGCTGTGCCTGCCGGAGAGTTCCTCCGCTCTGGTGGCGATCGCCGGCGTAGGCAGAAACGCGGTCCAGGTCACTGCCCGGTTTCGCTGCGCCGGGCCGAAGATGGACCTGTTTCGCGCGATCATGGCGCGCAACGTCGATACCTTCGTGAACGACGTGCGCTCGCCCATGTATGCGAGTCTCGTTCCCGAGTGGTATCACCAGGTGGTCGGCGCGCGCTCGTTCGTGATGCTGCCGATCAGCCGGGGAAAATTGCTCGGCATGATCTACGCCGATTACACGGAGCCGCAGGAGCATCCGCCGGCGGAACTGGCGCAGGGAAGCATGAAGACGTGGCGCAGCGAACTGGCCCAGGCGCTTGAGTCCGGCGCCAAGAAGATCACGCAGCCGCACTGAAATTTCTTTCGCGGGTGTTCGGCTATAATCTTGGTCCGGCGGCAAGTGGCCGTTTCAGAGTTTGCCGAAATGGACCCTGACATAAATGGGTATGACGGGATGTCCCCCCAGGGGATTTCCTGCGGGGCATACCCCCGTTTGTTGCAGACTCTAACCGATTCATAGCGAGGACCAAATGCGTCGACCCTTGATGTCGCTTGTGGCAATTCTGGCGAGCTTGCTCATTGCCGGCTGCGGCAGCAGCGGGAATTCCGCCGACGCCCCGTCCACCGGGCTCACGCTGGTTCCCGGCGACGGCATGATCACCGTGACCTGGGCCATGGAGCCAGGCGTGGATTACTGGATTTTCTACGCCCCGTCGACCAGCATTTCGACCTCCAACTGGACCAAGGTACCGGGTTCGCAATCGGGGATCAACGTGAGTTCGCCTTTCGTCGCGTCCGGACTGACGAACGGCACGGTGTATTCCTTCACGCTCAACGCGCGCACCGGCGGCGGCGCCGGCGGTACGAGCACGCCCTCGGTGTCGGCCGTGCCGCGGCTTGCGGGAACCGCCACTGCCAGTTCCACCGTTCCCTGGGTCGCCGGGACGGCGCTCGGTGCCGGCGAATTGCGTGGTCTGACGCTGGGTACGTCCTTTGTCGCGGTCGGCACGGGCGGCGCGATGTATTCGAGCCCGGACGGCGTGACCTGGAGCGCGATCACCTCCCCGGTGGCGACCAATCTGAACGCCGCGACCTTTGCGGGCCAGTACAACGCGGTCGGCGACGGCGGCGTGATCGTGCGCTCGGCCGATGCCGTCACCTGGGCGGCGGCGGCGAGTTCGGGCACGGCGACGACGAACAACCTGTACGGCGTCGGCGGCGGGGTGGGCAGGATCGTGGCAGTGGGCGCCGCGGGCACGATCATCAGCACGCTGGACGGAACGACCTGGACCGCCCCTGCAAGCTCTGGCACGGCCACCACCAACGACCTGTACGCCGTGCGTTCGCACGGAAACAATTTGTGGATCGCCGTCGGCGCCAAGGGCACCATACTCACCAGCGCCGATGCAGTCACCTGGACTCCGGTCGCCTCCAACACGGCGCTCGACCTCAAGGGCATCACCTACGGCATCAATACCGCGACCGGCGCCGGCATTTTCGTTGCGGTGGGTGCGGGCGGCGCTCTCGTGACCAGCCCGGATGCGGTAACCTGGACCGCACAGACGGCGATCGGCGCCGGGGCGAGCGCGCTTTCGGCCGTGACCTACGGCACGCAGTTCATCGCCGTGGGCGCAGGTGGCAAGATCTTCACCAGCACCGACGCGATCACCTGGGCCAGCCAGCCCTCCGCAAGCGCCAGCAATCTGAACGCGATCGCCCATGCCACCTACAGGTACTCCGTGGTCGGCGCGGCCGGGACGAACCTGCTGGCGAAATAGTCGCAGGGCGCGGGTCATCCCGCGCGTGCGATCAAGCGGGACCGGAGCAGGCCTTGCGCCGGTCGTCGGGCGGCATCAGGGCTGGCGCAGGTAGTGCCCCGACTTGCCGCCCTGCTTCTCCAGCAGCAGCACGCCCTCGATGCGCATGCCGCGGTCCACCGCCTTGCACATGTCGTAGACGGTCAGCAGGCCTACGCTGACCGCGGTCAGGGCCTCCATCTCGACTCCGGTGCGCCCCAGGGTTTCCACCGTCACGGTCAATGCGACCGCGCAAGCGGCGGTGTCGAGTTCGAATTCTGCGGCTACGCTGGTAAGCGCCAGGGGGTGGGCGAGCGGGATCAGGTCCGCGGTGCGCTTGGCCGCCTGAATTGCCGCCAGCCGGGCCACGCCCAGTACGTCGCCTTTTTTCGCCGTCCCGTCGCGGATCAGGCGCAAGGTCGCCGCCTGCATGCGTATCTGTCCGCAGGCGCGGGCGATGCGCCGCGTCTCTGCCTTTGCGCCCACATCGACCATGTGCGCCTGGCCCTGCGCATCGAAATGATTGAGCTTATTTGTCTTGCCGGGGGAACTTCGTTTCATAGCGGAGTATCATATCATCATGCGTATCAGCAGCTTGCCCGCCTTGTTTTGCACTTCGTTGTCCACTTGGTCGTCCGGCTTCTCGTGCAATCCACGGTTTATCGCGCCTCTATTGCTGGTCGCCTCGCTGCTCGCGTTTGCGCCGCGGGTGCCGGCTCAGGGGCTGCCCGATCTGGGCGATGCGGGCCAGGCCACGCTGTCGCCGCAGATGGAACGGCGCATCGGCGAATCCATCATGCGCGACATACGCCAGCGCGATCCCGCCTTCCTCGACGATCCGGAATTGACCGAATATCTCAACGCACTCGGCACCCGGCTGGTGGCCAACAGTCAGGACGTGCGCCAGGAGTTCGAATTCTTCCTGATCAAGGACAGCACGCTCAACGCCTTCGCCATGCCCGGCGGCTACATCGACGTGCATACCGGGTTGATCACCGCCGCGCAGAGCGAATCGGAACTGGCGGCGGTGCTGGCGCATGAAATAGCGCACGTGACCCAGCACCACCTGGCGCGCATGGCGAGCAAGGACGGTCAGTTGTCGATGGCGATGATGGCGGCGATGGCGCTCGCCATACTCTCGCGCAATACCCAGGTCGGCTCGGCCGCCGCGGCGATCGGACAGGCGAGCGTCATCACCGCGCAGATCGGATTCACGCGCGACTTCGAGCGCGAAGCCGACCGGCTCGGGTTTCTCACGCTGGAGAAATCCAAGTTCGACGTGCGCGCGATGCCGGATTTTTTTCTGCGCCTGCAAAAGGCCGGCCGACTTTACGAGAACAACGCGCCGGCCTATCTGCGCACGCACCCGGTGACGACCGAGCGCATCGCCGACGCGCAGAACCGGATCCAGGGGCTGGCATACAAGCAGACGCCCGACAGCCTCGATTTCCAGCTGGTGCGGGCCAAGCTGCGCGCCGAGCAGGGCGCGCCGCGCGACGCGCTGCTGCAGATGCAAAGCGATTGGCAGGAGAGGAAATTCAGCAACGAAATGGCGGCGCGCTACGCGCTGGCGGTGGCGCTGCTGCGGACCAAGGAGCTCTCGCGCGCCGAGGCCGAACTCGCGCCGCTGCTGCAGGCCACCGACCATCCGCTGGTCGCCGGCCTGGCTGCGCGCATCAAGCAGGCCAGGGGAGACAACCGGGGCGCGCTCGATACGCTCAAGCTGGCGCTGGCGCGCTACCCCAACAATCGAGCATTGAACTACGCCCACATCGATGCCTTGCAGCAGCAGGCGCAGCATGCGGATGCGGCGTCCTTGCTCGACGAGCAGATCAAGCGCCATCCGCGCGACGCGCGACTCTACGCGATGCGGGCGAAGGCCTACGCCTCCATGGGCAGGCGGCTGCTGCAGCATCAGTCGCAGGCCGAGGTGTACGTGCTACAGGGCAGCCTGCCCGCGGCCATCGAGCAATTGCAGCTGGCGCAAAAAAGCGGCGACGGGGATTTTTACCAGCTCTCCAGCGTAGAGGCGCGCTTGCGCGATCTGAGCCGGCGATTGGCGCAGGAGATGAAGGAAGAGAAGGAGAAGAAGTGACCCATCTCAGGCGGGCGGCGCCTATCCCCTTCAAGGACTGAGCGCGCCTGCGGACCCGATGCCGCCTCAGGCTTTGCCGGGCGCCTCGAAGTAGGCTTCGTACAGCAGATCGAACGTCATCTCCGCCTCGGCGAGCAACTGGTCGTCGTTTTCGGTGCGGCGCACCGCGCCCTGCAGCAGCGTCTGCACCCCCGCCGCCTCCGCCACTGCGGTCTCGCCGCTGTTGAGCGCGTGAATCAGCGCGCCGATGCGCGCGAGGGCGGTGTTCCGGCCCAGCTTGAAGGCGGCGAGAATTTCCTCGAACGTGACCTTGTCCTTGCTGTTGCTGAACGCCGCGCCGGCAAAGGCGAATCCAACCGCCTTCTCGGGGCATTCCTGATTCTTGTCCAGCCACAGGAGTTGCGCTTCCGGGTCGATGAAGCGCCGGATCAGCCAGGCCGAACCCAACTGGTCCGCCCACAGCGGTTTGCGCGTGGCCCAGACGCGCTGGAAGTAGTGCTTGCCCGTGGTGTCCAGGTTGCCGGCTTTCTTCTGCGCATCGGGGAACATCAGATTGTGCACCGCCTGGTCGGCGTCGGTGAGCGCGCGCGCGGCGCGCTCGCGCGCGTCCGACGGGAAAAAATCGAGCATGCTGATGGTTTCGTATTCGCGCTTGTGCTTGTTCAGCAGGCGCTTGAGCTGCACCGAGTCGGCGATGCCGATGGCGGACTTCAGGCTCTCCACCGTCTTGATCAGGTCGTCGTACTTGTGCGTGCGGTCGAAAAAGCCGAGGAACTGCTGCGCCTGCGCGTCGTCGAGGCTGCTGACCGAGAGCAGGTGAGCCGATCCGTTCAGGCGTCCGATGTAGTCGGTGAGGCTGGACAGGCCCTGGCGCGCGGCGGGCGTGTCGGGCAGCAGGAACACGCCCTCGCGCATGACTGCGCAGCCCAGCGATTCCAGCGTGCGCAGAACGCGCATGCGCGCCGCCGGGTCTTCGGTGGGCAGCGCGGTGACGTAGGCGAGCCAGCGCGCCGCGGCCGCCGCCGTCTTGGAGGCTTCGCCCGCCATGCCTATATCGCCGCTGTCACGTTGCGCAACATCGGTCTAGTGTATCAAGTTAGGCGCGCAGCTTCCAGCGCTGCGCGGCGTTTGCACCGATTCGTTCTGCGCACCAATATTGGGCAAACGCATTGCGTGCATTACAATCCCCTCTGCGCAATGCCCGCAGCCCTGCCCGGTGCGCTTTGCCGCTCGAGCCCGCACCCACAATGGAGCCAACCGTTGCAAATCGCCTGCCTTGATTTGGAAGGGGTCCTGATTCCCGAAATCTGGATCGAATTTTCCGAGCGCACCGGCATTCCCGAACTCGCCAGGACCACGCGCGACGAGCCCGATTACGACAAGCTGATGCGCGGACGCATCGCGCTCCTCGCCGCGCGCGGGCTCGGGCTGCCCGATATCCAGCAGGTGATCGCAGGTATGCAGCCGCTCGCGGGCGCGCGCGATTTTCTCGATTGGCTGCGCGGGGAATGCCAGGTGGTGATCCTGTCCGACACCTATTACCAGTTCGCGGCGCCGCTGATGCGCGCCTTGGGCAACCCGACGCTGTTCTGCCACGAACTCGTGGTCGACTCCGGCGGCCGCGTGCGCGACTACCGCCTGCGCATGAAGGACCAGAAGCGCGCAGCGGTGAGGGCGTTCCGGGATCTGAACTTTCACACCGTCGCCGCCGGCGATTCTTACAACGACACCAGCATGCTGGCCGAGGCCCATGCCGGGATCCTGTTCTGCCCGCCGGTCAACGTGGCGGCCGAATTTCCGCAGTATCCCGTGACCCGCGATTACGACGAACTGCGTCGGGCGATCCTGGCGGCGAGCCAGGCCTGACAGCCTGAAGTCCAATAGGGACGGGCGTTTCCGGCCGGTTCGAGGCTGCGACGGATCAGGGCTTCTTCGCCGCGAGGATGGCCTTCCAGCGCACCATTTCCGCCATCAGGAAACTGCCGAATTCCTGCGGTTTGCTCGACTTGGGCACCAGGCTCAGGTCGTCGAAGCGCTTGCGCACCTCGGGGCTGGCGAGGGCTCGGGCAAATTCCTCATTGAGCTTCGTCACGACCTCGGCCGGGGTGCCCGCTGGTGCGAACACGCCGCCCCAGCTGGCGAAATCGTAGCCTGGCACGCCTGCTTCCACCGCGGTGGGGACGTTGGGGAAATTGCTGTTGCGCTGGGGCGTGGTGACCGCGAGCGCGCGCAGGGAACCGGCCTTGATGTGCGGCGACGATGCGGCCAGCGGGTCGATCATGAAATCGATACGGTTGGAGATCAGATCCGGGTGCGCCGCCGAACTGCCCTTGTACTGGATCTCCGTCATCGCGGGCAGCCCCAGGGTCTGCGCGAACAGCAGAGTGGCGAGTTCCTGCGGGCTGCCCTGGCCGGTCGTGCCGTAGGTGACTTTGCCCGGATTGTCCTTGATGTATTTGACCAGCTCGGCCACCGACTGGATCTTCGACTGCGCGCTGACCGCGAACACGTAGGGCGTGAGATGGGTGAGCGTCACCGGCGCGAAGTCTTTCGCCGTGTCGTAGGGCAGGTTCGGCATCAGGATCGGATTGATCGCCATGTTCGCCGCCGCCTGCAGCAGGGTATAGCCGTCCGGCCTCGCCTTTGCCACATAGTCGGCGCCCACCGTCTGCGATGCGCCGGGTTTGTTTTCGATGATCAGCGGCTGGCCCATTGAGGTGGAAAGGCGTTCGCCCAGAATGCGCGCGACGATATCGCTCGGTCCGCCGGTGGTGACGGGGACGATGAGGCGCAGGGGCTTGGTCGGATAGGACTGTGCCGTGGCGGCAAGCGGCAGGGCCGCAAGCAGCAAGGCAAGGCTGGTGGTGTACAGGCTGCGCATCATGGGGTTTCCTCCTCGTGGATTGATATTCGAATTCGACCGGGTTTGCGGCCTTCCCTCGGGTTTGCGCCCTTTTGTGCGGCTGCCGATCGATGCGCAAGTTTAGCCTTTTGCCTGCGGCCGTGCGACAGCTTTCGCGCTCGATCAAGGGGAATTGACTGTAAAATTCCACTCGATCATGCAAAGCCCCGCTTCCACGACGCATTGCCCTTGCGGTTCCGGCGCCAGCCTCGACGATTGCTGCGGTCCTATCATCGCGGGCGCGCCCGCGCCCACGCCCGAAGCCTTGATGCGATCGCGCTACACCGCTTTCGTGCGCGGCGCGCTCGAGCACGTGGATCGCACCCACGCGCCGGAAATCCGCGACGACTTCAATCGCGCCGAGGCGGAACGCTCGGCCGAGGAATGCGAATGGCAGGGGCTGGAAGTGAAGAGCGCGAGCGAGAGCGGGGACGAGGGCACGGTGGAGTTCGTGGCCCGCTTCAAGCGCGGTGGACAGTCGTTCGTGCAGCACGAACTCGCCAGCTTTGAGCGGCGGGACGGACGCTGGTTGTACCTTCGCGGCGAAATCAACCCGAAGCCGCCGCAGCGCCAGTTCACGAAAACCGGCCGCAACGACCCCTGCAACTGCGGCTCGGGCAAGAAGTACAAGAAGTGCTGCGGCGCCTGAGGCGCCGGTCCGACTGGCTTCGAACATCGAACATCGGACATCCAACGTGGAGCGACGTTTTCATTGCACCGCGTGCGGCAAGTGCTGCAGCGGATCGCTGCCGCTGACGCTCGCGGACGCCTGGGCCCACGCCGGGCGCTTTCCGCTGGCGATGGTGTGGACGCCGCTAGGTCAGAAAAGCAAGGCGTTCGAACTGGTCACGCGCATCGGCGCCACGCTGAAACTCGGCCGGCGCAGGCAACTCGCCGTGCTCATCGCGCCAACGGCGTACATCCCCAATGCCTGGTCTTGCCCGGCGCTGAACGCGCAAGGGTTGTGCAGCATCCACGCCGACAAGCCGCTGCGCTGCCGCAGCATGCCCTTCTATCCCTATCGCGAGGAAGCGGACCAGGCCGATCTGCTCGCGCCGCGCAAAGGCTGGGAGTGCGATACGTCCGCCGCGGCGCCCGTGGCCTACCGCCAGGGCAGGATCGTGATGCGCGACGACTTCGACCGCGAGCGGAGGGAGCTGCTGCAGCAGGCGCCGCTGATGCGCACCTACGCCGAATACATGCTCAAGTATCAGCCGACCCTGGCCGACAGCCTCGCGGCTTCGGTGTCGACTGCGCCGGGTTCCAGGGGCGGGGGCGGCAACGTGGTCACCAGCCTTTCGTCGTTCCTGACCGCGACGCGGCAGCTCGACATTCCCGGGCTCGCTGCCAGCCAATGCGCCGTGCTGAGCGAATTCGCGGCGAAGACCGCAGCGGAACCGGATCTGGCCGAGTACCACCGGAACTATGCCGGCTGGGCGCGGGAGATGGCCTATCTGGCGAAGCGCGGGCAGAATCCGGCGTAGGTCAGCCCGCACAGGAAAACGTCATGTCCCCACAACTACAGAGCCTGCTCGGTTTCGTCATCCTGCTGCTCGCCGCCTGGGCGGCGAGCGAGAACCGGCGCAATCTCGCATGGCGCACCATACTCGCCGGCGTGGCGCTGCAATTCCTGCTCGCGGCCTTGTTCCTGAAAATCCCCCTGTTCAAGCGCGGCTTCCTACTGCTCAACGAGGCGGTGAGCGCCATCGAAAAAGCGACGCAGGCGGGCACGGCCTTCGCTTTCGGCTACCTCGGCGGGGGGCCGGCGCCCTTCGCCGCGACGCATCCGGAGGCGAGCTTCGTGTTCGCGTTTCGCGCGCTGCCGCTGATCCTGGTGGTGAGCGCGCTCTCCTCCCTGCTGTTCTATTGGCGCATCCTTCCCGTCGTGGTCAAGGCCTTCTCCAGGCTGCTGGAAAAGACGCTGGGCATAGGCGGGGCGGTGGGCCTGGGCGCGGCGGCGAATGTCTTCGTCGGCATGGTCGAAGCGCCGCTGCTGGTGCGGCCCTATCTCGCGCAGATGAGCCGCAGCGAGCTGTTCATCACCATGAGTTGCGGCATGGCGGGTATCGCCGGCACGGTGATGGTGCTCTACGCCAGCATACTCGCCCCGGTGATCCCCGACGCGATGGGACACATTCTGATCGCATCCATCGTCAGCGCGCCCGCGGCCATCGTGGTCAGCGTGCTGATGGTGCCGCCCGGGCGCGAGATGACCGGCGGCGAGTTGATGCCGGCGCTGGCGGCGCGCGGCAGCATGGATGCGGTGATCCAGGGCACCACGGAGGGGATCAGCCTGCTCATCAACGTGGTCGCGATGCTGCTTGTGCTGGTGGCGCTGGTGCATCTGGCGAACCAGATCCTCGGCCTGCTGCCGGAGTTTGCCGGCAAGGCGCTCACGCTGCAAGGCGTGCTCGGATGGCTCATGGCGCCGGTGGTGTGGCTGGTGGGCGTGCCCTGGCAGGAAGCGCCGGCGGCCGGCGCGCTGATGGGGACGAAGACGGTGCTGAACGAACTCGTCGCCTATCTCGATCTGGCGCGGTTGGGCGATGCAGATCTCAGCCCGCGCAGCCGCCTGTTGATGACCTACGCCCTGTGCGGCTTTGCCAACCTCGGCAGCCTCGGCATCCTGATCGGCGGCTTGGGCGCGATGGCGCCGGAGCGGCGCCATGAAATCGTCGGCCTGGGCGCGAAGAGCATCGTCGCCGGGACGCTCGCCACCTGCCTCACCGGCGCGACGGTAGGCGTGCTGCTGTAGAAACAGGGGACAGACCGCGGTTTGCATCGCAGCCATGGGCGCAGCGAGCGCAATGGCGACAGCCAGCAGTTTCTTGGAGCCCAATTTCGGATATCGTTTGACGATATTATCGCTCCGCGATATTATTGCGCCCATGATCACTTCGTTTCACGACGACGCCACGCAAAGCATATGGAACGGCCAGTTCACGAAGAAACTGCCGAACCAGATTCAGGCGGTGGCGCGGCGTAAGCTGAGGATGATCGCCAACGCGCGCAGCCTGGACGATCTGCGCGTGCCGCCGAACAACCGGCTGGAGGCGCTGTCGAAGGATAGAGCAGGCCAGCACAGCATCCGCATCAACGATCAGTGGCGCGTGTGCTTTGTCTGGCGCGACGGCAGTGCAGAGCGCGTCGAGATCTGCGACTATCACTGAGGGGATAAGCAATGAAGAGACTGCCGAACATTCACCCGGGCGAGGTGCTGAAGGAAGAATTCCTGATACCGCTTGGCATTAGCCAGTACCGGCTTGCCAAGGCGATCGGCGTGCAGCCTATCCGCATCAGCGAAATCTGCTCCGGGCGGCGTGCGATCACGGCGGACACAGCGCTGCGCCTATCGCGTGCCCTTGGGACGACGGCTGGCTTCTGGATGGGGTTGCAGGCCGACTACGACACCGAGGCGGTACTGGAGAAAGCCGGTGCGCGCATCGAGGCGATCGTCAGATTGGCGGCCTAGCAATCAGGCGGCAGAGAAAAGCCGCGAAACAGGGGACCGAAACAGGGGACAGACCACGGTTCGCGTCGTAGGAATGGGCGCAGCGAGCGCAACGGCGACAGCCAGCAGTTTCCAAGAATTGCCAATTCCGGCATCGGCTTATGCCAGAAGGCCAGGCAACGCCTGGATTGCGAATTTTGTAAGTATTGAATTATGTGATGCGGGCAGGAGCCGAGCCTGGCGTGCGCGACAGGAAATCGTGGTCTGTCCCGAGTTTTCCCGGCCATTAGATACAATGACGGCCCGTGTGGACCGATCAATGCAGCAGAACGAGGATGTGAGCATGGACTTCGATAAAGACCTGGACGCGCGCGGCCTGAATTGTCCGCTGCCGATATTGCGCGCGAAGAAGGCGCTGAACGAGCTGCAGACCGGCCAGGTGCTGCGCCTCGTCGCCACCGATCCGGGATCGGTCAAGGATTTCCAGGCGTTCTGCAAGCAGACCGGAAACGAGCTCGTCGCGTACTCCGAGTCCGAGAAGGAACACACGTTCTTCATCAAGCGCAAGTAGGCGCGCCGGGTGCGCGCGGAGGAGGTGGCGATGAATGACAAACCCGACCTCGCGTTGATCGACGAAATCGTGCGCCGGCGGCTGGAGGAAATCCTGCCGCAGAAAATCGAAGAGAAGCTGGCGCAGATGAAGGCGGCAAAGAAGCCGTCGATGACCATCATCGCCACCAAGGGCACGCTGGACTGGGCCTATCCGCCTTTCATCCTGTCTTCGACCGCGGCCGCGCTGGGCTGGGACGTGTCGATCTTCTTCACCTTCTACGGGCTGCAACTGCTGAGGAAGGACATTTCCGATCTCAAGATCAGCCCGCTGGGCAATCCGGGCATGCCGATGAAAATGCCCTTCGGCCCGGACTGGTTCAAGCGCATCGACTGGAACATCCCCAACCTGGTCCAGGCCGGCGTTCCGGGGTTCGAAGCGTTCGCGACCTCGCTCATGCAGCAGACCATCAGGAGCAAGGGCGTGGTCGGGATCGCCGAATTGCGCGACCTGTGCCTGGAGGCCGGCGTAAACATGATCGGCTGCCAGATGACCGTGGATCTGTTCGGCTTCACGCATGGGGATTTCATCCCCGAAGTGAAGGAATACTGCGGCGCGGCGACCTTTCTGCCGATGGCGCAGGCGGCGGATGTGACGCTGTTCGTCTGAAGCGGGGCAGCGTGTTTTGCAAGCCCGCGATGCCTGAAACTCCGCGCCTCTATTGGCTTTCGGCCGTTTTCACCTCAGGCCGGCAAAGGCTACTTCATCAGTCCCAGTCGCGCATAAACCGGTTTGAGTTCGGCGCGCCAGGTCTTGACGCCGAGGGCGAAGGCGAGCGCGGCCAGGGTGCAGCACACCCCGTTCAAGAGCAGTGCGGCGGGCGCGCCGATGTGGCTGGCGACCGAACCGGCGATGAAATTGCCCACGGGCGCCATGCCGAGGAAGCACATGCCGTAGATGCTGACCACGCGGCCGCGCTTGTCTTCGTCGGCGATGCTCTGCAGGATGGTATTGGTGCAGGTGGCCGTGGCGAAGAGGCCGAAGCCGATGGGCAGCATGAGCGCGAGCGACAGCGGCAGGAAGCGCGACTGCGAGAACAGCACGAGTCCGATGCCGGCGCAAAAACTCGCCGTAATGATCACGCGCGACAGTCCGGCGAGCGAGGTGCGGTTGGCGAGATAGATGGTTCCGAAGAGCGCCCCCAGGGCGGAGGCGCTGATCAGCAGGCCCAGCGTGCGGGCGTCGCCGCGGAAGACCTCGCCCGCGAAAATCGGCATCAGTTGCTGAAACGGAAAGCTGGTCAGGCTCACCGCCGCGAGCAGCAGTAGCAGGCGCCGACTGGGCAGAAAGCCGAAGGCGTAGGCGAAGCCCTGCTTCAAGCCTTCGAACCAGTGCGCGTGCCGCGCGCGCGGCGCCAGCGGCTTCACCCGCATCATCAAGAGGGCGGTGATCAGCGCGAGATAGGACAGACCGTTCAGCAGAAAGCAGGCGGCCTCGCCGGCGAAGGCGAGCACCACGCCGGCGATGCTCGGGCCGACGAAGCGCGCGCTGTGCATGATCATCGAATTGAGCGCGATGGCGTTGGGCAGGTGTTCCTTCGACTCCACCATTTCCAGGATGAAGGCGCCGCGGCTGGGCTGATCGAAGGCGTTGACGCAGCCGAGGAACAGCGACAGCGCGATGATGTGCCAGGCCTGGATCGTGCCCGCGCCGGTGAGCGCCGCGAGCAGCAGCGCCGGCCCCAGCGACAGCACTTGCGTGAGCAGCAGCAGTTTGCGCCGGTTGAAGCGGTCCACCCAGACGCCGGCAAAGGGCGACACCAGCAGCATCGGAATCTGCAGCGCGAAGCCGGTCAAGCCGAGCATGAAGGCCGAGTTGGTGAGCCGGTACATCAGCCAGGAGATGGCGATGTGCTGCATCCAGGTGCCGGTCATCGACAGCGTCTGGCCGATGAAGAACAGGCGGAAGTTGCGATGCTGGAAGCCGCGCAGTATCGGATGCATGGCGGCGCGCCTGTCCTGTCGGATCAGCCGAGTTTGGCGAGCTGGGGTTTGAGGTTTTCCAGGGTGACTTCGAAGCCGGCCAGGCGCTCGCGCTCCTGCGCCACGACCGCGGCCGGCGCGCGCGCGACGAAGCCCTCGTTGGCGAGCTTGCTCTTCGCCTTGGCGATTTCGCCCTCTAGCCGCGTGATTTCCTTTTGCAGGCGCTCGCGTTCGGCCGCCTTGTCGATCTCGATCTTGAGCATCAGGCGGCAGTCGCCGACCACGGCGACCGGCGCGTCGGCGTCGGGCAGGGCGTCGACCACGCTGACTTCAGACAGCCGGCCGAGGAATTTGATGTAGGGCGAGAGCGCTTCCATGCCGGTCTTGTCCCCGGTAATCAAGAGCGGTATGCGCAGCGCCGGAGAGACGTTCATTTCGCCGCGCAGATTGCGGCAGGCGTTGACGATGTCTTTCAAGGCCGCGACCTGCGCCTCGGCGGCGGCGTCGATGCGCTCCGGCTGCGTCTGCGGATAGGGGGCGAGCATGATGCTCTTCCCCTCGCGTCCCGCGAGCGGTGCGACGCTCTGCCACAGCTCTTCGGTGATAAAGGGGATGATGGGGTGCGCCAGGCGCAGCACCGCTTCGAGCACGCGCACCAGGGTGCGGCGCGTGGCGCGCTGCTCGGCCTCGCTGCCGCTTTGCAGTTGCACCTTGGCCAGTTCGAGGTACCAGTCGCAGTATTCGTCCCAGACGAATTCGTACAGCGCGCGCGCGGCGAGGTCGAAGCGGTAGCTGTCGAAGCCCTCGCACACTTCCCGTTCGGCGCGCTGCAGGCGGCTCACGATCCAGCGGTCGACGACCGAGGGCGCGAGCGGCAGCGATTCGTCCGTGCCGCAGTCCTTGCCCTCGGTGTTCATCAGCACGAAGCGCGTCGCGTTCCACAGCTTGTTGCAGAAATTGCGGTAGCCCTCGCAGCGCCCGAGGTCGAAATTGAGCGTGCGCGCGAAGCTCGCGAGCGAGGCGAAGGTGAAGCGCAGCGCGTCGGCGCCGAACGAGGGAATGCCCTCGGGATAGTTCTTGCGCACGTACTTCTCGACCTTCGCCTTATGGCCGGCTAGCATCAGGCCCTGCGTCGACTTCTCCAGCAGGGCATCGAAGCCGATGCCGTCGATCAGGTCGAGCGGGTCCAGGGTGTTGCCCTTGGACTTCGACATCTTCTGACCCTCGGCGTCGCGCACGAGGGCGTTGATGTAGACGTGGCGGAACGGCACTTTGTCGGTGAAATGCAGGGTCATCATGATCATGCGCGCGACCCAGAAGAAAATGATGTCGAAGCCCGTGACCAGCACCGAGGAGGGCAGGAAGGCTTCGAGGTCGCGCGTCTTCTCCGGCCAGCCGAGCGAGATGAAGGGCACCAGCGCGGAGGAGAACCAGGTGTCGAGCACGTCTTCGTCGCGCTTCAGCGGCCCCTGGTAGCCTTTCGCGGCCGCCTGTGCCCGGGCTTGGGCTTCGCTGCGCGCGACGTACACGCCGCCTTGATCGTCGTACCAGGCCGGGAGCTGGTGGCCCCACCACAGCTGGCGCGAGATGCACCAGTCCTGGATGTTTTCCAGCCAGTGGTTGTAGGTGGTGGTCCAGTGATCGGGATAGAACTTCACTTCGCCCGCGGCCACCGCCTGCAGGCCGCGCTTGGCTAAACCGTCCATTTTCACGAACCACTGGTCGGTGAGCATGGGCTCGACGATCACGTTGGTGCGGCCCGAGCGCGGCACGCGCAGGCGGTAGGCCTTTTCCGAAACGAGCAATCCCTGGTCGCCCAGGTCTTCGAGGATGCGCTTGCGCGCTTCGAAGCGGTCGAGACCCCGGTAGGCGAGCGGGGCGTGGTCGTTGATCTTCGCCTCCAGGGTGAGGACGCTGATCTGCGCCAGGCCGTGCCGCTGGCCGACCTGATAGTCGTTGAAGTCGTTCGCCGGGGTGATCTTGACCCAGCCGGTGCCGAACCCGGGGGCGACATAATCATCGGGGATCACGGGAAGCCTGCGGCCGGTTAGGGGGGGCGCTACCTCCCTGCCCAGGAACCCCCCTGAACGTTCTTCCGTCCGAGTGACCGCGCTATCGGCCCCCCCCGCCAATGTGCGCCGG
>CAYNVY010000068.1:0-19456 GCA_964400745.1 uncultured Enterobacteriaceae bacterium | reverse complement strand
CGGACAGCGCCTCGAAGCGCAGCTTGTCCGACGCGTCGGAGGCGTTGGAAATCAGTTCGCGCAGGAAAATCTCCTTGTTGCTGTACAAGGAGTGGATCATCAGGTGCAGCAGTTGCTTGACTTCAGCTTGAAAGCCCAGCGTTTCCTTGGCGACGGTTGCAGTCATGGGTTCTCCCGATTTTGGTTATTGGCCTGTTAAATGCGGGCCGGGAGCCGAAATTTCAAGGGGCGGAATGCCACACGGTAGAATGTCGCCTGCGCCGCCCCAAGACGATCCCTTTTGCAGCCCCACCCTCAATATCTCGCCGCGGTCAAAGCCTGCCTGCCGGTCCTGCCCGGCGTGCTGGCTTTTGCCGCCATCAGCGGCATGGCCATGGTCGCGGCGGGGATGCCGCATTACATGGCCATGGCGATGTCCTTCCTGGTCTATGCCGGCAGCTCGCAACTGGCCGCGCTGCAGCTCATCAGCACGGGCACGCCGATCGCCGTCGCCGTCCTCGCGGGACTGGTGATCAACCTGCGCTTTGCCATCTACAGCCTGTCGATCGCGCCGCACCTGGCGGCAGCCAGTCCGCGCTGGCGGCCGGTGCTGTCCTACCTCCTGTCGGACAACGGCTACGCCATGGCGCTGCGCGGTTTCGAGCGCCCGCAGGAACCGGCGGGCAAGGTCTGGTACTACTTCGGCAGCTGCAGCGCCATCTGGGTCACCTGGCAGCTGGGCACCCTGGCCGGCATCGTCCTCGGCACCCGCATACCGGCCGGCTGGCACCTGGAATTTTCCATCGTGCTCACCTTTCTGGGCATCGTCGCCCCCTCGATCCGCGACCGCGCCGTGGCCGTGGCCGCCTGTGCCGCCGGCGTCACCGCGGTGCTCGCCTGGCCCCTGCCGCTGCGCCTGGGCCTGCTGCTCGCCGTGGCTGCGGGAATAGGCGCCGGCATGCTGGCCGAAGCCATGCTGGAGAAACGGCCGCGATGACCGGCTTCTGGCTCTTGATCCTGGGGCTGGCCTTGAGCAGCTTCGTGCCGCGCGCCTCGTTCATCACGCTGTTCGCCCGCTGGCCCGTGCCCGAACCGCTGCAGCGCGCGCTGCGCTACGTCCCGGCGGCGGTATTCTCGGCCATTCTGGTGCCCGAACTGGTGCTCCGCGCGGGCACCCTGCACATCGGACTGGACAATCCGCGCCTGCTCGCCGGAATCCTCGGCGGGATCATCGCCTGGCGCACGCGCAATACCCTGCTCACCATCGTGGCGGGAATGCTGGCGCTGCATCTCTTCGGCCATCTGGCGCTGCCGGCTTGAACCTATCGGCAAAAAGCCGGTCTTCTACGAAACCGCCAAAAAATCCACGAGGTTCCGATGCTGCGCCGCGTTCTTCCGCTCCTACTTTCCCTGCTTCTCGGCACATTCCTGCCGGCACAGGTCCAGGCCGCCACGCCCAAAGCAGCCGCCTCTACGGCCATCGAGAAGATTGCCTCGGTCGAGGGCATCACCGAGTACCAGTTGCCCAACGGCCTCAAGCTGCTGCTGTTTCCGGACGCCACCCAGGATACGATCACGGTCAACATGACCTACCTGGTGGGCTCGCGCCACGAAGGCTATGGCGAATCCGGCATGGCGCACCTGCTGGAGCACATGCTGTTCAAGGGCACGCCCAAGCATCCGGATATCAAGAACGAGTTCCAGCGCTACGGCGCGCGCTTCAACGGTTCCACCTCGTACGACCGCACCAACTATTACGAAACCTTCGCCGCCAGCGACCAGACGCTGGATTGGGCGCTGGCGCTGGAGGCCGACCGCATGGTCAATTCCTACGTGGCGAAGAAGGATCTCGACAGCGAAATGACGGTGGTGCGCAACGAGTTCGAATCGGGCGAGAACAGCCCCTACGGCGTGCTGCGCGAGCGCATGGCCGCCACGGCCTATCTCTGGCACAACTACGGCCGCGCCATCATCGGCGCCCGTTCCGACATCGAAAACGTGCCGATAGAGAGGCTGCAAGCCTTCTATCGACAATACTACCAGCCGGACAACGCAGTGCTGCTCGTGGCGGGCAAATTCGACGAGGCGACGGCGCTGCGCCTGGTCGCGCGCCATTTCGGAAAATTGCAGCGGCCGAAACGCGCGCTCCCGGCGACCTACACCGCCGAGCCGACCCAGGACGGCGAGCGCAGCGTCACTCTCCGCCGCGCGGGCGAGCTGCAGATCGTCGCCGCCCTGTACCACATCCCCGCCGGTTCGCACGCAGACTACCCCGCGCTCGACATCCTCATCCGCGCGCTCTCCAAAGTGCCGGGCGGGCGGCTGCACCGTGCCCTGGTCGAAAGCGGCAAGGCGAGCCAGGTCTATGGCCGGGACCAGCAAACGCGCGAGGCCGGATACGCCTTTTTTGGTGCGAGCCTGGCCAGGCAGATGCCGCTGGAGGCCGCGCGCGACGCATTGCTGGCGACGCTGGAGGGCTTGGCCGCAGCTCCCCTCACCGACGACGAGGTGGAGCGCGCCCGCACCCAGCTCGTGAACGACATCGACATGGTGTTGAACAATCCGCGCGAGCTCGGCATCGCGCTGTCCGAGTACATCGCCCTGGGCGACTGGCGTCTGTTTTTCCTTTACCGCGACCGCCTGAAGCAGGCAAAGCGCGAAGACGTGCAGCGCGCGGCGACGCAGTACCTCAAGACCGCGAACCGCACGCTGGGCATTTTTGCGCCTACCCCGCAGCCCGATCGCGCCGAAATTCCGCCTGCGCCCGACGTCGCGGCGCTGGTCAAGGACTACAAAGGATCGGCCGCCGTGGCCGCGGGGGAGGTATTCGACCCCACGCCGGCCAATATAGACCGGCGCACCGTCGTGCGCGAATTGCCCGGCGGAATGAAACTCGCGCTCCTGCCCAAAAAAACCCGCGGCGGCACGGTGGTCGCGCGGCTGAATCTGCGCTGGGGCGACGAGCAGAGCAAGATGGGCCGCAACGCCGCCTGCAGCCTGGCCTCGTCCATGCTGATGCGCGGCAGCAAGTCTCACACGCGCGAGCAATTGCGCGACGAACTGGAACGGCTCAAGGCAAACGTCAGCATCAGCGGCGAAGGCGCGTCGATAGAGACGCTGCGCGCCAACCTGCCGGCGGTGCTGCGCCTGGTCGCGGAAGTCTTGCGCGAGCCGGCGTTTCCGGCCGACGAATTCGAGCAGCTCAAGCGGTCTCTTGCGACCAGCATCGAGAGCCAGAAAAGCGATCCCGGCGCGCTTGCCGGCCTGCAGCTCGAGCGCCACCTCAATCCCTACCCGGCCGAGCACTGGCTCTATACTCCCACGCTGGAGGAACGCATGCAGCGTCTGCAGGCGGTCCGCATCGAAGACATGCAGCGCTGCCACGCGGAGTTCTACGGCGCGAGCAACAGCGAACTCGCAGTCGTGGGGGATTTCGACGCGGAGGAGATCGGCAGCCTCGCGCAAGCCCTGTTCGGCGACTGGAAGAGTCCGCGCGCCTACGCGCGCATCGCCGGCAGGTATCACGACGCGTCCGGGATCAACCTCAATCTGGACACCCCGGACAAGGCCAACGCGGTATTCCGGGCCGGATTGAACCTGCGGCTGCGCGACGAGGATCCGGACTACCCGGCGCTGGCGCTGGGCAATTTCCTCCTGGGCGGATCATCGGATTCGCGACTGTCGCGACGCATCCGCGAGCAGTCCGGGCTGTCCTACAACGTCCGTTCCTGGCTTTCGGCCGGCGCGATCGACGATCTGGGCGAATTCGGCATCAGCGCCATCTACGCGCCGCAGAATCGTGCGCGCATCGAAGCCGAAGTCCTCGACGTGCTGCAGCAGGCGCTGAGCAAGGGTTTCGCCGCAGAGGAAGTCGCGGTAGCGAAAAAAGGCTATCTCGCCGCGCGCAAACTGGGCCGAACGCAGGACGGTGCCCTCGCCTCGCGGCTCGCGGCCAATACCTACCTGGCGCGCCGCTACTCCTGGGACGCCCAATTCGAAGCCCGGATCGCCGCGCTGACGCCGGGCGAGATCCAAAGCGCGTTAAAGCGCCGCATCGATCCGCAAAAGCTGGCCATGGTGAAGGCAGGAGACTTCACCCGCATCGCCGAAGGCAGCGGCAGTGCGGTCAAGAAGAACTAAGAGAACCCAGAGAACTAGGGCAGGTCGATATACCTGATTTCCTCGATTTCGAGTTCTTCTGCGCCCGCGGGCGACTTCAAGGTCACGCTGTCGCCCACGCGGGCCTTTAGCAGCGCCTTGGCAATGGGCGAAATCCAGCTCACCCGCCCGCGCGAGGGGTCGACCTCGTCCATGCCGACTATGCTGACGCTGCGCACACGGCCGCCGGCGTCGCGCACGCTCACCGTGGCGCCGAAAAACACCTGTTCCTGATCCTGGCCGCGTGAATCGACGACCTCGGCGATTTCCATGCGCTTGATGAGGAAGCGGATGCGCCGGTCGATTTCGCGCAGGCGCTTCTTGCCGTAGATGTAGTCGCCGTTTTCAGAACGGTCGCCGTTCGAGGCGGCCCAGTGGACGATACCCACCACTTCGGGGCGCTCCACGTCGAGCAGTTGCTTCAGCTCCGCCTTCATGCGTGCGTATCCGGCCGGAGTGATGTAATTTTTCACCCCTTGCGGCTGCTGCACTTCCGGCTCGAGTTCTTCCTCCTCCGCGCCGTCCTGCTCCCGGGTGAACGCCTTGTTCAATGCATCTCCTCGCGCACGAATGCAAACCACTGATTCAACTGTTGGATTATACTAGTCTCCGGCAGCGCACCGCGCCTGCCTGGCAAGGCGCGCTTGCTCACGATAACATTCAAACAATCGCACAGCGGAGTAATCATGGACTTTCTGCAAGCCAGGAAATACAAGGAATGGGCGCTTGTCGGTCTGGTCAGCATCGCCACCATCTTCGCCCTGTTGCCGCCGAATATCGCCGAAGGCTTGAGCATCAACCGCGCTTACATCGCGGCGATTCTGGGCATCCTGCTGGTGATTGCGCTCTTCCTCTACCTGAAATTCGCTTTCTTCATCATGGTTGCGCTGCTGGTGGTCGGCGCCAACGTCACCGACGGCTGGTCCGATACGCTGGGCATCTCCAAGCTTCCGCTGATCATCGCCCTGATCGCCATGGTCGGCATCTCCCTCATCAATTACGTGGTCAGCATCCTGCCCACGGGCCTCGAACCCAAGCCGCGCGAGAAAAGCCCGGAGGGCGTCAAGGCGATGTTCTACGCGATCGAGAAGGACAATCTGGTCTACGCACAGAAGGTCATGGCCATGGGCTTCGACCCCAACTTGCTCAGCGACAACGGCTACACGCCGCTGCAGTACGCGGCCATGCGCGGCAACGCGCAGATGGTTGAACTCTTCATCCGCAACGGCGCCAGCGTCAGCGTGCTCTCCAAGGACGGCGAAAGCGCGGTCGAACTGGCGCTCAAGATGGGCCACGGCGAAGCCGCGGACGTGCTGAAGAAGGCGCGGCAGGAGCAGATCGCCGCGGAAGAAGCGGCCAAGGCCGCGGCAAAATAGCCGGCCGACGCGGCACAATTGCCGGCCAAAATAGCCGGCGCAGGCATCCTGATAAAATGTCCTCCTCATCAGTGGAGGACATGATGGCCCAACCCAAGTATCTAGGCTTCGACACGCTCAGCCTGCACGCCGGACAGGCGCCCGATCCGCACACCGGCGCGCGCGCGACGCCGATCTACTTCACCACGTCCTTCGTCTTTCGCGACTCCGATCACGCCGCGGCGCTGTTCAACATGGAACGCGCCGGCCACGTGTACTCGCGCATCTCCAATCCGACCAATGCGGTGCTGGAAGAAAGGGTCGCGGCGCTCGAAGGCGGGGTGGCGGCGATCGCGACCGCGAGCGGGCAGGCGGCGCTGCACCTTGGTCTCGCGACCATCGCCGGCGCCGGATCGCATATCGTTTCCTCCGGCGCGCTCTACGGCGGCTCGCACAATCTGCTGCATTACACGCTGCCGCGCTTCGGCATCGAAACCAGCTTCGTCAAGCCGCGCGACCTGGGCGCCTGGCGCGCGGCGATCCGGCCCAATACCAAGGTGCTGTTCGCCGAGACCCTGGGCAATCCCGGACTCGACGTGCTCGATATTCCCGCGGTCGCGGCGATCGCGCACGAGCACGGCATTCCGCTGATGGTGGACTCCACGTTCACCACGCCCTATCTGCTGCGGCCGTTCGATCACGGCGCCGACCTGCTGTTCCATTCGGCCACCAAATTCCTCGGCGGACACGGCGTCGCCATAGGCGGCGTGCTAGTCGACGGCGGCACCTTCGATTGGGTCGCCTCGGGAAAATTTCCGGAATTGAGCGAGGGCTACGAAGGCTTCCACGGCATGAATTTTTCGGAAGAATCCACCGTCGCGCCGTTTTCGCTGCGCGCGCGGCGCGAGGGACTGCGCGACTTCGGCGCCTGCATGAGCCCCGCCACCGCGTTCCAGATCCTGCAAGGCGTGGAGACCCTGCCGCTCAGAATGCAGCGCCATGTCGAGAACGCGCGCAAGGTGGTCGAATTCCTGGTGAAGCACCCGGCGGTGGAGTCCGTATCCTATCCGGAACTGCCGGAGCATCCTGACTACGAATTGGCGAAGAAGCTGCTGCCCCGAGGCTGCGGCGCGATATTCAGCTTTACCCTGCGCGGCGACCGCGCCGCGGGCCGGCGCTTCGTCGAGGCGTTGAAGATATTCTCGCATCTGGCCAACGTGGGCGACGCCAAGTCGCTGGTGATCCATCCCGCGAGCACCACCCATTTCCGCATGGACGAGGCGGCGCTCAAGGCCGCCGGCATAGGCGAGGGCACGATGCGGCTTTCCATCGGACTGGAAGATGCGGCCGATCTCATGGACGATCTCGGCGCCGGCCTGCGCGCGTCGCAGAAGTCGAAATAGGACGCACGCTCATGGAACTGACAGTCAACGGAAAAAAAGCCTACGCCTACACCGGCGGCAAAGCCTTCGACGCCGCGCTGCCCACCGTGATTTTCTCCCACGGCGCGCAGCACGACCACAGCGTGTGGATCCTGCAAAGCCGCTATCTCGCGCACCACGGCTACGGCGTGCTGGCGCTGGACCTCCCCGGCCACGGGCGCTCGGAAGGGCCGCCTCTTGCCGGCGTCGGCGACATCGCCGACTGGGTCGTGGCGGTGCAGGACGCCGCCGGCGTCAAGCAGGCGGCGATCGTGGGCCACAGCATGGGTTCGCTGATCGCGCTCGAGTGCGCCGCGCGCCATCCCGAACGCACATCGAGGATCGCCCTGCTCGCAATCGCTTACCCGATGCGGGTTTCGCCCGAACTGCTGGAGGCGACGAAAAGCGACGAGCCTGTGGCGCAGGACATGGTCAACATCTGGTCGCACCTCGCCTACGCGCAATACCCGAACTATCCGGGGCCGGGATTCTGGGTGATAGGCGAGAACCTGCGCCTGATGCAGCGGCAGAAGCCCGGCGTGATGCATGTGGATTTCGTCGCCTGCAACGCCTACGCAGGGGGTGCCGAAGCGGCGGCAAAGGTAAGCTGCCCCGCCCTGCTCCTGCTCGCGCGGCGCGATTCGATGACGCCGGTGCGCGCGGCGCAGGACTTCGCGAGATCGATCGCTGGCTCGCGCACGGTAATCATCGAAGGCAGCGGACACAATATGATGGCAGAAAAACCGGACGACGTGCTCGATGCGCTGATCACGTTCCTAAAGTAACCTAAGGTAAGGACCGGCCGGCGCATCCGAAATCGCCCGAAGCGGATTACCGGATCGGCGCGCCTTCCCTCACAGTACCCGGTTCACCAGGCGGTCCATGCGCACGCGCGTCAAACGCTTGAGCAGGCGCCTGACCGGGACCGGATAGGCCTCCACGGCTTCGAGCGAGCGGTAATGATCCAGGCGCTCGGTGTGCGCGAGTATCCGGTCGAGCTCCGCCTGATGCTGGCCCAGCAGCAAGCGCTGCGGGTCGTGGATCAGCAGGCCGTTTTCCAGATCCAGGCTCCAGGCCCTGGGATTCATGTTGTTGCCCGTTAGGAGCGCGTAGTTCTGGTCCACCAGCAGGCCCTTCAGGTGGAAGCTGTGGTGCGCGTGGCGCCACAGGTGCACCTCGAGCAGCCCCCGGTCGATGGCGCCCTGGTGGGACTTGCAGAAGCGGCGCAGATTGCCTTCGTACAGGTAGGGCAAGGCGCCTATGGTCTTGAACGGTTCTTCCGGCGGGATGTAGAAATCGTTGGCGATCTTGTCGCCCAGGACGATGCTGACCCTGCAGCCTTCGTTGATCTTCGCGCCTATGGCGCGCCGAAGCGGCCCGGGAAGGTTGAAATAAGGCGTGAACAAGACCAGTCGTTCTTTCGCGTGTCGAACCAGTTTGAGCAGCACGGCGTTGAGTTCGTTGTCCCTGCCGCCGATGCCGAAAAGAGGTGTGACGCCGACCTCCCCGGTGCGGATGGCGCCGCCGGATATCGGGTACCGGGTCTTCGCAAGCAGGCGCCGAAAGGCGACGATGTGGGCGCGCAGCGAGGCCGTTCTCGGTATGGATTCGGTATCCAGCGGGTGCACCGCAGGATGGGCGCGTATCACCCGCAGCAGCGGGCCGGCCAGGCTATCGGCCAGATGACGATCGTGCAGCAGGTGGTATCGGTCCAGCCGGTAGCGCTGCTTCTTGTGCAGGTAGACGTCGTTGAGACTGGCGCCGCTGTAGAGCACCGCGTCGTCGAAGACGTAGCCTTTCAGGTGCATCACGCCCATGATCTCCCGCGTCTGCACCGGCACACCGTACACGGGAACCCCCGGACCCAGACGGCGCGCCATGTCCCGGTACAGGGCTGCGTTGCCCGCGCTCTTGCCCGAGCCGATCAGCCCGCGCTGCGCACGGTGCCAGTCCACGAAAACCGCGATATCGAGCTCAGGCCGCGCCGCCTTCGCGGCATACAGGGCCGCGAGCACCTCCCGGCCGGCTTCGTCATCCTGCAGGTAGAGCGTCGCGATCAGGATCCGCTGCCGGGCCCGGGCGATGAGGTCCAGCAGTGTCTGGCGAAACTCCGCGGGACTGGCCAAGGTCAGAACACGGTCCGCAGCCATCGGGATGCACGGCAGCGCCTCCAGCGCCGGGCCCCGGTCGGCGCCTTCTCTGAGGCGCCGCCATGCCTTGGCCAGGGCGGAAGTCTTGGCGGGGGGCGATACTGCTTTTTCCATAGACGGAACTATACCGTCAAGGGCTCCATAGCGGTGGCATTCCGCGATTCGATAGAAAGCCGGTCGGCGCAGCCTGCTATCGCTTGCCGCCCGCCATCTGCGCGCTCTCGCGCAGCGCGCGCAGCCGCAGCGTGGCGATCGGCCCGAGCATCGCGCCCACGCCGAGCGCGGTCCAGGCCCAGCCCCAGGCGGCGTCCGCGCGCACGCCGCCCGCGCCCTGCCCCAGGTCCAGCACCAGGCCGAACACCCACGGGCTGATCGCGCCGAAACCGAAACCCAGAACCGAGCGCAGCGCCCAGGCCGCGCCCAGACAATGGCCGGGCACCAATTCCGTGAGCGCGGTGGAATAGATCGAGGAGTCGCCGATCGCGGTGAGGTTGTAGGCGATGGCCACCGCGATCACGATCCACGCCGGCGCCGCGATCAGCCAGCCGAAGGTGAAGGAGCAGGCGAGGCTGGCGAGCGACATGAGCAGAATCACCGCGGTGCGCCCCCAACGATCGGACAGCACGCCGCCGCCGATGCTGCCTGCCATGCTGATGAGGTAGGTGAGCGCCGCGAACGCGATGCCGAGTCCGGCCATGCCGCTGCCGCCCTGGCCACCCTGGCCGCCATAGGCGAGCACCACGCCGAGATAGGTCGGCAGCCAGGCCCACATGCCCAGCAGTTCCCACGAATGGAACACGTAGGCCCAGACTGCGAGCATCGCCGGCTTGTTGCGCCATACCTCCGCCAGCGCGCGCAAGGGGTTCGAGTAGCCGGACGGATGCACCACGTTGCGCGTGCTGCGCAGTGCCCAGGCGGAAAGCAGGCTGGCCGCGATCGGGCCGAGCGCGCAGGCGATGAGCGCCGTGCGCCAGCCGGCCGTCGCTATCAGCGCGCTCGAGAGCCACAGGGACAGTGCATAGCCGAATGATGCGGCAGCGAGGTAGAAGCCCATCACGCGGCCGCGTCGCACCGCCGGGAAGCGCTCGGCGATCAGGGTCATGCCCGGCGTGTAAGAGCCGCCCGAACACAATCCGGCGAGCCCGTGCAGCAGCAGCGCCGAAACAAAGCCATCTGCGAAAACCGCGAACGCCAGGCCGCTGGCGCAGGCGGCGATGCTGGTCGAGAGGAAGGTACGCTTGGCGCCATAACGATCGGCGAGAAAACCGACGCTGAATAATGACACCAGAAAACCCACGTGCCACGCCGACTGGATCAGTCCGGCTTGCGCCGACGACAATCCCCAGTCCTGCTTCAATAGTCCGAGCGCAGCCGAATAAGCGACGAAGATCAGCGCGAAGCCGGTGCGGGCGAGGCACAAGGACACGATCCAGCGCGCGTCGGTCATATGCGCCGGCGCCTAGTCGTTCAGCCGCAACAGCACCGGCTGATGGTCGGATGCGTCGGTGTCCAGATTCACTTTCACGTCCTCCACGCGGCCGGCGATGTCCTCGGTCACAAAAATGAAATCGCAGGCAAAGGCTTCCGGCCACTGCGCGCGGTCGTGCACACCCAGCGTGTGATCGTGCGGCCGCGCGCCGTGGCGCACCTGCCAGGCGTCGCGATAGACGGGCGTGCCGTCCGCATAGGGCGCGACGATGCGCGCATGCATCGGGTCGTCGGCGCGGAAATTGAAATCCGCGGTGAGTATGGCCGAAGCCGGCCGCTGCACCGTCTGGAACGGCCCCCCGTCCTTCTGCGCGTGCATGCGGTCGGCGCTGTGCGCGCAGGCTTCGGCGTGCAGTTCGCGCAGGCAGTTCACCTGCTGCCGGCGCTGCATCTCCGAATAGTATTCGAGATGCGTGGTCGTCACCCGCACCGGCCCGAAGGGCGCGGCCAGCACCGCCTCCAGCGCGACACGCTGCATGCTGGGCACCGCAGGATCCGCCGGCCAGGGCAGCAGGTGCGCGAACACCCGTACCACCGGATAGCGCGTGAGTATCAGATTGCCGAACTGGCGCCGCCTGCCTTCCGTCCCCAGCACGTCGACACCGATTCCCTCGATCGCGGTGAATCCGGGCAAAAGGCCGCCGAGGAGCGAGAACTGGTCCTCGCCCGAGGATCCGCGCATGCCGGGAAAATTGCGCGCCACCTCCTGCAGACAAAGCACGTCGAATTCGGCCATGCCGCGGCAGGTGTCGACGATGCGCTTCGGATCGACACGGCCGTCGCAGCCGCAGCACCACTGGATGTTCCAGGTGATCAGATTCATGGCAGGCACCGCGCTCGTGGGTCGAGGCGCCATTCTAACGCCTCGCGTCCTTTGCCATCCCGCGCTCATCGGGCGGAACGACGCCGCGCGATGCCGCGCATCCCCCCATTTTCCGCACGGGCGCAACGGCGGCGTTCAAATCGACGATAATATCGTTCCGGCAATCGCATCATCGCCCCGAACGCCTCCCATCATGAAACACACCACCTTAGGCCGTTACCGCATCCTCGGCGAACTGGGGCGCGGTGCCATGGGCACGGTGTACCGCGCGCTCGATCCTCTGATCGAACGCGAAGTCGCGATCAAGACCCTGCACCCGAATCTGCCCGAGGACGTGATCGCCGAAGTGCGTCAGCGGTTTCTGCGCGAGGCGAAATCTGCCGGGCAGCTGAACCATCCCAACATCGTGACCATATTCGACGTGGGCGAGCAGGACGGCGTCGCCTACATGGCGATGGAACTCCTGGATGGCCGTTCGCTGCAGCAGATTCTCGCCGAGCGCGTGCGGCTGCCGTTTCAGACCGCGGCGGACTACGCGGCGCAGATCGCGGACGCGCTGGACCGCGCGCAGCAACTGGGCATCGTGCACCGCGACGTCAAACCGGCGAACGTGGTCGTCTCGGCCACCGGGCACGTCAAGCTCACCGATTTCGGCGTCGCCTACGTCCCCTCCTCGACCATGACGCAGACCGGCACCATGATAGGTTCGCCGCGCTACATGTCGCCCGAGCAGGTGCTCGGCCTGCCGATCGATCCGCGCTCCGACATTTTCTCGCTCGGGGTGATGCTCTACGAGATGCTCTCCGGGCAGGCGCCCTTCGTGCGCGCCGGCGACAGCACGATCTTCCCGCTGATCAACCGCATCGCAGTGGAACCGCATCCTCCGATCACGCAACTCGATCCCTCCATCCCGGCCGAGTTCGAAACCATCCTGCGCAAAGCGCTGGCGAAGAAGCCCGAGGATCGCTACCAGCGGGGTGGCGAACTGGCGAGGGATCTGCGCACTCTGTGCGGCCTGGCGGGCGCCCCCGCCGCCCCCATCGACGATGAAAAAACCGTGATCCTCGCACCCGGCGCCCAGAGCGCCCAGCTCGGATTCGATACGACGGTCGTGCTTCCAGCCGAGGCGCAGGCGCCACCGGCGCCGCCGGCGAAGGCGGCCGGCTTCGTACTGGAACTGGACGCCTTCTCGCGCAATTTCGACGCGGACGAGCAGGCGCGGCTGCGCGAAGAGGAGGAAGCGCGCCGCAAAAAGGCCGACGAACTCCGCCTGTGGAGCGAGGCGGTGGAGCGCAAGCGCGAGGCGTTCGAGCGCCAGCGCGAGCTCGACGCCGAAAAGGCCGCCGCCAGGTCCGGCGCCGTCTCGCGCCGGGGCGCGCTCGATGCGCTGAAAACCCAGACCAGGATCGGGCCGAGCGCGGGCGAAACCGCGGCAAAGAAAGTCCAGGCCGACGCGGAACTGGACCAGATCATGCGCGCCAACCTGAAGTACCTCGCCGAAATCGCGCGCGAGCTCAACAACGTGGTTCCGACCACCGGGCGCCCCTACGACTACTTCCTGCTCGGGCGGCTGCCCGCGGTCAAACTATCCGATGCCTTCGTCGACCTGCGCAGCCGCAAGATCGACGGCAAGGCCCATGGCGACCACCTGTTCTTCCGCTTTCGCGCCCAGCCTGTCACGCCGGCGAAGGCCACTTTGCGCGGCGCAGACATTGCCCGCTTCAACGAATACCTGAAGATGCTGGGCGTTCCTTTCGAGTCCGAGACCGAAGCCAAGAGCGACTTCGGGCAGGTGACCCGCGCGACCTACACGGTCGCGGCATCGCTTCCATGCGAGATCAACATCCGCGCCGACTACGACAAAGCGTCGGTCGAGATCGAACTGGTCAACGTCCGGCGCCCCGGCCGACTCCGCTGCCGGATAGAACCCGGGCGGCTAAACGATGTGGTGGACGATCTGGCGCGCTACGTGCTCGGCGTCGACGACGATTTCGACAAGGTGCTGAACCTGCGCTGAGAACATAACGCGAAAGTGGAGCCGAAATTTCTGCCGCAACTCGAGCTCCCGCTATCAAGGCGGGCGCGGCCCGGCCGATATTGCGTAAGGATGTGATAGACGCCAAGAGCAAAAACCCGGCTTCGCGCCGCAGTCAAGAGATAAATTCATGAGTACGACAATCAGCGAAATCGACGAGCGCACCAACCTGGCCGGCAACAGCATGTTCGAACTGCTGCTGTTTCGCCTGGGCGAAGCGCGCGACACGGCCAGGCGGGAATGGTTTGGAATCAACGTGTTCAAGGTGCGCGAAATCCTGGTGATGCCCCCGATCACCGCCCTGTTCGGCGCGCCGCCTACGGTCATGGGCGTGGCCAACATCCGCGGCGAGATGATCCCGGTGATCAACCTGCCGGCGGTCGTCGGGTGCAATCCGGCAAAAGGCCTGGGCATTTTGCTGGTGACCGAATTTGCGCGCACCACCCAGGCCTTTGCAGTGGAAGAGGTCGACGAGATCGTGCGCCTGGAATGGAAACAGGTGCTTTCGGCCGAAGGTTCAGGCGGCGGTCTGGTGACCAGTTTTGCGCGACTCGACGGCGACGCGCAGCACCCCCGACTCGCCCAGGTCCTGGACGTGGAACAAATTCTGCGCGACGTGTTCCCGCGGGAGCATCAGGCGATCCCCGAGGGCACCGTCGTCTCCGGGCTCGAGTTGCCCGCCGGCACGGTGATTCTCGCAGCCGACGATTCGGCCGTGGCCAGGATGATGATAGAGCAGGGCCTGAAAGCCATGGGGGTACCCTACGTCATGGCCAAGACGGGCAAGGAAGCCTGGGACCGCCTGCAGGCGATCGCCGCCGAAGCGGCAGCCGAAGGCAAGTCGGTTCAGGACAAAGTGGCCCTGGTATTGACCGACCTGGAGATGCCCGAAATGGACGGCTTTACCCTGACGCGCCACATCAAGCAGGACGCGCGCTTCAGATCGATACCGGTGATCATCCACTCTTCCCTCACCGGCGCGACCAACGAAGCCCATGTGAAAGGCGTGGGCGCCGACGCCTATGTCGCCAAGTTCGTGGCCGAGGAACTGGCCGCGACGATACGCCAAGTGCTCGCCGCCTGAGACACCGAAACGGCGGACGGCATGAGCGCGGCGAGCGACCTGGTAAAGGATATCCGCGGCCTGGTGACCCTGCCGCATGTCTACATAAAGATCGGCCAACTGATAGACGATCCGGCCAGCTCGTCGGCGGACATCGCAAGAGCCGTCAGCCAGGACCCCTCCTTCACCCTGCGCCTGCTGCGCGTGGCCAACAGCGCCCTGTACCGCTTTCCCTCGGCCGTGGACACGGTGGCGAAGGCGGTCTCCATCATCGGCACCGCTCAGGTGCGCAACCTTGCGCTGTCGATGTCTGTGGCCAGCAGCTTCGAGGGCCTGCCCAACGATCTGGTCTCCATGGCCAATTTCTGGAAGCACAGCCTGTACTGCGCGCTGGTCGCCCGCCACCTGGCGAAGCGCATGGGCCGCTGCGATCCGGACGCGATGTTCACCGCCGGCCTGCTGCATGACATCGGCGAACTCATCATCTTCAACCGCCGGCCCGAGCAGGCCAAACAAGCCCTGACGGCCGTGCTCGACAGCGCAGAGGAAATCTCGGTGCATCAGGCCGAGCAGCAGACGATGGGCTTCGATCACAGCGAGGTGGGCGGGGAACTGGCCCGAGAGTGGCGCCTTCCGCCCCTGCTGGAAGAGTGCATCGCGCACCATCACGACGTCGCCGCCAGCCGGCATTACCGGCGCGAGACGGCGCTGATCCATCTTGCCAACATCCTCGCCATCATGGCCGAGTTGGACACGCTGGATCCGCTCGACGTGCCGCCCGTCGACCCGCTCGCCTGGGAATTAACCGGGCTGACACAGGACTGCGTGGAACCCGCGGTGCGCGAAGCGCAGGCCGGGATCGTCGAAGTCGAGCGACTGTTCACCGGCAAGCCCTAGGCGCGCCATGATCCAGACGAACCGGTGACCGGCATGCGCCCGCCGCTTTCCCCGGCACTTCCCGGCTTCGAGCTCGTCAGACGCAACTGGAACGCGACCTACGAGTTCTACTCGGCGCGCATCCTGCCCGGCGAGTACTACGTCACCCATTCCGACGAAGCGGTCTCGACCACGCTGGGGTCGTGCATCGCGGCCTGCATACGCGACAAAGTGTCGGGCATCGGCGGCATGAACCATTTCATGCTGCCCACCACCGCCGGGTCCGAGTCCGAAGCCTGGAAATCCGCCGGAATGGGGGCCGCGACGCGCTACGGCAACTTCGCCATGGAACATCTGATCAACGGCATTCTGCGCAACGGCGGGCGGCGCGAGAACCTGGAAGTGAAAATCTTCGGCGGCGGCCGCATCCTGGCCAACATGGCCGATGTCGGCCGGCGCAACATCCTATTCGTGCGCGAATACATCAAGACCGAAAAGCTGAGGCTGATCGCCGAGGACGTGGGCGAAACCTATCCCAGGATGGCGGTGTATTTTCCGGCCACCGGCAACGCCCGGGTGAAGCGCCTGCGCTCCCTGCACAACAACGTGATCGCCATTCAGGAAAATACCTATTTCGCCAGCGTGGCCGAGAAACCGGCAGCGGGCGACATCGAGTTGTTCTAGCGAGGGCGCGTCAGCTCGGCGCGCTCCCGGGCTCGCCCAGATCCCAGAACAACCCGGCCATGATCGCCAGTGCCTCCCGCGCCACCGGCGCGAGCAGGTGCTCGTTCGGCGCGTGCTGCGAACAGGCGGCATAGGAATGCGGAACCCATACGGTGGGCAGGCCGAGCACGTCGGCGAACACGTCGTTCGGCAGCGAGCCGCCGAGGTTGGGCAGGATCGCCGGTTTCACACCTGTGGTGCGTTCGACCGAAGCCGCGGCCCACTTTACCCAGGGATGATCCGGGTCCAGCCGCGTCGCCGCGAAAAAGCCGTCGCGCGCCGGCGCCAGTTGCACC
Source organism: uncultured Enterobacteriaceae bacterium (assembly GCA_964400745.1). Classification (GTDB taxonomy): domain Bacteria; phylum Pseudomonadota; class Gammaproteobacteria; order Burkholderiales; family SG8-39; genus 2-12-FULL-64-23. The sequence continues at coordinate 3,089 of CAYNVY010000068.1, read as the reverse complement.
ATGGAGAAACCATTTCGATCCAAGTGCCGGCGCAGCGCCGGCACGATGTCGGCCGGATCGACGCCGACCACGTAGCGCAACTGGCAGTGCGCGGAGGCGCGCGGCGGAATCGCGTTCACCGGCTTGTCCGGATTGCCGGTGACGAAGGCGAGCACCTCGAAGCTGCACCAGCCGTACACCCGCTCCGCCGGCGTCAGCCCCGGCTCGCCCCAGTCCGCATCTATGCCCGGCCCGTCGCCCCCGCCTTCGACCACGAGATCGGCGAGCGCCGCGCGCACCGAAGGCGTGAGCGATTCGGGCCGCCATTCGGGCACGCGGATGGAGCCGTTCGCGTCGGTGATGCAGGCGAGCGCGTGCGCGAGGACGATGCCCGGATTGCGCAGCAAGCCGCCCCAATTGCCCGAGTGGTGCCCGCCCGCGCGCAGGTCCAGGCTCAGGTCGAAGTTGAGCGCGCCGCGCGTGCCGAGATAGATCGTGGGCCGGCCCGGTTGCAGCCGCGGCCCGTCCGAGGCGATGAGCACGTCGGCGGCGAGGCGCTGCTTGTTCTGCGCGCAGACTTCGCGCAACCCTTTCGATCCGGTTTCCTCGCCCGTTTCGATCAGCACTTTGACGTTGAAGCCCAGGCGCCCACGCGTCTTCAATACCGCATCCAGCGCGCCCAAATTGATGCTGTGCTGCCCCTTGTTGTCGGCGCTGCCCCGGCCGTAGAGGCGTTCCCCCTCCTGCTTGAGCACCCAGGGGTCCAGCCCTGCGCGCCACTGATCCTCCTGCCCGCGGATCACGTCGCCGTGTCCGTAGCTGAACACGGTAGGCAGGGCCGCGTCCTCGATGCGCTCGGCGAGCAGGAAAGGCCCGCTGCTCTTCGCCGGATTTTCGAGCAGCGTGCAGCGAAAGCCCTGGCGCTCGAGGCCGGGCCGCATCTCTTGCTCCAAATAGGCGAGCAGTTCGGCGCCGCGCGCCGGGTTCTGGCTCTCCGTCGGTATCGCCACGCGGCGCGCGAGATCGGCGAAAAATCTGCCGTCGTCGAAATAGCGTTCGCTCTCAAGAATGGCTTCTGCTCTGGTCACGTCAAATCTCCTCGGTATGAAATGCTCAGGCCCGCCCCTCGGGCGCGGTCACGTCGCGCACCCCGTCGCCGAGCAGATTGATCGCCAGCACCAGCGCAAACAGGGCCAGGCCCGGGATGGTGATCAGCCACGGGCTGAAGAACATATAGCCTTTCGCTTCGGAGATCATCAGTCCCCAGGAAGGCAGCGGCGGCTGCACGCCCAGACCGAGAAACGACAGGGCCGCCTCGAGCAGGATCGCGCTGCCCATCTCCAGCGTCGCCACCACGATCAGCTGGCTGGAGACATTGGGCAGCACCTCGCCCGCGATGATGCGCCAGGTCGGGCAGCCGATGGCGCGCGCCGCGGTGACGTAATCCAGATTGCGCACCTGCTGCGTCGCGCTCCTGAGCACGACGGCGTAGCGGTCCCATTTCAACAACCCCAGCACCAGAATCACCAGCCAGAGCGAACTGCCGACCAGCGCCACCATGGTGAGCGCGACCAGGATCACCGGCAGCGACAGGCGCACCGTGATCAGATAAGTCACGATCAGATCGGTGCGGCCGCCGAAGTAACCGGCGACGATGCCGAGCACGGCGCCGATCACGCCCGACAGGATCATCACCGAAAAACCGATCAGGAGCGAAATGCGCGAGCCGTAGATCACGCGCGACAGATAGTCGCGTCCGAGCATGTCCGTGCCCAGGGGATAGGTCCAGTTGCCGCTGTCGTGCCAGATCGGCGGGATCAGCCGGCGCGACAGGTCCTGCGCGAACGGGTCCTGCGGCGCGAGCCAGGGCGCCGCCAGCGCCATCAGCATGATCAGCGCGAGCACGCCGGCCCCGATCAGCAGGCCCGCGTGGGCGCGTATGCGCCGGCGCAGCAATTCGCCCGGCGAGGGGCCGGCCAGGGTTTCAGCGACCGTGGTTTCGGTGACTGTCGCTTCCACCGTCGTTTCCAGTATGGCGGCGTGCTTGCTCATGGGCTCAGGCAATGCGGATGCGCGGGTCGAGCCAGGCGTTGGCCACGTCCGCGAGCAGGGTCAGCACGATGTACACCACGGATATCAGCAGGACCACGGCCTGCACCACCGGGAAATCGTTGTGGCTGATCGCCTGCCAGGCGAGATAGCCCAGGCCGTTCATGGCGAATATGGTTTCGATCACCACCGAACCGCCGAGCATGAATCCGAGCTGCACCGCGGCCAGCGCGACCACCGGCGCCACGGCGTTCCGGAGCGCGTGCTTGAACAGCACGCTCGCGTTGCGCAGCCCCTTCGCGCGCGCGGTGCGGATGTAATCGGACTCGAGCACTTCGAGCATTCCCGAGCGCGTCAGGCGCATGATCGCGGGCGTCGCGTAATAGCCGAGCGCGATCGAAGGCAGGATGAAATGCTGCCAGGTGTCGCCGCCGGAGATCGGCAGCATGTGCAGCGTGACGCCGAAGAAGAACATCAGCAGCAGGGCGAACCAGAAGGTCGGCATCGCCTGGCCGACCACGGCGATGGTCAGCGTGAGCCGGTCGACCCAGCTGTTGGGCGTCAGGGCCGCGACCACGCCGAGCGGAATCGACAGCAGCAGCGCGAAGATGATCGCGGCCGTGCCGAGCAACATGGTGGTGGGCATGCGCTCGGCGACCAGCGCCGAAACCGGGGTGCGAAAGTAGAGCGAATCGCCGAAGTTGCCCATGGCCGCGCGGCCCAGCCACTCGAGGTATTGCACCGGCAGCGGCCGGTCGAAACCGTACTGATGGCGGATCGCGTCTATGGTCTCGGCCGTCGCGCCCTCGCCCGCCATGGCCGTGGCGACGTCGGTCGAGAGGTTCACCAGCATGAAGCACACCAGCGACACCGTGAGCGCCACCAGCAGCGCCAGCACCGCGCGCTTCAGCGCGTATTGGAGCATGGCGCCTCAGCTCCCGGCCGCGAATGCCGCCGCGCTCATTTCCAGCGGTATTCCCAGAAGCGCGGGATCTCGTCCGGATAAGGCTGGAACTGCAGGTCCTTGGCGTAGGCGTAAAACACCGGCAGCGAGTACATCG
>CAYNVY010000067.1:0-19749 GCA_964400745.1 uncultured Enterobacteriaceae bacterium | reverse complement strand
GTCAAATTGGCAAACTCCGGGAAATGGGCGCACTGCGCCTGGGAAAGCTGGCGCTGCTGGCGATCCTAGCCATCGTTGCCGGGCGCGTGCCTGCAGGGCGCAGCCCACCCGTGTAGTGGTATTTAGCTTTGCCAGATCGTTTATGGAACAGTCATGACCGAAATCGAATTCAAGCGTCTTGCCGCGCAGGGTTTCAACCGCATCCCCCTGGTGCTCGAAACCTTCGCCGACCTCGACACGCCGCTGTCGATCTATCTCAAGCTCGCCAACAAGCCCTATTCCTACCTGCTCGAATCGGTGCAGGGCGGCGAGCGTTTCGGCCGCTACTCCTTCATCGGCCTCGCATCCTCTACGCGCATCAACGTCCAGGGCGAGACGGTGCTGGTCCTGTCGGGCAACCGCATTGCCGAGCGCTCCGATGCGGGCGACCCGCTGGAGTTCATCAACCATTATCTCAAGCGCTACAAGGTGGCGACCGTGCCAGGGCTGCCGCGCTTTTGCGGCGGACTGGTCGGCTGCTTCGGCTACGACACGGTGCGCTATATCGAGCCGCGCCTCGCGCATGGCGCGCCGCCGGACGCGCTGGGCACGCCGGACATCTTGCTCATGCTGTCGGAAGAGGTCGCCATCGTCGACAATCTCTCCGGGAAGCTGACGCTGGTGGTGTATGCCGAGCCGGAAGTTCCCGGCGCGTATCAGAAGGCGCGCGCGCGCTTGCGCGAGTTGCTCGCCGCGCTGCGCGAACCGGCCGCGATCCCGGCAGAGAAGCCGCGGCCGGCCGAGACCGCGCAATCGGCCTTCGGCGAGGCCGGGTATATGGCGGCGGTGCGGCGCGCCAAGGAATATATCCACGAGGGCGACATCATGCAGGTGGTGCTGTCGCAGCGCCTGTCGCTGCCGTTCACGGCCGAGCCGCTGGCGCTGTACCGGGCGCTGCGCACGCTCAACCCCTCGCCCTACATGTTCTACTTCGATTTCGAGGATTTTCACGTCGTCGGCGCGTCGCCCGAAATTCTGGTGCGGCTCGAAGCCGGCAAGGTCACGCTGCGGCCGATCGCCGGCACGCGGGTGCGCGGCAAGTCGGTCGAGGAGGACGAGGCGCTGGCGCGGGAGCTGCTGGCCGACCCGAAGGAGCGCGCCGAGCATGTGATGCTGATCGACCTCGGGCGCAACGACGTCGGCCGCGTGGCCGCGACCGGCACGGTGCGCGTGACCGAGAACATGGTGATCGAACGCTATTCGCATGTGATGCACATCGTCTCCAATGTCGAGGGCAGGCTGCGCGAGGGGCTGGACGCGATGGCCGTGCTGCGCGCGAGCTTTCCGGCGGGCACGGTGTCGGGCGCGCCCAAGGTGCGCGCGATGGAAATCATCGACGAGCTGGAGCCGGTGAAGCGCGGCATTTACTCCGGCGCGGTCGGCTACCTGGGTTTCCACGGCGACATGGATTTGGCGATCGCGCTGCGCACGGCGCTGATCAAGGACCAGGTGTTGCACATGCAGGCGGGCGCAGGCATCGTCGCCGATTCGGACCCGGCCTCCGAATGGCAGGAAACCCTGAACAAGGCGCGCGCCGTGCTGCGCGCTGCGGAAATGGCCGCGGCCGGGCTGGACAGCAAGCTGGAGAACTGAGACACCATGAGCCGCATCTTCTACACCAAGCCTTCGATTACAGAAACGGAGATCCGCTATGCCGCCGATGCGGCGGCCAACGGCTGGGGCGAACGCTGCTACGAATACATCGGGCGCTTCGAAGGCATGTTCCGCGAACACCTGGGGGTGAAGCACGCCATCGCCACCTCCAGTTGCACCGGTGCCCTGCACATGGGGCTGGCGGCGCTCGGCGTCGGTCCTGGGGACGAGGTGATCCTGGGCGACATCAACTGGATCGCATCGGCCGCCCCGGTCAAGTATCTGGGCGCGGAGCCGGTTTTCGTGGACGTATTGCCCGATACCTGGTGCCTGGACCCGGCCTGCGTCGAGGCTGCGATCACGCCGCGCACCAAGGCCATCATCGCCGTGCATATCTACGGCAATCTGTGCGACATGGACGCGCTGCTTGCGCTGGGCGCAAAGCACGGCATTCCTGTCATCGAAGACGCCGCGGAGGCGATCGGTTCCCGCTGGCAGGATTGTCGCGCAGGCTCCAGGGGCGTGTTCGGCGCGTTTTCGTTTCACGGCAGCAAGACGCTGACCACGGGCGAGGGCGGCATGTTCGTCACCCAGGACGCGGCCCTGTACGAGAAAGTGCTGACCCTCAGCAATCACGGCCGCGCGCGCGATCAGGAGCGGCAGTTCTGGCCGGACCTGGTCGGCTTCAAGTACAAGATGTCCAACATCGGCGCGGCCATCGGCTGCGCGCAGATGGAGCGCATAGCCGAACTCGTCGCCGGGAAGCGGCGGGTGTTTGCCTACTACGCCGATGCGTTTCGCGGCTCGCCGGTGCAGATGAATCCGGAACCGGCCGGGACGCAAAACGGCTACTGGATGCCGACTATCGTGGTCGACGCGGGCGTGGCCTTCGACCGGGATGCACTGTTGTCGGTGTTCGAGAAGGAGCGCATCGATGGCCGCGTGTTTTTCTGGCCGCTGAGCATGCTGCCCATGTTCCAGGCGAAGCCGCAAAATAAAGTGAGCTACGGCTTGTGCGAGCGGGGCCTGAACCTGCCGACTTACCACGACCTGTCGGAAGTGCAGATGGACCGCGTCGTGTCCACGATCAAAGCGCATCTCAAGCGAAATTGAGCCGTTACGGACTCGCATGCAAGCAGTTTTTGAGACGCCGCCGGAACCAGAAACCCCGGCAACCGAATCCAGAACCGGGCAGCTAACGGTGGTAATATCGCAGCCCATGTTTTTTCCGTGGGTCGGAATGTTCGAGCAGATCCGACTGGCGGACGTGTACGTGCACTACGGCGATGTGCAGTTCTCCAAGGGCGGTTTTTCCAATCGCGTTCAGGTCAAGACGCCGCAGGGCATCAAGTGGCTTACCGTTCCGCTGGAGGGCCGCGCGCTGGGGCAGTCGATCGAGGAAGTCAGGATCAACAGCCGCATCGACTGGCGCGCGCAGCATCTGGGAATGTTGCGCGGCGCCTACGCCAGGGCGCCGCACTACGGTGAAATGATGGAGCTGGTGGATTGCGTGTACGGCAGGACCTGGCACACCCTGGGCGAGTTGAGCCGCGCGTCGATGGAAGTACTGTGCGAGTACTTCGGCTTGAGCGAAGGGCGGCGGTACATGGATGTTCGGCAGATGGGAGTTGGCGGCGCGAGCAGCCAGAGGGTGGTCGATATCGTGAAAGCATTGGGGGGGCGGCGCTATATCACCGGCTGGGGCGCGCGCAACTATCTGGACCATCAGCTGTTCGAGGACGCGGCGATCCGGGTCGAGTACATGGATTACCAGAAGCTGCCCTATCCGCAGCTGCACGGGGAGTTCACGCCCTATGTCTCGGCGCTCGATCTGGTTGCCAACACGGGGCGCGAAGGCAGGAACTATATACGGTCCGATGCGATCTACTGGAAGCAGTGGCTGGAGCGCAAAGACTGAAGGATGAGAGAAAACACATTGGAAAGAATAGCAAACGAGCGCAAGACCGTAGAAGCCATGGCGGCCGACCAGGAACTGAAGGCCATCCGCTTGTCCTTGTACGAGTATTTCATCAAGTACAAGTACTCGTACAACTTCAACTGGTACGGGCGCCCTATCATCCAGTACCCGGACGACATCATGGCGCTGCAGCAGATACTGTTCGCGCTGCAGCCCGACCTGATCGTCGAGACCGGGGTCGCCCACGGCGGTTCGCTGATATTCTATGCGTCCCTGTGCCAGTTGATGGGCAAAGGCGAGATTCTGGGCATAGACGTGGACATACGCGCGCACAACCGGGAGGCGATCGAAGCGCATCCGATGCACGGCCGGATTACCCTGCTCAACGCCTCGTCGACATCCGCGGCGGCCGTAGCCAAAGCGAAGGAAATGGCGAAGGGCAAAGAAAAAGTGATGGTTGTGCTCGATTCGAATCACACCCACGAGCACGTGCTGCAGGAACTCGGGCTTTACTCGGAACTGGTGGGAGAAGGCAGCTACCTGATCGTGTGCGACACCGCCATCGAGTATTGCGAAGAGCGCAACTGGGAGGGCAGGCCGTGGGGCAAGGGCAACAACCCGAAGACCGCGCTGGACGCCTTCCTGCAGCAAAACGACCGTTTCGCAGTGGATCAGGATCTCGAGAAGACGCTGCTGTTTACCGCTTCGCCCGGAGGCTATCTGAAATGTCTCAGGAACGCATAAGGAGCAAGCCTCATGCTTGAAAACATCAAATACGTCGAAATGGACGGCAAGCGCTACCTGATGCCCAGCCACCTGCAGATCGAGGTCGTCGGCGGCAAGGGGATGTGCAACGCGCATTGCGCCATGTGCACCATCGACAAGTGGGAACGCCCGCCGACGATAATGAGCGACGCGGTGTTCCAGGGCATCATGGACGGCGTGGCGCCGTTCAACGAACACATCGAATATGTCACCCTGCACGGCAACGGCGAGCCCTTGCTGGACAAAGCCATGGCGGGCAAGGTCAGGTACGCCAAGCAAAAAGGGTTCAAGGGCGTCGGATTCGCCACCAATTGCTCCGCGCTGACGAAGAAGCGGGCGGACGAACTGATCGCGGCGGGCCTGGACACGATCATCTGTAGCATCGACGGCATGAAGAAGGAGACGCACGAGGCGATACGCCCGGGCACCAAGTTCGATGCCGTGGTCAGAAACGTCAAATACCTGATCCAGGCCAGGAACCGCTCGGGCCGGACGAAGATACTCGTGCGCTTCATCCGGCAGGAACTCAACCAGCATGAATTTCCCGAGTACAAGGCGTACTGGGAAAAATTCCTGAACCCCGACTTCGGCGACGAGGTGCTGGTTTTCAACATCCACAACTGGGGCTCGCAGCTGGAAGTGGACAACCAGATCAACGAGAGTTTCGGGCACGTGCATGAAGAGATCCCGATCTGCGCCGATCTGTACCACCGTTTGCTGGTTTTTCCGAACGGGGACCTGGCGTTCTGCGACGCGGACTACAACGGCTTCTACGACCTCGGCAACGTGCAGAAAGAGCATTTCCTGAAGCTGTACAACGGCGAGCGACTCAATTTCTACCGCCAGAAAATGGAGAGCGGCAAGATCCGCGAGCTTGCCTACTGCAAGAGCTGCACCATACCGCTCAGCCGGGCGAACAAGGCCGCGCCGGCGGGCAGCGACGAAAAGGCGCCGCCGGCGAGCAACGCCGGCAAGGTGATCCCCATTCTGAACGTGGGCGAGACGGTGATTTCCTAGGGGGGGCGAGGCAGCTTCAGCGCGAGGGATTTTCGCAGTGGGCGAGGGGATGAAACCAAACGACATCAACCGGCTTATCGCCCTGTTCGAAGCCGGACGCTACGGCGAAGTGGAGAAGCAGGCGCGATCGCTGCTCGCGCGCCATCCCGATGCGGGGATTCCCTGGGACATCCTGGGGGCGTCCCTGCGCATGCAAGGCAAAGGCGCGCAGGCTGCCTTGCCGGCGTTGCGCAAGGCGGCGCAATTCCTGCCGAACGAAGCCGGACCGCACTACAACCTCGGCTATGCCCTGCAGGAACTCGGACAACTCGAGGCCGCCGTGGCGAGCTATCGCCGGGCGTTGCAGCTCCAACCGAATTTTGCCGAGCCGCACGTCAATCTGGGCAACGCCCTGCGCGACCTCGGACAACTCGATGAGGCGGTGGCGAGCTATCGCCGGGCGTTGCAGATAGCGCCGGATTTTGCCGTCGCGCACAATAATTTGGGCAGCGCGCTGAAAGAGCTGGGGCAGATCGACGCCGCCGCGGCGAGCTATCGCCGCGCGCTGGACTTCGACCCTGCCTATGTCGATGTCCACATCAATCTGGGCAACGTCCTGCGCGATCTCGGCAGGCGCGAAGCAGCCGTGGCGAGCTACCGCCGGGCGCTGGAGCTCAGGCCGGACTTCGCCGAGGCGCACAGCACGCTGGGCAACGCGCTGCAGGAACTGGGGCAGCTCGATGCCGCGCTGGCGAGCCAGCGCCGGGCGCTGGAGCTCAAGCCCGATTTCGCGCAGGCGCACTACAATCTGGGCAACGTGCTGCAAGACCTGGCGCAAGGGGAGGCGGCCGTGGCGAGCTATCGCCGGGCGCTCGAGCTCGATCCCGGGTTCGCCCTCGCGCACAACAATCTGGGCAACGCCCTGCGCGAGCTCGGGCAGCTGGATGCCGCCGCGGCGAGTTACCGCAGGGCGCTGGCCCTGCGGCCAGCTTACGCCGATGCGCACAACAACCTGGGCAATGCCCTGCGCGATCTGGGCGAGCGCGATGCCGCGGTGGCGAGCTATCGCCGCGCCCTCGAAATCGAGCCCGGCCTGGCCGATGCGCACTACAACCTCGGCATCGTCTTGAAGGACCTCGGGAAGTTCGACGCGGCGGTGGCAAGCGGCCGCCGGGCGCTGGAAATCGAACCCGGTTTCGCCGACGCACACAACAGCCTGGGCATCGCGCTGCAGGACCTCGGACAGCTCGACGAGGCGGTGGCGAGCCATAGACGCGCGGTCGAGCTCAAACCCGATTACGCGGAAGCGTTCGGCAATCTGCTATTCGTGCTGAACTACCATCCGGACAAGAGCGCGGAAGATATCTTTTCCGTGTACCGGGAGTACGACGAGCGCTTCGGCCTCGTGCACCGCAGCGCCTGGCGGGAGCATACGAACAGCCGGGAGCCGGGACGGCGGCTGAAGATCGGTTACGTCTCGCCGGACTTTCGCCGGCACTCGGCGCGGCACGTGGTCGAACCGCTGCTTGCGCACCACGACAAGGCTGCGGTCGAAGTGTTCGCCTACGCGGAACTCAAGAGCGAAGACGCGCTGACGGCGCGTTACCGCAGCTATGCGGATCACTGGATACCCACGCGCGGCCTGTCCGACGATGCGCTCGCCGAGCGCATACGCGCCGACGGGATCGATATCCTGGTGGACCTGGCCGGGCACACGGCGCACAACCGCTTGCCGGTGTTCGCGCGCAAGCCCGCTCCGGTGTCGCTGTCGTGGCTGGGCTACGGCTACACCACCGGCCTCTCGGCCGTGGACTATCTGCTCACGGACGAAGCGTACGCGCCGGCAGGCTGCGACGGCCTGTTCGCCGAGACTGTATGGCGGGTGCCGACGCCGGTGTACGCCTACCGCCAGGCCGAAGGCATGGGCGAGGTGTCGCCGCTCCCGGCGATAGAGCGCGGGCATGTCACCTTCGGCATGCTGACGCGAGCCATACGCATCAACCACCGGACCATCCGGGCGTGGTCCGAAATTCTCAGGCGCATCGACGGTGCGCGGCTGGTGGTCGACAGCAGGAGCTTCCAGGACGCGACGATGCAAGCGGCCCTGGCCGAGAAGTTCGCGGCGCAGGGAATAGAGCGCGCGCGGCTGGAGATCGGCTTTCACAGCCCGCCGTGGGACGTGATGCGCGCTCTGGACATCAGCCTGGATTGCTTCCCGCACAGTTCCGGCACGACGCTGTTCGAATCGCTCTATATGGGAGTGCCCTTCGTCAGTCTCGCCAGCCGGCCCAGCGTGGGGCGCCTGGGCAGTTCGCTCCTGCAGGGTGCGGGACACCCGGAATGGATCGCGCAGACCGAAGACGAGTACGTGGCGAAAGCGGTGGAACTGGCGCGCGACCTGCCCCGGCTGGCGCGGTTGCGCGCCGGCCTGCGTGCCGAGGTCGAAGCCAGCCCGCTGATGGACGAGGCGGGCTTCGCGCGCAAGACCGAAGCGGCTTATCGCTCGATGTTCGAGAAGTGGGCCGGAGGATGAGCTCCGGGAATCCGCCGCCCGCGGGCGCAGGGCGAGAGGCCGGCGCGCCCGGGCCGGCCGAATTCAATCGACTTGCCGCCCTGTTCAATGCTCAGCGCTACGCGGAGGTGGAAAGCCTGGCGCGCTCGCTGCTCGACCGCAATCCGGGCCTGGGGCTGATCTGGAACATTCTGGGCACCTGCCGGCGGATGCAGGGCAAGGAAGATCTGGCGGCGTTTCAACAGGCGGCGCAATTTCTGCCCGATGAGGCGGGGGTGCACTACAACCTGGGGGATTCCTACAAGGCGCTGGGGCAGTTCGTTGACGCGGTGGCGAGTTACCACAAGGCGCTGCAGATCAATCCTGCGTTTGCCGAGGCGCACATCAACTTGGGCAATGTCCTGCAGGATCTGCGCCAGTTCGAAGCCGCAGCAGGGAGTTACCGCCGGGCGCTGGAGATCAGGCCGGACCTGGCTGTGGTGCACAGCAACCTGGGCAATGTGCTGCAAGACCTCGGTCAATTCGAGGGCGCGGCCGCGAGCTACCGGCGGGCGCTGGAACTCGATCCCGGCTTCGCCGATGCCCACGTTAACCTGGGCGTTGCCCTGCAGGCCGTGGGACGGCTGGACGAGGCCGCAGCGAGCCACCGCCGGGCGCTGGCGCTAGCTCCCGACCTTGCCGAGGCGCACGTCAACCTGGGTAACGTCCTGCGCGACCTCGGCGAGCACGAAGCCGCGGTGGAGAGCTACCGCCGTGCGCTGCGACTCGAGCGCAATTTCGCCGAGGCGCATCTAGGCTTGAGTACGGCGCTTCTGGATCTGGGCCGGTTGCAGGAAGCCGAGGCCAGTTGCCGACAGGCGCTGCAGCTCAAACCGGGTCTCGCGGCGGCCGAGACCGTTCTGGACAATATCTTCAGGGACCAAGGCGCGCTGCCCGAGTACCTGGCGCGGGATGTCTTCGATTTCGCCAACGAGCGCCGCTTGCAGCGCTACTTTCCCTATGAATCGAACACCTTCATCTACAGCATCGACGTCTCCGGAACCTGCAACCTGCGCTGTCCCACCTGTCCTGTCGGAAATTTCTCCGAGGCGAATCGCCCCAAGGGCTTCATGGACCTGGAGCTGTTTCGCCGCATCTTGGAGAAGATTCAGCGGGAACGGGTCGCGCCGAATCCGAAGGTCTGGCTGTACAACTGGGGCGAACCGCTGCTGCATCCGAGACTTCCCGAAATGATCGCCTTGCTCAAGCAGAGCGGCATTTACGTGATGCTTTCGACCAACCTGAACATAAAAAAGAACCTCGAGGCGGTGATTCGATCGGGCCCGGACGAGCTAAAGATCTCGCTCTCGGGGTTTGCGCAGGCGTTCTATTCCAAGACGCACGTCAAGGGAAACATCGAGCTGGTCAAACAAAACATGGGTTTCGTGCGCGAGCTCATGGACAAGTTCGGCGTGGCTATCAATGTCTGGGTCGGACACCACCGCTACCGGCACAACGTTCACGAATCTGCGGACATCATGCGTCTTTGCAGAAGGCTGGGTTTTGACTACAGGCCCATACCGGCGTTCTATCAGCCGCTGGAGAAGATGGTGGACCTGGTCGAGGGACGGGCGGCCGCGAGCGAAGCCGCCCTTCTGGCCAACCTGCCCACGCACCCGCTGGAGGCGCTGGCGTCAAAGCGCGAGGGCCTCAGTCAGCATCTCGATTGCGAATCGCGCTTCAACATGACCGCGATCAACTACGACGGAAGCGTCGCCCTGTGCTGCGGCACCTACGACGCGCAAAACATGCTCGGAGTAAATTTCGTCGATGCATCGCACGACGAGATTCAGGCGCTGAAATACCGCCATCCCTTCTGCAAGAAGTGTTATGCCTACGGCCTGCAGTATTCGCACCGGACCGTCGCCGCCCGTCAGCAGCAGTCATGAGTTTGCGCCCGGACCTTAATCAGCTGGTCGCCCTGTTCAACGCCGGGCGCTTTGCGGAAGTGGAGCGCGGGGCGCGCTCGCTGGTCAAACGCCATCCGGATTCCGGAGTGCTGTGGCATCTGCTGGGCACGTCCCGCCGCATGCAGGGCAAGGATTCCCTGGCGGCGTTCCAACGGGCGGCGCGATTCCTGCCCGATGAAGCCGGGGTGCACTACAACCTGGGAAATTCCCACAAGGATCTCGGGCAACTCGATGCCGCGGTGGCGAGCTACCGCCGGGCGCTGGCGCTCGATCCGAAATTCGCCGAAGTCCACGTGAATCTGGGCAACGTTCTGCACGACCTCGGTCAGCTCGATGCCGCAGTGGCGAGCTACCGCGACGGGTTGGCCATCAGGCCCGATCTGGCCGAGGCGCACAGCAACCTGGGCAATGCACTGCAAGACCTCGGGCAATTCGATGCGGCGGTGGCGGGCTACCGCCGGGCGCTGGAGCTCAAACCCGATTTCGCCGACGCCTACATCAACCTGGGCGTCGCCCAGCAAGGCATGGGGCAGCTCGACGAGGCCGCGTCAAGCTACCGCCGGGCGCTCGCGATCGACCCCGGGCTCGCCGAAGCGCACTGCAACCTGAGCAACGCGCTGCGCGATCTAGGCCGGCTCGATGAAGCGCTGGCGAGCAACAGCCGGGCGCTGGAGCTCAAGCCGGATTATCCCGATGCGCATTACAACCGGGGCCTCACCTTCGTGGACTTGGGGCAAACCGACGAGGCGGTGGCGAGCTACCGCCGGGCGTTGGCGATCCAGCCCGATCACGCCAAGGCGCACTGCAGCCTCGGCGACGCGATGCAAGAACTCGGGGAGTTCGACGCGGCGGAGGCGAGTTATCGCCGGGCGCTGGCGCTCAAGCCTGATTACGCTGAGGCTTTCGGCAATCTGCTGTTCACGCTGAACTATCACCCGGACAAGCGCGCGGAGGAGATCTTTGCCGCTTACCGGGAATACGACCTGCGCTTCGGACTCCCGCATCGCAGCGCCTGGCGGGATCACGGCAATAGTCGCGAGACGGCTAGGCGGCTGAAACTGGGCTACGTGTCGCCCGACTTTCACCGGCACTCGGCGCGGCATGTGCTCGAGCCCTTGCTCGCGCATCACGACAAGCCGGCCTTCGAAGTGTTCGCCTACGCCGAACTGAGGCGGGAAGACGAGTTGACGCTGCGCTACCGCGGCTATGCGGACCATTGGATTTCGACCCATGGCCTGTCCGATGCGGCCTTGGCCGAGCGCATACGCGCCGACGGGATAGACATCCTGGTGGATCTGGCGGGGCACACGGCGAAAAGCCGGGTGCAGGTGTTTGCGCGCAAGCCGGCGCCGGTGTCGGTGTCGTGGCTGGGCTATGGCTATACCACCGGCCTTTCGGCGGTGGACTATATGCTGATCGACGAGGCGTATGCGCCTGCGGGCAGCGAAGGGTTGTTCTCCGAGACGCTGTGGCGGGTGCCGACGCCGGTGTACGCCTACCGCCCGGCCGAGGGCATGGGCGGGGTATCGGCGCCACCTGCGGCTGAACGCGGGCATGTTACCTTCGGCAGTCTGACGCGGGCGATACGCATCAACCACCGGACGATCCGGGTATGGTCGCAGATTCTGCAGCGCGTCGAGGGCGCGCGCCTGGTGCTCGATAGCCGCAGCTTCAAGGACGCAGCGATGCAGGCGGCTTTTGTAAAGAAATTCGAAGCCCACGGCATCGATCGCTCTCGCCTGGATCTTGGCTATCACAGCCCGCCGTGGGATGTGGTGCGCGCTCTGGACATCGGCCTGGATTGCTTTCCGCACAGCTCGGGCGTCACGCTGTTCGAATCGCTCTACATGGGCGTGCCCTACGTCACCCTGGCGGACCGGCCCAGCGTGGGGCGCCTGGGCAGCTCGCTCCTGCAGGGGGCGGGGCACCCGGAATGGATCGCGCAGACCGAAGACGAGTACGTGGCGAAAGCGGTGGAACTGGCGCGCGACCTGCCCCGGCTGGCGCGGTTGCGCGCCGGCCTGCGTGCCGAGGTCGAAGCCAGCCCGCTGATGGACGAGGCGGGCTTCGCGCGCAAGACCGAAGCGGCTTATCGGGCAATGTTCGAGAAGTGGGCCAGAGGATGAATGGCGCATCGAAGACGCACCCTTTGACGAGTTCTCGGCGCAAAGCCTTCTGGGAAAGTACACTTGAATGACGAATTCCGAGGTTACCGCATGCTATTGATGATAGACAACTACGATTCCTTCACCTACAACCTGGTGCAGTACTTCGGCGAACTCGGGGAAGAGGTGCGCGTGGTGCGCAACGACGCGATCGACGTCGAAGGCATCGCGGCGCTCGCGCCCGCGCGCATCGTCGTTTCGCCCGGTCCGTGCACGCCGGCCGAGGCCGGCGTATCGCTCGCCTTGATTCGCGCGTTCGCGGGCAAGCTGCCCATACTCGGCGTATGCCTGGGGCACCAGGCGATCGGACAGGCGTTCGGCGGGCGCATCGTGCACGCGGGACGCGTCATGCACGGCAAGACGTCCAGCATCAGCCACGCTGGAAAGGGGGTTTTCGCCGGATTGCCCTCGCCTTTTCTCGCCACCCGTTATCATTCGCTCGCGATCGAGCGCGCCAGCCTGCCCGATTGCCTGGAAATCACCGCCGAAAGCGAAGACGGCGAAATCATGGGGGTTCGGCACAAGGCGTTCGAACTCGAGGGCGTGCAGTTTCACCCGGAGTCCGTCCTGAGCGAACACGGCCGCGCCTTGCTGAAAAACTTTCTACGATAGGAACCGAGTTATGTCCATGACACCGCAAGAAGCGTTGCAGCGGGTAATCGAGCACCGCGAGATTTTTCACGACGAAATGCTCGATCTGATGCGCCAGATCATGAGCGGACAGATTTCACCGGTCATGATCGCCGCCATCACCATCGCGCTGCGCGTGAAAAAGGAAACCATAGGCGAGATCACCGCCGCGGCGCAGGTGATGCGCGAACTGGCGACTCGGGTCGAAGTCAAGGATGCGCACAATCTGGTGGACGTGGTCGGCACCGGCGGCGACGGCGCGCGCACCTTCAACATTTCCACCGCGGCCATTTTCGTCGCCGCCGCCGCAGGGGCGCGCGTGGCCAAGCACGGCGGGCGCGCCGTTTCCTCGCAGTCGGGGAGCGCCGACGCGCTAGAGGCGCTGGGAGTCAACATCAACCTGAAGCCGGATCAGGTGGCGCAGTGCATAGACGAGGTCGGGGTCGGCTTCATGTTCGCGCCGAATCACCACACGGCGATGAAACACGCGGGGCCGGTGCGGCGCGAACTGGGCGTGAGGACGATATTCAACATCCTGGGGCCGCTCACCAACCCGGCCGGTGCGCCGACCCAGCTGATGGGCGTGTTCCACCCGGATCTGGTGGGCATACAGATCCGCGTGCTGCAGCGCCTGGGCGCGCGCCATGCGATGACCGTATTCGGCCTCGAAGGCCTGGACGAGATTTCGATCAGCGGCAAGACCATGATAGGCGAACTCAAGGACGGCAGGATAGAGGAGTACAGCGTGCATCCGGAGCGTTTCGGGCTGCCGCTGCACGACCCGCGCGCGCTTTGCGTGGAAACGGTGGAAGCTTCGCGCGCGATGGTGCTGGATGTGCTCGACAACAAGCCGGGCGCGGCGCGCGACATCGTCGCGCTCAACGCCGGCGCCGCCGTCTACGTAGCGGATCAGGCGCCGAGCATGGAAGTTGGCGTGGAGATGGCGTTCGAGGCCATCTCCGGCGGCGCGGCCAGGGCCAAGCTGGACAAACTCGCGCAGTTGACGCAGAAGCTCGGCGGCAAGGCCTAGCCGGGCGCCTGGCGAAATATGTCCGACATATTGGAAAAGATACTCGCGCGCAAGGCGGAAGAGGTCGCTGCCGCAATAGTCGAGCGGCCGCTTTCGCGCCTGATGCACGCAGCGCGCGCGGCGCCGGCCCCACGGGATTTTGCCGGCGCCTTGCGCGCGAAAATATCACTCGGGCACGCAGCGGTGATCGCCGAGATCAAGAAGGCCAGCCCGAGCAAGGGCTTGCTGCGCGCGAACTTCGATCCGGCCGCCATAGCCAAGAGCTACGCCGCGCACGGCGCGGCCTGCCTCTCGGTGTTGACCGATCACGATTTTTTCCAAGGCGCGCCGGAGTATCTGGTCGCCGCGAGGGACGCCTGCGATCTGCCCGTGCTGCGCAAGGATTTCATGCTCGACGCGTATCAGGTGTTCGAGGCGCGCGCGCTCGGCGCCGATTGCATCCTGCTCATCGCCGCAGCGCTCGATCTGGCGCGCATGCGGGAACTCGAGTCGGTGGCGCATGAACTGGCGATGGCGGTGCTGGTCGAAGTGCACGATGCGGCGGAACTGGATGTTGCGCTGGCACTCGCTACGCCGCTCATAGGCGTCAACAACCGCAATCTGCGCAATTTCGAGACGCGTCTCGAAACCACGCTGGACCTCCTGCCGCGGATTCCCGCGGATCGCATCGTGATCACCGAGAGCGGAATTCGCGCGCGCGCCGACGCGGATTTGATGCGCGCCGGCGGGGTTCACGCCTTTCTCGTGGGCGAGGCTTTCATGCGCGCGCCAGAACCTGGAGTAGAGCTTGAACGTGTTTTTGTAACCATATGATTATATGTATTATTTAATTGTACAAGAAATGTTGTTGCAGAAAAGCAACAAAAAGCCCCGGTTTTGGCGGCCGCACAGCGGTTTTTCTTGTTTTGCTCTAAGCGCTTTGGCAGAATCGCAACAACTTCCTGACAACAGCGAAGTAAAGCGAAGTACAAGGTTGGCGCGAGGGGCATTACAGATCTGATGCTCTTTTAGCCAAGTTGAATTTTCCAAGGAGATTTAATTGATGAACAAGAAACTTCTGGCAGTAGCAGTAGCCGGTGCCCTGGCCGCCCCTGGCGTCGCCATGGCGCAAGCCTCGAGCGTGACCATCAGCGGCATTTTCAAGGTCGGCCTCGAGTACCTGAACTACGCGACCGTCCCGGCCAACACCCGTTTGAACACGGCGCAAGCCCGCGTGGTGGATAACTCCTCCCGCATCCTGTTCAACGTAACGGAAGCCCTCGGCAACGATCTGTCCGCAGTCGCCCAATTGGACGTGCGTTTCGCGCCCGACCAAGCCGGCACCGCCCCGACGTCCAACCCGATCGGCAGCGGCAACACCTGGGTCGGTCTGAACAGCAAGAGCTGGGGCCGCGTGACCCTGGGTCGTCATGACCTGCATTACGGCAAGTCCCCGGACGACACGGCAGCCAAAGCCGGCGCGCTGACCGCCACCGCGGTTTCGCTGTTCGACTATATCAACGGCACGGCAATCGCCAACGGCAGTCGCACCCAGAACGTCGTGCGTTACGACATGCCGACCTGGAACGGTCTGAATGCAGTGATAGCCTGGTCGGCGAACCCGCTGGCAACCACCGACGCAGACATGAGCGCCGTGAACCCGACCACCAACACGAGCCGCAAGGGCGATGGCTGGAACCTGAACCCGAGCTACACCAACGGCCCGTTCCAGATCGGCTACAGCTACTGGCGTGCGAAGCAGGACGCGCCGACCGCTGCCTCTACCGATCAGCGCGGCGATTCGCTCTATGGCTACTACAAGTTCGGCGGTTTCAAGGTCGGCCTGGGCTGGAACAAGTCGCGCCTGGACAATGCCACGAACAACACGCTGGTCATCGAGCGTACCGCGTGGTCGCTGCCGATGAGCTACGTCACCGGTCCGCATAACTTCGTCGGGCACTACACCCGCGCGAACGGTGCGAGCGGTGTTGCTGGCACGATCAACAACTCCGGCGCCCGCATGGTGACCTTGGCCTACGTCTATGACCTGTCGCAGCGTACCTCGGTCGGCCTGACGTATTCGAAGATCAACAACGACGCAGCCGCTTCGTACAACTTCTTCACCAGCACCTCGCTGGGCAGCGCGGATGCAACCGTTGCCGCTGGCGAAAGCCCGCGTCTGCTGCAAGGTACGGTCCGCCACGCATTCTGATCTAGCTGATATCTAAGCTAGGCAGTAAGTGGTATTCAACGGGCGCCGCAAGGCGCCCGTTGCTTTTTGGTGCTGGAATAGAAAGCGAGTTCTTGTCCCCGGCGGCAATCGCTGCGTTTCGCGTCATGTTTCAATTCTTCTATCCGTCAAGACGTGATATTGACCGACAATCCCAGTATCCATTAAGATTGGATATTGACGGATACTAAATCCGTCGGCGAAGGAACCGGGGACGGACGCTGTGGCGACTCCAACACGGCTTTACATTGCGCACAGCCGCGCGCTGACCACGCTCTACAGCGACCTTGAGAGCTACGCCGGCCAACAGCGGGAGGTTTTCGTCGGCACGGCCGGCAGCGTTGTCGAGCGTGCGAATGCGGCCAAATTTCGTTTCTATGCGCGCCAGTATTACGATGCCAACGGCAAGCAGCGGGAAAGCTATCTTTGCGGGCCTGTTGGCGACGCCCAGGCCGACGCACGAGCGCGTGAAATGCGTATCCGGATCGAAGAGCTGAAGGACCTCGTTCCGTCTCTAAGACTGCTGGGGCGGGAAGGATACAACTTGGCTGACTCGAAAACCTACGCTACTTTGGCGAGTTTGCACAACCACGGTGTGTTTTCCGCCGGCGGCATGCTCATTGGCTCGCATGCTTACGGGGCGCTCATCAATCAGTTGGGTGTTCGAGCGGCGAACTATGCGACCGAGGACATCGACATCGCGCGGCGCGAAGCATTGGCCTTCGAGGCCTTACCTGAGCAAAGCTTTCTGGAAATGCTGCAGGATTCCGGCATCGAATTCGTGGCGGTTCCACAGCTCGATCCGAAGCTGCCGGCCACTTCCTTCAAGCAGCGCGGCAGGACGCGATTTCATGTTGACTTGTTCGTTCCGTCACCGAGCGAAGAATTTCCAGTATTACCCATACCGGAACTCAAGGCACACGCGACCGGCCTGCCCTACCTTAAATATCTCGTGCAAGAGTCGCAGATGGTCATGCTGATGGCCAGAGAAGGTTGCTGCAATGTGCGAGTGCCTTTGCCGGAGCGTTTCGCAGTCCACAAGCTTATCGTGTCGCAGCTTCGGTCCGGTCGCGGCATAAAGTCGGATAAGGACATCTTCCAGGCTTGTGTGCTGCTCGCGGTCATGGCAGACAGGCACTCAGGCGCGATCGAGGCAGCCCTAAAAAATGTGCCGAGGTCCGCTCGAAAATATCTGAAACCTGCTATCGAGTCTGGCCGGTCGTTGCTGGAGCACAGTTATCCCAGAGCATGGGACGCGCTGGCTGCTGCTTGAAGCCGGCCGCACTCACAGGCTTTGGGTGGGGCTGGGATGTGCAAGAATGGGTGAGAGATTCCCTGCATCCCGCGGCAACTGCCGCGTATCGAAGTTATGTATCCAATAAGAATGGCCGAAACTCGACTGCCGAGGACGATATCCGCTAATATTCATCATTGATGGATGCTCATCTACCGGGAAACATTCCGACCATGTACACCACCTTAGATAAATTCATCATCCAATTCGACAAGGCGCTGCACACGCTCGCGGCCACGCCCAAATCGGCGCGTCCGCAACCCGGAGGCACCCTGGCCGAGGCCGACCTCTCGGAGGCCGAGAAGCGCCACGCGGCGTCGCTGATGCGCGTGAACCACTGCGGCGAGGTCTGCGCCCAGGCCTTGTACCAGGGCCAGGCGCTTGCCTGCGACGAGCCTGCAGTGACGCAGGCGCTGGCATCGGCCGCCCGCGAGGAAACCGAGCACCTAGCCTGGACCGAACAGCGCGTGGCGGAGTTGGGCGGGCGCTTGAGCCTACTCAATCCGCTCTGGTACGCCGGCTCGCTCGCCCTGGGCTATGCAGCGGGCAAATTCGGCACGCGCTGGAATCTGGGATTCCTGGCCGAGACCGAACGCCAGGTGGAAGCGCATCTGGAAGGCCACCTCGAGCGTCTGGCGCCGCAGGATATCAAGACGCGCGCGATCATCGAGCAAATGAAACACGACGAAAGCGTGCATGCGCGCACCGCCTACGACTTGGGCGGGGCCGAACTGCCCGAACCGGTGAAGCGCGCGATGCGCCTTTCCGCGAAACTGATGACGCAGGCGTCCTACTGGGTCTGAGATTTGACCGCAGACGCGGGTGGCACAGATCGAGTTCGCCCGAGGGCATCGCCTTCCGGCGGCCGGCTTGGGTGAACTCAAGGAAGACTGCTCCCTTCCCGGAGCCGGGCGATCAGGCAATCACTCCGCGACGATTTCGTAATCGTGCGTGATCTGGGCAGACTTGCCGAGCATGATGGATGCCGAACAATACTTTTGGTGCGAGAGTTTGATCGCCGACTCCACCATCGACGCTTTCAGGTTCTTGCCGCGCAGCACGAAATGCATGTGGATGCAGGTGAATACCTTGGGGTCGGTCTCGGCGCGCTCGGCTTTTAGTTCGACGCTGCAGCCGCTGATCGTCTGGCCGCTTTTCTGCAGGATCACCACCACATCGTAGGCGCTGCAGCCGCCGGTGCCCAGCAGCACCATTTCCATCGGACGCGGGCCGAGATTGCGGCCGCCGCCCTCG
The DNA here is from genome assembly GCA_964400745.1 of uncultured Enterobacteriaceae bacterium. Lineage (GTDB taxonomy): Bacteria > Pseudomonadota > Gammaproteobacteria > Burkholderiales > SG8-39 > 2-12-FULL-64-23. Next base: position 1,395 of record CAYNVY010000067.1, on the reverse strand, counting down.
GCCGCGCCGTCCATGACCAGCGCATGCCCGCTGCCGCTTTCTGCGACAAAACTCACGCCATCTATCCACTTTACCTTGCATTCCATTGCCGACTATCCTTCGTTGGCTGTTATATGGGGCATTCTAGCCCGACCGCCGGAGTCACCGCAAAATCGGACTTTCCGCCGGCTTCACGCGAATGGCGGCAAGGGTAAGCACGCGGCAAGCAGGCGGTCCGAAAGGTGCGGCCAAAACTGCCGTTCAGTTTGACACCCGAGCGCCCTTGGCTTACAATCACGCCCTTTTCCGCGAAGCAGCTAAGCCCATGAAAACTTTCTCCGCCAAGCCGCATGAAGTGCAGCGCGACTGGTTCCTGATCGACGCCGCCGACAAGGTCCTGGGTCGCATCGCTGTCGAGATCGCTCGGCGCCTGCGCGGCAAGCACAAGGTCATCTACACGCCCCACGTGGATACCGGCGATTTCATCGTGGTCGTCAACGCGGCGAAGCTGCGCGTCACCGGCGACAAGGCGGCCGACAAGACCTATTATCGCCACAGCGGCTATCCAGGCGGAATTTCAGAAACCAGTTTTGGCAAAATGCAGGCCCGCTTTCCCGGACGCGCGCTGGAAAAAGCGGTGAAAGGCATGCTGCCCAAAGGGCCGCTAGGCTACGCCATGTTCAAGAAACTGAAGGTATACGCCGACGGCGAGCATCCGCACGTCGCACAGCAACCCAAAGCGCTGGAGATTTAGGCAATGACTGAGATCAACTACAACTACGGCACCGGCCGGCGCAAGACATCGGTTGCGCGCGTGTTCATCAAGCCCGGAAAAGGCAAGTTCATGGTGAACGACAAGACGCTGGACGACTACTTCGCGCGCGAGACCGGGCGCATGGTGGTGCGCCAGCCTCTGGTGCTGACCGATCACCTGCAGACGTTCGACATCAAGGTGAACGTGGACGGCGGCGGCGAATCCGGACAGGCCGGCGCCGTGCGCCATGGTCTGACCCGCGCCCTGATCGATTATGACCCCGCGCTCAAACCGACCCTGTCCAAGGCGGGTCTGGTCACGCGCGACGCGCGAGAAGTGGAGCGCAAGAAGGTCGGCCTGCACAAAGCGCGGCGTGCAAAGCAGTTCTCCAAGCGGTAATACCGGACCAGGAATCACGACAAAGCCGCCTCTCGAGGCGGCTTTGTTTTTTTCTGGAGCGCTTACCGCCTGTTAGACTAACAATCACCTACGGAGACGGAGCGGGAAATGGTCAAGATAGGCATAGTCGGCGGCACCGGATACACGGGCGTGGAACTGTTGCGCATTCTGGCGCAGCACCCGCAGGCGGAATTGCACGCGATCACATCGCGCAAGGAAGCGGGCATGGCGGTGAGCGAGATGTTTCCCAGCCTGCGCGGCCA